>JAUSPV010000075.1 GCA_030652755.1 Caulobacter sp. | reverse complement strand
GCAGGTGCGCTGGATCGGGGCCTCGCCGTAGTTGCGGGTCATGCCGCCGAAGGCGCGCTGGTAGATCTTGCCCTCGGGGGTGCGCGAGAAGGGCACGCCCCAGTGCTCGAGCTCATAGACCGCCGCCGGGGCGTTGCGGGTCAGGTACTCGATGGCGTCCTGGTCGCCCAGCCAGTCCGACCCCTTGACGGTGTCGTACATGTGCCAGCGCCAGTCGTCCTCGCCCATGTTGCCGAGCGAGGCGGAGATGCCGCCCTGGGCGGCGACCGTGTGCGAGCGGGTCGGGAAGACCTTGGTGATGCAGGCGGTCTTGAGGCCGGCGGCGGCGCAGCCGAGCGCGGCGCGCAGCCCCGAGCCGCCGGCGCCCACGACCACGATGTCGAACTTGTGGTCGATGAACTTGTAGGCGGCCATCAAAGGGCTCCCGACAGCAGGGCCACCTTGAGGATGGCGAACAGGCCCAGGGCGGCGCCCAGGACACAGACGAAGAGGTTGAGGAGCAGCAGGCCGGTCTTGGCCACGAAGCCCTCGACATAGTCCTCGACCACCACCTGAATCTGCAGGCGCAGGTGGAAGAAGCCGACCACGACCAACAGTCCGGCCAGCACCGCGTTGAGCGGCTGGGCCAGCCAGGTCGAGACCGAGGCGAAATCGCCCTTGGCCAGCATCGGACCGGAGAAGGCGGCCCACAGGGCCAGCGGGATCAGGGCGATGCCGCTGACGCGCTCGGCGATGAAGTGGCCGGCGCCGTGCTTGGCGGCGCCCAGGCCCCGGGCCCGCGACAGCGGCGTGCGGAAGTTGGCGCTGGTTCCAGCCATCACAGGGCTCCCGTGCTGGCGGCGATCAGCCACACCGCGGCCGTGGCGACGGCGGCGAAGACGAGGCTGGCGATGGTCATGGTGTCGGCGAACTTCGGCCGGAAACCCTTGCCCACGTCCCAGATCATGTGCCGCACCATGCTCGACAGGTTGAAGAACAACGCGAAGGTCAGGCCCAGCAGCACCAGCTTGCCGAGCGGCGACCCGAGCAGGCCCATGTAGCTCGCATAGGCGTCCGGACCAGCGGCGAGCGACAGCAGCCAGCCGACCAGGATCAGGATTCCGACATAGAGGGCGATCAGGCTGCCGCGATGCAGGATCGAGCCCGCCATGGTGACATGCCAGCGCCAGACCTGGAGATGGGGCGAAAGGGGCCGCTCGCGGACCCCTGGCGAAGCTTCGGTCATCTGGGACTCGTTGTTGCGCAGGCTTTCATGCAGCGGCACGGGATTTAACCGCCGGGGCGCGAGTGTCAACGAAGCGGGGCCTCTTGCGATTCAATCGCACCGATCTCTCCGCGCGTCTATTCGCCGTTCGTGATCCTGGAGAGACGCCTCACCGTCTCAGCGCTGATCGTGGTCCAGGCTCCGGGAAGCCGAAAATGCGCGCCCGGCTCGGCCGACCGAGCCAGCTCCGCGATCACAGGGAACCAGCGGATCAGGAACGCTGCCTGACCCAACGTGCTCAAGGGCATCCAGAAGCGTCCCTCAGGCGGAAAGATGGCGATCAGTCCGGCGCTCTCCAACGCTGCCCGCTCCGGAGGCCGATCACGCATTTTTTCGTCGCCCGACACCACGCACCGGCCGCCTCTAGCCGCAAAGGCGGTGATCCAGTCGACATCATCCAAACCCTGCTCATCCGCCTGGGCCGGGGTTTCGATTGTGATATCCGGAGGTAGGCGAAGCTCCCGAAGCGCATTCGGTATTCGATAGGACAGGTTTTCATCGAAGCGGATCAGCGTCACGCCGCCAGCCGCGCCTCGAAAGCCAAGGCTTGCTCTACGTCGCCTTCAGGAACGCCATACCAGTCAGCGGCGGCTACCAAACCCTCCGTCCGCGCAACCACGGCCAGCTTCTCCGTGGGCACGGCGCGCCTATTGGCGACGACCACGGGGCGCCCGAAGGCAACCCGGGGGTCGATCCTCACGTGCGGCAGTTCAGCGGGATACGGGATGTAGTGCGACGCTCGGCCACGATCAAAAACGACCTTGCCCTGAAGGACCGGCCGCATGAGGTCGGGCTCGGCATAGCAATCGTTGGCGAGGTTGACCAGACGGTCACCCTCCTGCTCGAACAGCCGGAAGCCTTCCGAGACAATCTTCCGGTCCAGCGCGAACGGGTGAGCGACGCCGGAAGTCGACTTCAGTCGCCGGGACACTTCGCGCAGGGTTCGGATTGAAACCCCTTGTCTCAGCATGTGAGAGACCAGTCGGGCCTCGATCAAGGCATCGAACGAAAGAACAATCCGTCCTTCGAGCGGCTCATAGTCAGAGCTGATAAGTGGGCTGGCACCCTTGGTCCATCTCGCGATCTCAGACGCATCGCGCCCCACAAGTCGACCGACCTGCGAGGTGGTGAAGGCCCCCTCGTGGGAAGCGACTCTCCATGGTGAGATGGCGTTCATTCCGGTTCCGATCGGCTGAACTATGCGCCGAGTGATTCGCCGTAGCAACGGGCGCGATACACGCGCGATGGGAGCGACGGATCCCGCCGCTCCCCTTGCCGCTACATCCGGTGGATGGCGCAGAGCTTGTTGCCGTCGGGGTCGCGCAGGTAAGCGAGGTACATCTTGCCCATGCCGCCTTCGCGGACGCCGGGCGGGTCCTCGCAGGTGGTCCCGCCGTTGGCGACGCCGGCCGCATGCCAGGCGTCGGCCTGTTCGGGCGAGGCGCAGGTGAAGCCGATGGTGCCGCCGTTGGCGTGGCAGGCAGGCTCGCCGTTGATCGGCTCGGACACGCCGAACACGCCGCCGCCGTGCATGTAGAACATGCGGTGGCCATCGACGAAGGACGGCGGCGCGCCCAGCGTGGCGAGCAGGGCGTCGTAGAAGGTCTTGGCCTTCTTGAGGTCGTTGGTCCCGACCATGATGTGCGAAAACATAGTGTTCTTCCTCCCGTTGCTTGTTGTTCAGTCCCTGACGCGTTCGAGCCAGTCGGTCGAGCGCATTTCCTGCAGCCGCGAGACGGTGCGTTCGAATTCGAACGACCCGTCACCCTCCGGATAGAGCCGCTCGGGCTCGACCGCGGCCAGGGCGACCAGCTTGGCCTCGGCCTCGTAGAGGGCGTCGATGAGGGTGTTGAAGCGCCTGGCCGCGTCGCGCCTGGCCGGGACCAGCTTCGGGACATCCTCCAGGAACACCGTGTGGAACCGCCCGGCCACGGCCAGGTAGTCCTGCGGTCCCAGCGCATGGTCGCAGAGGCTGCGGAAGCTCGCCCGCAGCAGGCCGCCGCTGGCGCGGGGCAGATGCAGCCGGCGGCCCAGCACCTCAAGCGTCGCGCCGGTCTCGGGCGTCCCGCCAAGCATGTCGGCCCAGAGCCTGTCGAAGGTCCGTTCGTTGTCAGGGTCAGCCGGCGCCAGCCAGGTGCGCGCGCCGCGCAGGCGGTCGAGGCGGAAATCCACCGGTCCGCGCACGCTGACGACTTCCAGCTTCTCCTTCAGCATGGCGATGAAGGGCAGGAACAGCTGGCGGTTGATGCCGTCCTTGTAGAGGTCGTCAGGCGGCCGATTGGAGGTGGTCACCAGGGTCACACCCAGCGCGAACAGCTGCTCGAACAGCCGGCCCAGGATCATGGCGTCGGCGATGTCGGTGACCTGGAACTCGTCGAAACAGAGCAGCCGGGCCTCTTCGGCGATCAGTTCGGCGGTCGGGGCGATGGGGTCGTCGCCCTTGCTCTGGCCGAAACGCGCCTTGCGGGCCGCCGCGTCGCCCTTGCGCCAGGCGTCGATGCTCGCGTGGACCTCCGCCATGAAGACGTGGAAGTGGACCCGCCGCTTCTTCGTGATCGGCGCGGAGTCGTAGAACAGGTCCATCAGCATGGACTTGCCGCGCCCCACAGGCCCCCAAAGGTAGACGCCGCGCGCGCCCTTCGGCTTGCGGAAGAACGAGAAACCCGGTTCGGACAAGGCGTTGAGGTCGCCCTCCAGCCGTGACAGCGCGCCGAGCGCCGCCTCCTGGGCCGCGTCGGGTCTGATCTCCCCTGCGGAAAGGCGCTCGCGGTAGGCGGCGCGGACGGATAAAGGCATCGCCAACCCGGTTAGCGCGCGTTGCGCCGCGCTTCAATGGAAACAGACCCATGAGAACCATCATCGAGCCCTTCCGCATCAAGGCGGTCGAGCCCATCCGCATGACCACGCGGGACGAACGGGCCGGCCTGATCGCGGCGGCGGACTACAACCTCTTCGCCCTGCACTCCGACGATGTGCTGATCGATCTGCTGACCGACAGCGGCACCTCGGCGATGAGCGCCCGGCAGCAGGCCGCCCTGATGTCGGGCGACGAAAGCTACGCCGGCAGCCCGTCCTTCTTCCGCTTCGAGGCGGCGGTGAAGGACCTGATGCCGTTCAAGTACGTGATCCCGACCCACCAGGGCCGGGCGGCGGAAGCCATCCTGTTCTCGATCCTCGGCGGGGCCGGCAAGTTCATTCCGTCCAACACCCACTTCGACACCACCCGGGGCAATATCGAGTCGACGGGCGCCGAGGCCGCCGACCTGGTCATCGCCGAAGGGCTGGACCCGACCAGCCTGCATCCGTTCAAGGGCAACATGGACCTGGACCGGCTGGAGGCCTACCTCGCCCAGCACGGCGCGGCGGTCCCCTGCGTGATGATCACCGTCACCAACAACGCCGGCGGCGGTCAGCCGGTCAGCCTGGAAAACATCCGGGCGACCGCGAAGATCGCGAAAGCCCACGGCAAGCCGTTCATCATCGACGGCTGCCGCTTCGCCGAGAACGCCTACTTCATCAAGATGCGCGAGCCCGGCCAGGAGGGCCGCTCGGTGAAGGACATCGTCCGCGACATGTTCGCCGACGCCGACGGCATGACCATGTCGGCCAAGAAGGACGCCTTCGCCAACATCGGCGGCTGGCTGGCCCTCAACGACGACGACCTGGCCCAGGCGGCGCGCAACCGGCTGATCCTGACCGAGGGTTTTCCGACCTACGGCGGGCTGGCCGGCCGCGACCTGGACGCCATCGCCCAGGGGCTGGTCGAGATCATCGACGAGGACTACCTGCGCTACCGCCTGCGCAGCATGGCCTACATCGGCGAGCGGCTGGAGGCGATGGGCGTGCCGATCGTGCGGCCGACCGGCGGCCACGCGGTGTTCATCGACGCCCGCCGGCTGCTGCCGCATATCCCGCCGAAGGAATATCCCGGTCAGGCCCTGGCCGTGGCGCTGTATCTGGAAGGCGGCATCCGTTCCTGCGAGATCGGTACGGTGATGTTCGGCCTCAAGCCCGACGGGACAGAGGTGGAGGCGCCGATGGACCTGGTCCGCATGGCCTTCCCGCGCCGCGTCTACACCCAGAGCCACGCCGACTACATCGTCGAGGTCTTCGAGGAGATCGTGGCCCGCAAGGACGCGCTGAAGGGCATGAAGATCACCTGGCAGCCCACCGCCATGCGCCACTTCACCGCGAAATTCGCGCCGCTGTAGCAACGCGAAAGGCGGTGGACGTCAGGTCTCCACCGCCTTCTTCAGAATCGCGTTGATCCTGCTCTGCCATCCCGGTCCGTCGGCGCGGAGCCGGTCGATGACATCCTGGTCCAGTCGCAGGGTGACCTGCTTCTTCGGCTGTTCCAGCTTGGGTCGGCCACGCCTGGCAAGCGTGCCGGTCGCCGGTCGCGCAATCTGATCGCCATGCCGGATCTCGGCGCGTTCGAACACCTCGGGCGTCCATTCGGGCGCTTCGTCGGGATCAGCCCACGGCGCGCTGATAGGCTTCTCGTTCTTTGGCATTGCACTCTCTCATCGAAATGATGCGGCGTGCTTCGCCACGCGGTGTCCAGACGACCATGACGATCTTCCCGTCCAGTTGTCCGACGGTTTGATAGCGGCTCTCTCCGTAGTCGATACGGTCGTCCTCGATCGTGAGAGTCATTCCTTCAAACAGTTTGTCCGCGTGGGCAAAATCCAGACCCCTGTGTTCAAGGGTCAGCGCACGCTTTTCGTCATCGTACTCGAGTTCCATCTCGTGGATTCCATCGGGTGAACTTCGGCGGGTCGCTGATCATTCGAAGTTCCCTTGGAGAAATGGACGCGCCACAAGGAAGAACGGCGTAATTTACGTAGCCACGAAAACTCCGGTCGCGTCAAGATATTTGTAGCTACGTGAATTGTCATCACCGGCCACTTCACCGCGAAGTTCGCGCCACTTTAGGCCGCCTACTGAACGCCGAGGTCCCGGCGCAGGGCCTTGGCGGACGCCTTGGTGGTGCAGGCGCAGGTCTTCATCTCGCCGTCGGCGGACCACCAGACGAGAACGGGATAGTCGAACGCGGCGCCGTTGGTCCTGAGCAGCGGCGTCAGCCGGTCCTCCAGCCCGCGCCCGGCCTCGATCACGGCGGTGCGGGCCATGTCGCCCTCGACCGGCGCGATGCCGACGGCGGTCCAGGCGGCGGCGGCCTCGGCGGTCCAGCGCTCGTACAGCGGCCAGCTGCGGCCGATCCACAGCTCCGCCACCGTGGCCCGCTCGGCCGGAGTGGACCGCGCCTGACCGTTGAGGTCGGGGCGGGCGACGACGATGACCCGGGTGTCGACCTGGGCTTCATGCAGGTCGGCGAAGTTCTCGACCCTGAACTGCTCGCAGCCCGGGCAGTCGCGGTAGCTGACCATGTAGAGCCTGGGCCCGGTCCGACCGGGCGACACCCAGCCGGCGGTCTCCAGCAGGCGCGCGATCTCGGCCTGGTTCTTCGTAATGACCTTCGGTCTCTGGCGGACATCGAACCACCACCAGGCTCCGAGGATCGCCACCGCGACGACGGCGAGCAGCACGAATCCGGCGATCAGCTTCTTCATCGAACGATGCTCCGGGCGAAGACCCTGTGCTTCTATCCCTTGACTGACGACAGCGGGCAAGGCGCTCTCCAGTTCCGCTTCGGAGCCTGAGCTTGTCCCGTCACCCGCCGCCGCCGCCCCTGTCCGACGTCCCGCTGGAGCCTGGCCTCTATGTGGTGGCGACGCCGATCGGCAACCTGCGCGACATCACGCTGCGGGCGCTGGACGTGCTGCACGGCTGCGACCTGCTGCTGGCCGAGGACACCCGGGTGACCGGCAAACTGCTGGCCGCCTATGGCCTCAGCAAGACCATGGCGCGCTATGACGAGCACGCGGCCGAGCGCGCGCGGCCGCGGATCATGGCGGCGCTGGAGGCCGGCCAGAGCATCGCCCTGGTCTCCGACGCAGGCACGCCGCTGGTCTCCGATCCCGGCTACCGGCTGGTGAAGGAGGTGGTCGAGGCCGGCTTTCGGGTGTTTCCGATCCCCGGCCCCTCGGCGGCGCTGGCGGCCCTGACCCTGGCCGGCCTGCCCACCGACCGCTTCCTGTTCGCCGGCTTCACGCCGCCCAAGAGCGCCGCGCGCCGCACTTTCCTGGCCGAGTTCGCCCAGGCCCGGGCGACGCTGATCTTCTACGAGACCGGACCGCGCCTGCGCGCCAGTCTGGAGGACATGCTGGCCGTGTTCGGCCCGCGCCAGGCGGCGGTGACGCGGGAGCTGACCAAGCTCTACGAGACCGCCGTGCGCGGCACGCTCGACAAGCTCGCCATCGATCCCGCTCTGGAAGAGCCGAAGGGCGAGATCGTCGTCCTCGTGGGACCCGGCGTCGCCGAGATCGCCAGCGAGGCCGACGCCGACCTGGCCCTGGCCGAGGCCCTGACGCGGCTGGCGCCGGGCGAGGCGGCGTCGGAGGTGGCGAAGTCCCTGGGCCTCAACCGCCGCGACCTCTACCGCCGTGCCCTGGCCCTCAAGGACGCCGGATGACGGCGGCCCGCAGCGCGCGCGGCCAGGCGGCCCGGCGCTCGGGCCGTCGCGGCGAGGTGCTGGCCGCCCTGCTGCTGATGGCGCGCGGCTATCGCATCCTCGGCTTCCGGCTGGCCTCGCCGCAGGGCGAGATCGACATCCTGGCCCTCAAGGGCGGCGTGCTGGCGGTGATCGAGGTCAAGCGGCGCACGACGCTCGAAAACGCCCTTGAGGCGGTTCACGCCGAGCAGCGCGAGCGCCTGCGCCGGTCGGCCATGGCCATCGCCGCTGGCCGCCCGGCCCTGAAAGGCGCCACCATCCGCCTTGACCTGATCGCCCTCGCCCCCGGCCGCCTGCCGCGCCATATTCCCGATGCGTGGAAAGGCGCCTGAGCATGACGCGGGACGAGGCCGAGGCATTCCTGACGCAGGTCGGGGCGGGACCGGACGAGGGCTTTCCCCTGTTCGAGGCGGCCCTCGCCTGCGCCGTCCACGACGACGACGGCCGCGACCCGGCCACCGCCCGGGCGCTGGGCGCGGAGGGGGTCCAGCATCTGGCCCACAGGCTGGAGACCGAATCGCCGGAGGAGGCCATCGCCGAATCCATGGCCGGCGACCTGCGGCTGCAGGGCGACCTGATCACCTTCGACGACCAGGCCAACGCCGACATCATCGCCGTGGCCGAGCGGCGCAGGGGCATCCCGGTGTCGCTCGGGATCTTCTACCTGCACGCCGCTCGCCAGACCGGGCTGGACGTGAAGGGCGTCGACTTTCCGGGCCACTTCCTGCTGCGCATCGAGACCGCCGAGGGCCCGCTGGCGCTGGATCCGTTCAGCGAGGGCCGGGTGGTGCTGCCCTCGGAGCTGTCGCGGCGGGCGCTGCGCACGGGCCTCACGCCCGACGTCGCCGGGCGGCTGGACCTGTTGATGGCGCCGACCACCGACCGACAGGTGCTGATCCGGCTGCAGAACAACATCTTCGCCCGGGCCCAGGCCGCCAGCGACTGGCCCCGCGCCGAGCGCTCGGCCCTGCGCCGCGCCCTCCTCGATCCCTCAGACCACCGGCCCTGGCTCGACGTCGCCCGCGCGCGCGAAGGCCAGGGCGCCCTGGCCGGCGCCCTGCAGGCCCTGGGCCGCGCCCAGCAGCTGGACGGCGGCGCGGCCATCGCGGCGCGGGCGGCGCGCGAGCGGGTGAGGCTGCGGCTGAACTAGATGGCCGCGGCGGCAAGTCGGGGACAGCTTTTGGTGTCCCTCTTGGGACATCATTAGCTGTCCCCCCAAAACCGTCAGCCGCTGTTGGGGGACATGAAATCATGTCCCAAGGGACACGATATCACGTCCCCCATTCCATCTGCTCTGTCATCCCGGCCGCAGCGCAGCGGAGAGCCGGGACCCAGAAAGGGCGCGCACTGCATCGGCTGGGTCCCGGATCGCCTGCGGCGTCCGGGATGACAGTGGGGGTTGCGGGATCAAGGTTCCAGCAGCCACTGGCGAACCCCCGTTCGAGTGGCTAAGTCGAAGGCCGCCGGTCGTCGGCTCGCCAAGGAAGCTCCCATGTCGCTGAACGTCGCCGTGCAGATGGATCCCATCGAGGGGATCAACATCGAGACCGACTCCAGCTTCATGATGATGATGGAGGCCCAGAGCCGGGGCCACCGTTTGTGGGTCTACACGCCCGACAAGCTGTCGCTGGAAGGCGGACGGGTGACCGCCCGCGCCCGGCCGCTGACGGTGCAGGCCGTGACGGGAGCCCACGCGACGCTGGGCGAGACCCGGGTGCTCGACCTGGAAGGCGAGATCGACGTGGTGTTGATGCGCCAGGATCCGCCGTTCGACATGGCCTACATCACCGCCACCCACTTCCTGGACAAGGTCCATCCGAAGGTGCTGGTGGTGAACAATCCGACCGAGGTGCGCAACGCGCCGGAGAAGCTGTTCGTCACCGACTTCCCGGGCGTGCAGCCGCCGACCCTGATCACCAGCGACCACGAGGCCATCTATGACTTCCGCGCCCGCCATGGCGACATGGTGCTCAAGCCCCTGCACGGCGGCGGCGGCTCGGGCGTGGTGCGGCTGAAGGCCGACGATCCCAATCTCGACGCCTTGCTGGAACTCCACGCCCTGATCGGCCGCGACCAGGTCATCGCCCAGAAGTTCATTCCGGCGGTCAGCAAGGGCGACAAGCGCGTCCTGCTGGTCGACGGGGAGCCGGTCGGCGCCATCAATCGCATTCCGGCCGAGGGCCAGGTGCGCTCCAACCTCGCCCGCGGCGGTCGGGCGGCGGCGGTGGAGCTGACCGCGCGCGACCTGGAGCTCTGCGCCATCATCGGGCCGGAGCTGAAGCGCCGGGGCCTGCTGTTCGTCGGCATCGACGTGATCGGCGACTACCTGACCGAGATCAACGTCACCTCGCCGACCGGCGCCCAGCAGCTGAAACGGTTCGGCGGCGCCGACGCGGCGGCCGTGCTGTTCGACCGCATCGAGGCGATCCGAAGCAACGGATGAACTCTGTCGGCTACCCGACTGATTCACCTCGTTTTCTTTTTTGGTTCACTATTCGTTCTTGATCTTTCCTGCCCTCCATGGTTGCATCTGTGGATAAATCACAGGTCCTGTAGCGAGGGAGGCGGCATGGTCGCGCGCGTGGTGACGGTCGCCTTCCAGGGCGTGGAGGCCCGCCGCGTCGACGTCGAGGTCCAGCTGACCGGCGGCGAGCAGGTGATGGTCGTGGTCGGCCTGGGCGACAAGGCGGTGGCCGAGAGTCGGGAGCGGGTGCGCGGCGCCTTCACCGGCCTGGGCCTGGCCATGCCGGGCAAGCGGATCGTCGTGAACCTGGCTCCGGCCGACCTGCCCAAGGAGGGCAGCCACTACGACCTGCCGATCGCCCTGGCGGTGATGGGGGCCATGGGGGTGATCCCGCCCGACGCCCTGAACGGCTGGGTGGCGGTTGGGGAGCTGTCGCTGGACGGCACCATCAGCCCGGTGGCCGGGGTGCTGCCGGCCGCCGTGGCGGCGGGAGCCATGGACCTGGGCCTCATCTGCCCCGAGCCCTGCGGCGCGGAGGCGGCCTGGGCCGGCGGCACGCGCGTGATCGCGCCGCGCTCGCTGATCGGGCTGATCAACCACTTCCGGGGAACCCAGCTGCTGTCGGAGCCCAAGCCCGGGCCGATCGTCGAGGGCGGGCGGGTCCCCGACCTGCGCGAGGTGAAGGGCCAGGAACAGGCCAAGCGCGCGCTGGAGATCGCCGCCGCCGGGGGTCACAACCTGCTGTTCAGCGGGCCGCCGGGGTCGGGCAAGTCGATGATGGCCCAGCGGCTGCCCGGCATCCTGCCGCCGCTGTCGCCGGGCGAGCTGCTCGAGACCTCGATGATCCATTCGGTGGCCGGGCTGATCGCGCGGGGCGAGCTGACCCGGACCCGGCCGTTCCGCAGCCCGCACCATTCGGCCAGCATGGCCGCCCTGACCGGCGGCGGGCTGAAGGCCAAGCCCGGCGAGGTGTCGCTGGCCCACAATGGCGTGCTCTTCCTTGATGAACTCCCGGAGTTCAGTTCGCAGGCCCTGGATAGCCTCCGTGCGCCGCTGGAGACCGGCGAGGTCATGGTCGCCCGGGCCAACGCCCACATCCGCTATCCGGCCCGGGTCCAGCTGGTCGCCGCCCAGAACCCCTGCCGCTGCGGCCATGGCGGGCCGGGCAAGGGCTACTGCGGCAAGGCGCCCCGCTGTCAGCGGGACTATCAGGGTCGGGTTTCGGGCCCGCTGATCGACCGCATCGACCTGCAGATCGACGTGCCGCCGGTCAGCGCCGCCGACCTGGCCCTGCCGCCGCCGTCGGAGGGCTCGGCCGAGGTCGCCGCCCGGGTGGCGGCCGCCCGCCAGGCCCAGGTCGACCGCGCCAGGACCTGGCCATCAGAGGCGCCGGCGCTCAACGCCCTGGCCGACGGCGACTTCCTCGACAAGGCCGCCGGGCTCGACGAGGCGGCCCGCGCCCTGATGGCCCGCGCCGCCGACGCCGGTCACCTGACCGCCCGCGGCTGGACCCGCGCCCTGCGGCTGGCCCGCACCATCGCCGACCTGGAGGGCGCGGCGAGCGTCAAGCGGCTGCACGTCGCCGAGGCCCTGATCTATCGTCGGGTGGGCGCCAGCCCGGCGCCGGCGGCCGGATGACCCGTTTGGCGCGCGACCTCATTTCGGCTAGGTCCCGCGCGACGGCCAGAGGGCCGACGGGGATGGTGAAGGATCATGGCGCCGCGACAGGCAGTCCTCGGCATGGAGAACGCGAGCTTCGGCCACGGCGCGACGCCCGTGTTCGAGACCGTGTCCTTCCTGCTCGACGGAGCCCGCACCGCCCTGGTCGGCGAGAACGGGGCCGGCAAGTCGACGCTGCTCCGCTGCCTGACCGGCGAGCTGGAGCTCGACAAGGGCCAGGTGATCCGCTCGCGCAGCCTGCGGGTGGGCTCGCTGCCGCAGGACACGCCCGAGGGCCTCGCCGACCGGCCGGTGCGCGAGGTGCTGCGCCGGTCGCTGGAGACCATCGGGGCCGGAGACGACGACTGGCGCATCGACGTGCTGCTGGGCGAGATCGGCGTCGCGCCGGCGGTGGCGGACCAGACCTTCGGCTCCCTGTCGGGCGGCTGGCAGCGGCTGCTGCTGATCGCGGCGGCGGCGCGGCTGGAGGAGCCGGACATCCTGCTGCTCGACGAGCCGACCAACCACCTGGACCTTTCCAACATCAATACGCTCGAGCTGTGGCTGACGGCCGGGTTCGATGTGCCGATGCTGATCGTCTCCCACGACCGGGAGTTCCTGAACCGGGTGACCGACCGCACCCTGTTCCTGCGCAGCGACGGGGTTCACGCCTTCAAGACCGCGTTTTCGACGGCCCGCGAGGAACTGCTGCGCCGCGACGCCGTCGCCGCCGCGCACCGCAAGCTGGAGGAGAAGGAGGTCAAGCGGCTGGAGGCCGCCGCCGCCCGCTACAAGGTCTGGGCGGTCAAGAACCCGGAGCTGAACAAGCGCAAGGCGGCGATCGAGACCCGCATCGCCCGCATGGAGGCCGACCGCACCAGCGCCTGGGTCTCCCGCGAGCGGCGGCTGGAGCTGTCCGACGCCGAGATCGACGCCAAGGTGGCGTTGCGGGTCATGGGGTTGACGGTGAAGACGCCCGACCAGGCCCGCACCCTGATCACCATCGACCGGCTCAGCGTGGCGTCCGGCGACCGCATCGCCATCCTGGGCGTCAACGGGGCCGGCAAGTCGACCCTGCTGACCGCGCTGGCGGCCGCGTTCGACCCGGCGCGCGAGCACTACGACGGCCAGGCGGCGGTGCGGTTCAACCCCGCGACCCGGCTGGCGGTGTTCGACCAGTCGATGCGGGCCCTGCCGCTGAAGTCGACCCTGCTCGACTATGTCGCCGCCGCGCCGGACGCCACCGACCGGGACGCGACGCGCCTGCTGGCCCAGGCCGGCTTTTCCTTCACCCGCATCCAGCAGCCGATCGCCCTGCTCAGCTACGGCGAGCGCTCGCGGCTGATGTTCCTGCGCATGAAGCTGGAGCGGCCCAACCTCTACCTGCTCGACGAACCGACCAACCACCTGGACATCGAGGGCCAGGAGGCGCTGGAGGCGCAGCTGGAGGAGAGCGAGGTCTCCTGTATCTTCATCTCCCACGACCGCTACTTCACCCGCACGGCGGCGACACGCTTCCTGGAGATCCGCCGGGGAAAGCTGGTCGAGGTCGAGGACCCGGACGCCTTCTTCGACGCGCAGGGGTAGCCGGCCCATCGCGGCAAATCCCGCGCGAGCCCTTTCCTTCGAGATTGCTCAATCACCCTCTGATGTCGTCCGTGTTGTGCGTTCCGATCGCATGGCGGGTGTAGGAACCTGACTCGACGGGACGTCCTTGGGGTGTAGGCTCGCCGCCGTGAGCCGTACCATCCGGGAGGACGCGCCTTGTCTCACGCCATCCAGCTTCTCGTCGGGACCCGCAAGGGCGCGTGGATCTATCGCAGCGACGCCTCGCGCCGTGCCTGGACGGTCGACGGCCCGCATTTCCTGGGCGCCATCGTCAATCACCTGGTCCTCGACCCGCGCGACGGCAAAACGATGCTGATGGCCGCCAGCACCGGCCACCTGGGCCCGACCATTTTCCGCTCCACCGACGGCGGCGTGACCTGGGCCGAGGCAAAGCGCCCGCCTGCCTTTCCCAAGGTCGGCCCCCAAGGCGCGGGCGGCGAGCCGGCCCGCGCCGTCGATCACAGCTTCTGGGTCGAGCCCGGGCATGCGAGCGAGCCCGGTGTCTGGTGGGCGGGGACCTCGCCGCCCGGGCTGTTCGTCAGCCGCGACGGCGGCGAGACCTGGGACGGCGTCACCGGCTTCAACGACAATCCGAAGTACTGGGACTGGTGTCCGGCCGACGGCGGCACGCCCGACGGGGCGCTGCTGAACCAGATCGTCATCGACCCGCGCGACGCCGCCCACATGTACATCGCCACCTCGACCGGCGGCGTGTTCGAGAGCCTGGACCGGGGCGCGAGCTGGGCGCCGCTGAACCGGAACGTCGAGGCCAGCTTCTTTCCCGACCCCTATCCCGAGTTCGGCCAGGACGCTCACTACATCGCCCTGGCCCCGACCGACCCCGACCGGCTCTGGCAGCAGAACCACTGCGGCATCTATCGCCTCGACCGGCCGTCGGATGTCTGGGAGCGGATCGGCAAGGCCATGCCCGAGGAGATCGGCGACATCGGCTTCACCATCGTGCCACACCCCCGGGACGCCGATACCGCCTGGGTGTTCCCGATGGACGGCACGGAGGTCTGGCCGCGCGTCAGCCCGGGCGGGCGGCCGGCCGTCTATCGCACCCGCGACGCCGGCGCGTCCTGGGAGCGGCAGGACGTCGGCTTCCCGTCCGAGCAGGGCTGGTTCACCGTCAAACGCCAGGCCTTCTGCGCCGATGCGAACGATCCCGTCGGCCTGTATCTGGGCACAACCGGCGGAGAACTCTGGATGAGCGACGACGAGGGCGGGGCCTGGCGCTGCATCGCCCGCCACCTGCCGGAGATCTACTCGGTGGTCGCGGCGCCGCTCTGATGCCCCGGGTTTCCCTGCCCTCGCAGCTGCAATCCTACTCCGGCGGCCTTTCACGCACGGAAGCGCCGGGCGACACGGTGGCGGCCGTTCTCGACGCCCTCGACGCGCGCTGGCCCGGCATCCGCTTCCGGGTGATCGACGAGCAGGACCGCATCCGGCGCCACATGCGCATCTATGTCGGCCCGGACCGTGTCCTCGACATCGCCCGGGCGGTGCGCGAGGATGACGAGGTGCTGCTCTTCGGCGCGCTCAGCGGGGGCTGAACCATCATGCGCTTCTGGACCGTGGTCTTCGCCCTGGCGGCGGTGTTCAACTTCGCCGTCGGCCTGCCGATGCTGCTGGCGCCGGAGGCGATGCTGGCGAGCCTGGGCCAGCCGGTTCCCGACGACCTCCTGATGACGCGGCTGGCCTCGCTGCTGATCGTGGTGCTGGGGGTCGGCTACGCCATGGTCGCCCGCGACCCGGCGGCCAACCGGCCGATCCTGTGGCTGGGGGTGATCGGCAAGGCGCCGATCCCGCTGCTGGTCTGGCAAAGCGGCGGGGCGGCGGGGCTGTCGTCCTCGGCCTTTATCCTGTCGCTGGGGGATCTGGCCTTCGCGGCCCTGTTCCTGCTGTACCTGCTGACCCACCGCCGGGGGTAGGGCTCAGGTCGAAGTCGGCCCGCCGCGCTGGCCGAACGCCGATTGATCCTGGCGCAGCGCCCGCACAGCAAGGTCCCGCCAGCGCCGTCCGAGTTCCAGGAACTGGGCGCGCGCTTCGCGCATCTCCGGAGCGCGGCATTGAGCAGCGCAGCGGTCCATCTCCGCAGCCTTGTCGAGGCAGTCCATCATCGACCGCATGATGCTTGATGATAGCAGAAATATCGCCGCTACGCACCGCTTGACCGCCCGTTAAGCCGCCCGTGGCAGGGTGCTCACGCATGCCTGACGCCCGCGCCATCACCCCCGAACAGCTGGCCACCCTGAGCCACGAGTTCCGCACGCCGCTGAACGGCGTGCTGGGCATGGCCCGTCTGCTGGACGGCACCCGCCTGAGCGCCGAGCAGAAGGCCTATGTCAGCGCCCTGCGCGAAAGCGGCGACCACCTTCTGGCGCTGGTCAATGACGTGCTCGACCTGGCCCGCCTGGGCGAGGGTCGGATCGAACTGCATCCGGCCCGCTGCGACCTGTCAGACCTCTTGCGGCAGGTGACCGAGCTGATGAGCCCGCGCGCCCACGAGAAGGGGCTGGAGATCGCCTGGACCGTCGCCGCCGACGTGCCGCCGGTCATGGCCGACGAGGGCCGGCTGCGACAGGTGCTGCTCAACTTCGCGGGCAACGCCATCAAGTTCACCGAGGCCGGCGGCGTGCTGCTGTCGGCCCGTTACGCGACAGACGGACGGCTGCGGCTGGAGGTGCGCGACACCGGGCCGGGCGTGGCGCCGGCGGTGCGCGGCAAGATTTTCGAGCCCTTCGTCCACGCCGATCCGGCCCATGGCGGGACCGGCCTCAACGGCGCGGGCCTGGGCCTGGCCATCGTCAAGCGGCTGGTCCTCGCCATGGACGGCAAGGTCGGGGTCGAGGACGCGCCGGGCGGCGGCGCGGCCTTCTGGCTGGAAGCGCCCTTCCCGGCGGTCGAGCCGGCGACCATCGACACACCCCTGGTCGGCCGTCTGGTCGGCGTGGCCTCGCCCAACGGCGTGCTGCGCGAAGCCGCGGCCCGGCAGATCGAGGCGCTGGGCGGCCGCTCCGCCGTGGCGGCCAGCCTTGAGGACCTGCTGACCATCGCGCCGCCCGAGGCGGTGCTGCTGGTCGACAACGCCCTGGCGAGCGGGCGCAAGGCCCTCAAGGCGCCGGCCGGGCGACCCTGCCTGATCCTGCTGCGGCCCGACGAGCGCGGCCGCATCGCGCGCAGCCGCGCCGCCGGATTCGCCGGCTATCTGATCAAGCCGCTGCGGCCGGCCTCCATCGCCGCCCGCGTGCTGGCCGCCCTCGGCGCCGAAGAGACCGACGCCCGGCCGCAGGACGACGAGCGCATCGCCGAGGCCTCCGCCCCCGGCGCCCGGGTGCTGCTGGCCGAGGACAATCCCATCAACGCGCTGCTGGCCCGCACCCTGCTGCAGCGGGAAGGCGCCCACGTCGACCGGGCCGGCAGCGGCGAGGAGGCCGTCGCCGCCATGGCCGCCGCCCGCTACGATCTGGTGCTGATGGACGTGCGGATGCCGGGCATGTCCGGGGTCGAGGCGGCCCGGGCGATCCGGGCGAAAGGCGTGACCACCCCCATCGTCGCCCTGACCGCCGACGCCTTCGAAGACGACCGCCGCGCCTGCCTGGCGGCCGGCATGGACGACTTCCTCACCAAGCCCCTGACCGAGACCGCCCTGCGCGCCGTACTGGCCCGCTGGGTCGGCTGGACGGACGCCCCGCGAGAGGCCAAGGTCGCCTCCTGATTTGCGGGGCCTCGCCCCGTTTCGGGGGAAGCGCCAGATGACCACGCAAGCCGGGAGCGGCGCCGAGCCGACGCCGCCGAAAATGACCTTCCTGCAGTCCCTGGCGACCTTCGGCGAGCGCCGTACGCTGGTCATGCTGGTGCTGGGTTTCTCCGCCGGTCTCCCCAACCTTCTGATCTTCGACACCCTGTCGATATGGCTGCGCGAAGCGGGTCTGTCGCTGCAGGCCATCAGCCTGTTCGGCCTGGCGACGCTGGCGACGGCGATGAAGTTCCTCTGGGCGCCGCTGGTTGATCGCACCAAGGTGCCGGTCCTGACCGCGCTGTTCGGCCATCGGCGCTCCTGGATGCTCGTCTCGCAGGTGGTGATCATCCTGGGGCTGTGGCTGATCGCCGGATCCGATCCCGTGAAGGGCCTGGGCGTGATGGCGGCGCTGGCCGTCCTCGTCGGCTTCGCCTCGGCCAACCAGGACATCGTCATCGACGCCTGGCGGATCGAGGTCGCCGACGACAACCGCCAGGGGCCGATGGCCGCCGCGTATCAGTGGGGCTACCGGATCTCGATGATCGTGGCCGGGGCCGCGCCGCTGATCCTCGCCGAGGCCTTCAGCTGGCGACTGTCCTACGCAGCGATGGCGGCGCTGATGCTCATTGGCGTGGCGGCCGTGTTCGCGGCCCCCCGGGAGACGGAACACAAGGTTCGCCCCATCGATATCGGCGACGCACAGCCGCGCCCGGTGGCCGAGGGGGTCGAGTGGATCATCCGGCTGGTGATCCTGATCGCCGGCGGTCTGCTGGTCGGATCGGGCCTGGCGGCCAACGTCGGATTTCTGGCCGACATCCTCGGCGGCCTCGGGGTCGGCGCGGTCGGCGAGGGGCTGGAGACGGCGTGGGCGTCCGATAACAAGATCTGGTTCCAGTTGCTTTCGGTCGCGGCCGGCTTCGGGATCATCGCGCTGGCGGCGCGCAGGATTCCCGGGGTCCAGACCCGGCCCGGCGCCTATCTGTCAGGCGCGCTGGGCCAGCCGCTGACCGACTTCTTCACCCGCTACGGCAAGATCGCCGGCCTGATCCTGGCGCTGATCTGTCTGTACCGGGTCTCGGACTTCGTGCTGAACATCAACGGCGCCTTCTACGTCGATCTCGGGTTCAGCAAGCTGGAGATCGCCGAGGTCCGCAAGGTGTTCGGGGTGGTGATGTCGGTCATCGGCGTCGCCCTCGGCGGGCTGGCGGTCATCCGGCTGGGCCTGATGCGGGCGCTGATCATCGGCGCCTTCGTCGGTACGCTGAGCAACCTGTCGTTCGCCTGGCTGGCGACACAGGGTCACAGCGTGTTCGCGCTGCTGGTCGCCATCGCCATGGACAACATCGCCGGCGGCATCGCCGGCACCTGCCTGATCGCCTACATGTCCAGCCTGACCAGCGTCGGGTTCACCGCCACCCAGTACGCGCTGTTCTCGTCGCTCTACGCCCTGCCCGGCAAACTGCTGGCCAGCCAGTCCGGCCGCATCGTCGAGGCGACCGCGCGGGCGGCCGATGCGGGCGGTCCGCTATCGGCGCTGAAGGGGTTGTTCGACCGCATAACGCCGGACAGCTACGCTACCGCGATGGAGAAATCGCAGGTCACGGCGGCGGCGTTGGGGACCGGCTACATGGTGTTCTACCTGTACTCGACGGCCATCGGCATCTTCTCGATCGTGCTGAGCTTCATGGTCGCCGCCCGCCAGGGGGACCTGCCGAAGACCGAGGCGAAACCCGAACCCGACCTCGCCTAACCGCCCAGGCAGACCACCTGGGCCACCCGCAGGTCGCGGCGCAGGCCGTCGGCGACGCGGCCGTAGTTCTCGACATTGACCGGCTCGCCCGTGGCGAAGCTGGCCGGACGGCGGCGCGAGTAGGCCAGAGCGCTGCCCATGGTGGCCGACGCGGTGGTGTAGATGCGGCCGCGACGCGGCGCCTCGGCCACGGTGACGCCGATCACGCGGCCGGCCGAGTCCAGCGCCGGGGCGCCCGACAGGCCCGCCAGCGTGCCCTTGAGGTTGTCGGTGCGGCCGACCTCGGCCCAGACCAGCACCGACTCGGTGCGGGCGCCGCGGCCGCGCACCACCAGGTTCTCGCGGCCCAGCAGGCGGGAGACGGCTTCGCCCGGGCGACCCTGCGGGAAGCCGGTGTGGTAGCCCAGATCGCCGCGCTTGAGGCGGCTGTCGTCCAGCATCAGGGGCAGGGCGGGCGCCCCGCCGTCGGTGGTCAGCACCGCCGCCTCGCCGTTGGGGTCGACCTGGACGGTGGCGGCGACGCCCCGGCCCTCGGCCACCACAAGGGCGGTCTGGCTACAGCCTTCGACGACGTGGCGGGCGGTCAGCCAGACGCCGGTGTCGGAAACCGAGAAGGCCGTGCCCGAGCCCGGCCCCCGCTTGCCCGGCACCTCGACCACGACGGCGGGATCGAACGGCGATGAGGGGCCGAGCGGCACCCCGGCCTCTCCCGGCACCGGCGGCGGCGGCGGCGGCGCGTCGGCGCGCTCGCGGCGGCTGACCGAGGCGATCAGCAGCGCCGCGACGATGGCCGTGTAGACCAGCCAGTCGGGAAGGCGGGGGAAATGCACGGCGCCGGCGCCCCTAGCGCATGGCGGCGGCGAGGATCAGGGCGCTGCCGAGCTTGGCCCCGACCAGCAGGGTCGCGGCGGATATCTCGCCGTCCTGGATCCGTTGCGGCAGGCCGTGAAGAAGCAGGTCGATGATCCGGAAGACCAGCAGCTGGACGGAGATGATCATCACCCCCCAGATGGCGATCTCCAGCTTGGAGTTGGAGGCGCTGAGCGAGGCCGCCAGCGGGATGGCCAGGCCGACCAGCACGCCGCCCAGGGACAGGGCGGCGGCGGTGTTGCCCTCGCGGATCAGGGTGATCTCGCGATGCGGCGTCAGCAGGGCGTAGACCGCCGCGCCGATGACCAGAATGAGGAGGGTGATCCCGGCGTCGCCGAGCGCGACCGGAATGCCGGTGGCGAAGGCCTGGATTTCGGGGGACTGCAGCTGCGGCGGCATGGAGACTTCCGACAGGGGAGACGTGGCCAACGGTTAGCACGGCCGGCCCCCCGCCGCGCAAGCTTCTAGCCGGACGCGAGTACGGCCGCGTCGCGACGTCGCACCGAGGCGCGGACCTTCTCGCTCTCGCTCTTCAGCTGGCCGCAGGCGGCGAGGATGTCCCGGCCGCGCGGCGTGCGGATCGGGCTGGAGTAGCCGGCGCGGTTGAGGATGGCGGCGAAGCGTTCGATCGTCGCCCAGTCCGAGCATTCGTACTGCGTGCCGGGCCAGGGATTGAACGGGATCAGGTTGATCTTGGCCGGGACGCCCTTGAGCAGCTGAACCAGCGCCCGGGCCTCGTCGGGGCTGTCGTTGACGCCCTTGAGCATCACATACTCGAAGGTCACCCGGCGGGCGTTGCTGATGCCCGGATAGTTACGGATGCCCTCGATCAGGGTGGCGATGTCGTACTTCTTGTTCAGCGGCACCAGCACGTCGCGCAGGGCGTCGTTGGTGGCGTGCAGGCTGATGGCCAGCATGGCCTGGGTGCGTTCGCCCAGCGCCTGGAGCTGGGGAACCACGCCGCTGGTCGAAACGGTGATCCGGCGACGGGAGATGGCGATGCCCTCGTTGTCGCTGATGATCTCGATGGCGTCGGCGACGGCGTCCAGATTGTACAGCGGCTCGCCCATGCCCATGAACACGATGTTCGACAGCTTGCGGTCCTCGCCGTCGACGGCCCATTCGTCGAGGTCGTCCTTGGCCACCTGGACCTGGGCGACGATCTCGGCGGCGGTCAGGTTGCGGACCAGGGCCTGGGTGCCGGTGTGGCAGAAGGTGCAGTTCAGCGTGCAGCCGACCTGGCTGGAGACGCACAGGGCGCCGACCCGGCCGACGTCGGGGATGTAGACGGCCTCGACCTCGATGCCCGGGGCGACGCGGATCAGATACTTGCGGGTGCCGTCCCTGGACACCTGGCGCTCGACGATCTCCGGGCGGGTCAGCACGAAGGCCTCGGCCAGGGCGGCGCGGGTCTCCTTGGCGACGTCGGTCATCTGTTCGAAGTCGGTGACGCCCCGGAAATGCACCCAGCGGAAGATCTGGCCGGCGCGCATCTTCGCCTTGGGGGCCGGCACGACGCCGGCCTCGACGAGGGCGGCGGCCAGCTGCCCGCGGGTCAGACCGGAGAGATTGACGGCGGCGACGGCGGGCGTCGCGCGAGCAAGATCGAGGGTCGCGCCCAAGGTGTTTGATCCGGAAAGCTGTGAGGCGTCCACCATAGCAGGGAATGCGGCGCTGGACCAATCCGCCGGGGCGCCGCTATGGCTGGGCCGTGAAAGACCCCGGCGTCGACGCCTTTGCTGACCTGATCGAGCGCATCGCCCTGCACGGCGACAGGGCGGCGTTCGCGAACCTGTTCGACCACTACGCGCCGCGCGTGAAGGGCTACCTGGGCCGGCTGGGCCTGGAACCGGCGCGGGCCGAGGACCTGACCCAGGACGTCATGGTCGCGGTCTGGCGCAAGGCGGCCAGCTTCGACCGGCGCAAGGCCAACGCCTCGACCTGGATCTACCGCATCGCCCGCAACCGCCGCATCGACCTGTTCCGGCGCGAGCGCACGGCGACGCTGGACCCGGATGAGCCAATGCTGAGTCCCGAGGCCGAAGTCTTGCCGGACGCGGCGCTGCTGGCGGGCCAGCAGGGGACGCTGATCGCCCTGGCGCTGGCCGAACTGCCCCCCGAGCAGCGGGAGATGATCAGGGCCGCCTTCTACGAGGACCTCAGCCACAGCGAGATCGCCGAGCGGACCGGGCTGGCGCTGGGCACGGTCAAGTCGCGGATGCGGCTGGCGTTCGAGAAGCTTCGGGTGCGGCTGGAGGCGGCGCGATGAACGCCTTGACCGTGCAGCGCCGCGATCCATATCGGGACTTTCCAAGGCGTTGCAGGCCCGCATGAGCACCGAACCGACCCTGATCGACACCAGCCGCCACCCGGGCCTGCGCCTGATGGAAGCGACCGCGGCTGTCCTTCGCGGCGCGCCGGTCATGCCCGGCGACGTCGTTGGCGGGACCTTCCTCGAGGACGAGGCGCCGGCCGCTCTGGAGGCCGATGCGGCGCAGCAGGCGCTGGCCCGGATCGACGCATTACAGGCCATCGACACGCGCGCCAGGACGGCCGCCGGCGACGCCGGGAGGGGTCTGGGCGAGGTGCTCATGCTACCTGATCCCTTGCGGGAAGCGGTGTTCGAGGCGATGGGCGAGGGCAGTCGCTGGAAGTTCCTGGGCTTCGGCATCCGCTCGCTGAAGCTGCCCGTGAACGGCGGCGGCGAGACCCAGCTGCTGCGCATCGAGCCCGGCGCCAACGTCGCCGAGCACGATCACGAGGGCGAGGAATACACCCTGGTCGTCACCGGGGCCTTCCACGACGGACATGACCGCTACGGCCCGGGCGACGTCAATGTCGGCCGGCCGGGCTTCAGCCACGAACCCAAGGCCGAGCCGGGCGAGGTCTGCTACGCTCTGGCGGTCAGCTTCGGCCAACCGCGCTTCGGCTTCCCGATCAACATTCTGCAGAAACTGACCGGCCACTGAATTCGACGAGATTCGCCGCCAGGATCGGCGGAAAGCGCCAGATCCTTCAGAACGCCGCCGAAACGATGTCGCCGTCGGGCATGAGCGCCGCGCGCTTCATGCCGGCCGAGACGAAGGGCATGGCGACGTTGCCGTCCGCGTCGACCGCGATCAGCCCGCCCTCGCCGCCCAGGGCGCGGATCGCCGCCAGCACCGCGTCGGCGGCCGGGGCCAGCGCCTCGCCGCCGAAGGCCATGCGATGGGCGATCTGCACGGCGGCGGCGACGCGGATGAAATACTCGCCCTGACCGGTGCAGGAGACGGCGACGCGCTCGTCGGCCCAGGCGCCGGCCCCGATCAGCGGTGAGTCGCCCACCCGGCCGGGCAGCTTGCCGAACACCCCGCCCGTTGAGGTGGCCGCCGCCAGCCGTCCTCGGGCGTCGCGGACCACGCAGCCGACGGTGCCGTGGGCCAGGGTTCCGGGCGGGTGGTTGGACTCGTCCTGGCCGGCATGGGTGAACCAGGCGGCCGCGTCGGCGATGGCCGCCTGGTCCTGGGCGGCGGCGAAGCGGGCCGCGCCCTCGCCGGCCAGCATGACGTGCGGCGTCCAGTCCATGACCGCGCGGGCCACGGCGATCGGGCTTTCGAAGCCCTGCAGCGCGGCCACGGACCCGGCCCGGCCCGTGGCGCCGTCCATCAGGCAGGCGTCGAGCTCGTAGGCGCCGGCGGTGTTGGGCGAGGCGCCGCGCCCGGCGACGTAGAGGCCCGAGGCCTCCAGCGCCTGGACCGTCTCCTCGGCGACGTCGAGGGCCAGGGCGCCGGCCGCCAGCCGGTCACGACCGGCCTCGACCAGCTCGCGCATGTGGACGATCTCGCGGCTGTAGTCGCGACCCCGGCGGGCGCCCGCGCCGCCGTGGATCACAAGACTCAAACAATTGTTCGCCAAGGCGGGCCTCCGGCCTATAAGCTTTGCCAAAGCCCGCGATACGCTTCCGGGCCCATCAATGAAAGAGCGGGAGAGACGGCATGAAGGCGGTGCTGAGCAAGAGCGTGGGCGGACCCGAGACCCTGGTCCTCGAGGAACTTCCCAGCCCGGAAGCCGGCCCCGGCCAGGTGGTGCTGTCGGTCAAGGCCTGCGGCGTCAACTATCCCGACGTCCTGATCATCGAGGACAAGTACCAGTTCAAGCCGAACAGGCCCTTCGCGCCCGGCGGTGAAGTCGCCGGCGTGGTCAAGGCGGTCGGCGAGGGCGTCACCCATCTGAAGGTCGGCCAGCGCGTGCTGGCCTCCACCGGCTGGGGCGGCATGGCCGAGGAACTGGCGCTGGAAGCGCACCGGGTCACTCCGATCCCCGACGCCATGCCGTTCGACGAGGCGGCGGCCTTCATGATGACCTATGGCACCAGCTGGTACGGTCTGAAGGACCGCGGCCACCTGAAGGCCGGCGAGACCCTGCTGGTGCTGGGCGCGGCCGGGGGCGTGGGTCTGGCGGCCGTCGAGCTGGGCAAGGCCATGGGCGCGCGGGTCATCGCGGCGGCCTCCAGCCAGGAGAAGGTCGACCTGGCCATCGCCCGCGGCGCCGACGCCGGTGTCGTCTATCCGACCGGACCGTTCGACAAGGACGGCAAGAAGGCGCTGGCCAATCTGTTCAAGGACGCCTGCGGCCCCAACGGCTGGGACGTGGCCTATGACGCCGTCGGCGGCGACTATGCCGAGGCGACCATCCGCGCCGCCGGCTGGGGCGGCCGCTTCCTGGTCATCGGCTTCCCGGCCGGCATCCCGTCCGTGCCGCTGAACCTGACCCTGCTGAAGTCCTGCGACATCGTCGGCGTCTTCTGGGGCGCGGCCGTGGCGCGCGATCCGAAGGCGCACCAGGAGAACGTCCGCCAGCTGATGGAGATGTACGCGGAAGGCAAGATCAAGCCGCACGTGTCGGAAACCTTCCCGCTGGCCCGCGCCGGTGAGGCCATCGCCCACCTCGCCAGCCGCAAGGCCATGGGCAAGGTGGTCGTGCTTCCGTAGGAACCCCCGCGAAAGCGGGAATCCGGGACTGACTCAGGGTCGGGGAACGCCGGAGACACGGCGACCCGGCCCGATCCCCCTCGGAGGGGACAACAACACACAAGGGGAAGACACAGATGGCGGGACGTCTTGAGGGCAAGATCGCCCTGATCACCGGCGGGGTTTCGGGCATTGGCCTGGGCACGGTCGAACTGTTCGTGGCCGAGGGCGCGCATGTCGTCGCCGCCGACCTGCAGGACGAGAAGGGGGCCATGCTCGAGAAGCGCTTCCCCGACCGCGTCCGCTACGCCCACTGCGACGTGACGGTCGAGGCCGACATCGCCAGGGCCGTGCAGCTGGCCGTCGACAGCTTCGGCGGGCTGGACATCCTGTTCAACAACGCCGGCCACGGCGGCGCGCCGGGCAATGTGTCGGAGATCGACGCGGCGGGCTGGGACCATACCTTCGCCCTGCTGGTCCGCGGGCCGGCGCTGGGCATGAAGCACGCCCTGCCGCACATGGTGAAGCGCGGCGGCGGGTCGGTGATCAACACCGCCTCGATCGCCGGGCTGCAGGCGGGCTTCGGTCCGCTGGCCTATTCCACGGCCAAGTGCGCGGTGATCCACATGTCCAAATGCGCGGCGGCCGAGCTGTCGCCGCTGAAGATCCGCGTCAACGCCATCTGCCCGGGCCTGATCGCCACCTCGATCTTCGGCGCCTCCATGGGGCTTCCCCGTGAAGTCGCCGACCAGATGGCGGCCCGCATGGAAGAGATCGCCCCGAAGATCCAGCCGATCCCCAAGGCCGGCATGCCCGAGGATATCGCCCGCGCCGCCCTGTACCTGGCCTGCGACGATTCGCTGTTCGTGACCGGCACCCACATCGTCGTCGACGGCGGGCTGACCATCGGCGGCCGGGGCTCCTGGGATCCCAACGCCGGCAGCCCGATCCTCGACGCCCTGGGCATCAGCCCCGAGCAGGCCGAGCAGATGCGTCTGGCGATGGCGGCCCAGCAGAAGACCTGACGCGTGCCGGACGAACTTCCTCCCGTCGCGCCGCTGACCCAGCGGCCGACGCTGGCCCCCAACGTCCGGGGGGCCCTGTGGATGCTGGCCTCGGCGCTGGGCTTCACGGTCATGACGACCCTGATCAAGTTCCTCGGCGACGACTATCCGGCCGCGCTGCAGACCTTCTATCGTCAGGCAGCGGGCCTGCTGGTGCTGGCCCCGCTGATCCTGCGCGACTGGCGCGGGGCCTTCCACACCACGCGGCCGGGCATCCTGTTCTTCCGCTCGGCGGTGGGCACGATCGCCATGATCATGAGCTTCTACGCCTTCCAGGTCCTGCCGCTGGCCGAGGCCAACGCCCTGTCGTTCACCCGCACCCTGTGGCTGGTGCCGCTGGCCTTCTTCGTACTGCGCGAGCCGCTGGGCCCGCTGCGCATCGGCGCGGCCCTGGTCGGGTTCGCCGGGGTGCTGGTCATGCTGCAGCCGGGGGCGCCGGGGCACGGCTTCGGCTGGGGTCAGGCGGCGGCGCTGGGCGCGGCCCTGGGCTTCGCCATGACCATCACCGGCATGAAGGTGATGACCCGCGACCACAGCCCCTTCACCCTGCTGGTCTGGTCGGCGGTGCTGGGCCTGGCCTTCTCGCTGCCGCCGGCCCTGTTCGTCTGGCGCTGGCCGGCGCCGGTCGACCTCATGCTGCTGGCCGCCATGGGCGTGATGGGGACCATCACCCAGGCCTGCTACATCAAGGGCATGCAGATCGGCGACGCCGCCGCCATGGCCCCGATCGACTACACCCGGCTGGTGTTCTCCGCCGCCATCGGCTTTGCGATCTTCAACGAGGTCCCGACCTGGGCCACCATCGCCGGGGCGGTGATCGTCGTGGTCTCGACCCTGTTCATCACCCTGCGCGAGCACCAGCTGTCGAAGAAGGCGCGAGCCTAGAGGCTGACGAACGCCGCCGTGATCCCGATCTGCGCCGCGCAGTAGAGGAACCAGACCGTCCAGTGGGTAATCCGGGTCGAGCCCAGCAGCACCTCGCCCCGGAACAGGCTGACCGCCAGCACGGCGTCGGAGGCCAGGAAGGCGACCGAGCCGACCATGGCCGGCCAGAAGGTCGCGTCGAGCATGAAGCTGAAGCCGGTCATGGCCGAGATGACGATCACATAGAGAACCACCGCCGGCCGCAGCACGCCCAGATGCTTCCACAGGAAGGCCAGCAGCGTCACCGCCACCGCCGCCAGCGCCGCGAAGGCGGCCAGCCGCACCGGCCCCGGCTCGAGCAGCGGATCCTTCCAGGCGACGAACAGCGCGATGTAGAGGGCGTGGCCGATCAGGAAGGCGACCATCCCGGCCGGCAGCCAGCGCTCCGGCCTGCCGGCCAGGAAGGCGTCGCCGACCGCGCAGACCGCCAGGGCGGCGACCAGCAGCCAGGGCGCCTGCAGCAGGGCGGCGGCGACCGCCAGCGCGGCCACGCCGAGGGTCTTGACCACGGTCCGGAGCAGTGACGGCGCGCGGCCGACCAGCGCCAGGCCGTAGGCCAGCATGGCCAGGGCCATCACCGACAGGGCGATGGCGACCGGATCGTTGAAGTTCAGCGTCCCCCCCGGGCCCATGTCAGTCCCCGGCGACCTTTCGCAGGAAGGCCCTGGCCGAGGTCTTGTGCGCGGGCTTCAGATGCTTGCCGACCACCGCAATCAGGGCGGCGAACACCGCCGCATCGTCGGTGAAGCCGAGGACGGGCAGGATGTCCGGGATCGCGTCGGTGGGCAGGACGAAATAGGCCAGCGCCGCCAGCATCATGCCCTTGGCGGCCCGGGGCGTCTCCGGATCGCGGGCGCACCACCAGACGGACAGGGCGTCGGCGGCGAACGGAACCTGCGTCGCGACCTTGCGGATCTTGGGCCAGAAGCCCCTCTCGACCCGCTGTTCATTGACCCTGATGACCGCCGGAACGAGGGCGTTCGCGGGATCGATCACGGAGTTGACGTCGGGTGACGGCTTGGATTCGGCGCTCATAGGACTAAACCGCTGTTCGACTGTAGTTCAACACAACGTACGGGGAGCCGTCCATGAAGCTTGATTCCTCCATTTCCGCCGTCGTCACCGGCGGCGCGTCCGGCCTCGGCGAGGCCACTGTCCGCGCTCTGGTCGCCCAGGGCGTCAAGGTCGCCATCTTCGACCTCGACCGCCAGGCCGATCGTGGCGCCGCGCTCGAGAAAGAACTGGGCGTGACCTTCTGCGCCGTCAACGTCACCTCCGACGCCGAAGTCGACGCCGGCTTCGAGAAGGCCCGCGCGGCCAACGGCCAGGAACGCATCCTGGTCAACTGCGCCGG
>JAUSPV010000137.1 GCA_030652755.1 Caulobacter sp. | reverse complement strand
CTGAGCAGCCGCGAAGCGGCGTGTCGAAGGACGCACGGCGGCGGCGACGTTCTGAGGAGCGGCACCCATCGAAAAAGGGCCCCACCGTCGCCGGCAGGGCCCTTCATCGATCAGAGGCCTGATAAGACCTAGGCGTTGGCGGCCTGCTGCTGACGCAGCATCGCCTGTTCGGTGGCGATGGCGATCAGACGATCCCAGCCGACCAGCGAGGTCAGGTGGTTGTAGATCTTTTCCAGGGCGCCGCTGTCGCGCAGCTCGACCAGCTTGTCGGCCGGCAGGGCGTTCAGCTTCTCTTCCGACACCGCGAAATACTCGGCCATCTTCACCGAGGTGACGGTGCCGTCGGGGTTGGGCTGCTGGTAGATCGCCTCGCGGGTGTGGAACAGGTCGAGGTCCTTCAGGACGGTCACGAACGCCTCGGTGCGGCGGCGCTCGGTCTCGAAGTCCTCGCAGAACTTGATGGCGTTGGCGGTGTATTCCGACGGCTCGCCGGCCGGCGTGAACAGCGGCACGCTGCCTTCCTTGCTCTTGTCGCAGAAGATCTGGGCGTTGCGCTCGATGCAGACGACCAGACGGCTCTGGGCGTCATCGGACGCCAGCACGAACGGGAAGCGGCGGGTGTAGGCCGGAACGTAGGCGCCGACGGTGTAGCTGCCGTCCTTCACGAACATGTTCTCACCGCCGTTGATGCCCATCACCGCCAGCGGCATGTAGGCCGTGCCGCCGAAGATGATCGGGTAGCTGACCGCGGCGAAGCCGAACTCGGCGACGGTCAGCGGCACGACGTGGCCGTGCTCGGCGAACGCGAACGGCCGCTCCAGCTGCTGGACCGCCAGGCCGCCATGCGCGTCGCGGCTGAGCGGCTCGGGGACCGTGTAGAACTGGAGCTGACCGGTGACGCCGGCGGGAGGAGCTTGTTCGGTGGCCATTCTAGTCTCTTGAGGAGGCGCGCGGGCGACGTCCGGCCGCGCAGGAAGGTCGAGGCGGCGCTTCTAGCCGATCCCGTGGAACGCGGCAATGCGACCACCCGTCTTGCGCTCCCTGGGGGGAAGCGCGTTCAATCGGGGCAAGAAAATCAACCATAACCGCGGGACGACGCCCATGCCCATCGCCTACCCAGAGATCCTGTCGCTGACCAGCGATCCCCAGCCGTTCGCCTGGACCGAGAAGGAGACCATGCTCTACGCCCTGGGCATCGGCCTCGGGAACGACCCGATGAACCTGCAGGAACTTCCATTCGTCTACGAGAGCGGCCTGAAGGCCGTGCCGACCATGGCCACGACCGTCGCCTGGGGCGCGGGGCCCAGCATCGGCAAGATGGGCATCAACTTCCTGCTGGTCGTGCATGGCGAGCAGAAGGTCGAGTTCCACAAGACCTTCCCGACCGAGGCGAGCATCCTGGCGGAAGGCCGGATCATCGGCGTCTATGACAAGGGCGACAAGGGCGCGGTCATCTACAACGAGACGGTGCTGAAGGACGCCAGGAGCGGCGAGAAGATCGCCACCCTGACCGGTTCGACCTTCGCCCGCGGCGACGGCAACTTCGGCGGCCCGGCCGACGGCGCGCCGGAGGCCCACGAGGTCCCGACCCGCGCGCCCGACCTGACCGTGGACATACCCACCAGGCCGGACCAGGCGCTGATCTACCGGCTGAGCGGCGACCGCAATCCGCTGCATTCCGATCCCGGCATCGCCCGGGCGGCGGGCTTCCCGCGGCCGATCCTGCACGGGCTGTGCACCTACGGCATCACCTGCCGCGCGGTGCTGCAGGCCTACGCCGACTTCGATCCGTCGCGGATCAAGAGCCACCAGGTGCGGTTCTCCAGCCCGGTGTTCCCGGGCGAGACGATCAGCGTCGATCTGTGGAAGGACGGCGACGTCGTGTCCTTCGAGGCCCGCGTGAAGGACCGCGGCGTCACGGTGGTCAAGAACGGCAAGACCGTGCTGGGGTAGGGCTTGCCGGGGACACGTACTGAAGTACATGTCCCCTCTTGCTAGAACCGGTAGCTGAAGCCCGCCCGCACGCCGCGGCCGGGCTGGGGCGCGATGTCCTTCAGGAACGAGGCGTGTTCGCGGATTTCCTCGTCGCCGAGATTGCGGCCCTCGACGAACAGCTTGACCCCCTCGAGGACCGACGGGGCCCAGGTCGCGCCGGCGTTCAACAGCGTGTAGCTGTCTGACGGAAGCTCGAAATCCGAGACCCGGTTCTGGCTCGCCACCCGGCGCAGCTCGACCCAGCCGCCGAGCTGGGCGTCCTGCCAGACCAGCTTGCCGCTGACCGCCCAGGGCGGGATGCGCGAGGGCGGGCCCAGGTCGCTGGTCGCGCGGACGTAGTCGGCCCCCAGGTCCAGCGACAGGCTGCGGTCGCCCTGCTGCCAGACGCGGAAGCTGGCCTCCGCCTCGAAGCCGTGGAAGCGGGCGTTGGTCTGGACATAGGTGAAGACGTCGAGGTCATCGTCGACGGCGCCGGTCGGCGCCAGGTCGATGAAGCCGTCATAGTCGACGACGAAAAGGTGCAGGTCCGCCTGCAGCCGGTCGTCGCCATAGTGAATCGTGCCCTCCAGGGAGGTGGCGATCTCGGCGTTCAGGTCGGGATCGCCGATCTCGTAGCCGCGGGTGGCGATGTGCGGTCCATCGGCGAACAGCTCCGCCTCGGTCGGCGCGCGGGACGTCCGGGACAGGCTCAGGCCCAGGAACCAGCCTGCCGCCGGCCGCGCGAAGACGCCGACAGAGCCTGAGGCGCTGGAGAAGTCGCGATCACCGACCGTGCTCTTCAGTTCGCGACGGTCCAGGCGCAGGCCGCCTTCGTAGCCCCAGCTGTTCAGATCCACCCGCTGCAGGGTGAAGACGCCGATCTCGGCGATTTCCGTGCGCGGCACATAGGCCTCGTCGCCCGCCGCGTCGAAGTCGCGCTTCAGGGCCTGGACGCCGACGGCGCCGTTCCAGCCATCGCGCGCGGCCTGGACCAGTTCGAGCCGGCCTTCCCAGCCGTCGGAGAAGAAGCGGGTGCCGACCTCGTCGCCCTCGAATTCGGTGTGGGTGTAGTCGGCCCAGCCGCCGCTGAAACGGACGGTGTCGAAGGGACCCAGCGCGCCGCGCCACTCGCCGCGCAGGTCGACGCGGGTCTGTTCCAGGCCGATGGTGACGAACTCTTCCGGCTCCGGGACGGGCGGCGGGACCGGCGGCTCCTCGTGGGCATGGCCGGGCACGCCATAGGTCGTCTCGGTGTGCTTCACTGCCACGCCGAGGTAGCCGTCGGAGCCCACCCAGCTGACGCCGGCGCCCCAGGCGTCGAGGTCCACCGCGCTGTTCTCCAGACGCTTGGGGAAGGGCGTCTCGGCCGTCTCGCCTTCCTCGGCCAGCTGGCGGGCGGACTCGGGATAGGCGGAAATCCTGTAGTCGTCGCTCTGGCGGTGGATGCCGTCGAGGGTGAAGACCAGCGGCCCGGCGCCGAAGGCCAGGGCGCCGCCGATCGCGCGGCTGTCGTCCACCGACCCGACCGAGCCGTTCAGCCGTCCGGACACGGCCGCGTCCGGCGCGCGGCGGGCGATGCGATCGTCGATGACATTGACCACCCCGCCGATCGCCGAGCCGCCGTAGAGCAGGGCCGCCGGACCGCGCAGGATCTCGATCCGCTGGGCCTCGCCGGGATCGGACGCCACCTGGTGGTCGGGCGACAGGGCGCTGGCGTCGATCAGACCGACGCCGTTGTTGAGCACCAGCACCCGCGGACCGGCCAGCCCCCGAACCACCGGCCGGCTGGCGCCTGGACCAAACGAACTGGAGCGCAGCCCCGGCACGCCGGCCAGCATGTCGCCCAGCCCGGCGGGCGGGGCGATATCCAGCTGATCGCGGCCGATGACCTCGATGCTCGTGGTGGCCGAGTCCATCGAGATCGGGAACGGCGCGGCGGTGATCACCAGCTGGTCCAGGTCGACGGGCGAGGCTTCCTGGGCCCCCGCGGGCAGGGCGATCAGGGCCGGACCACAGGCGGCGGCGAGCAGAAGACGACGAAGGGACATGGAGCGGTTCCGGCTACAGCGATGGGCGGAGTGTTATGAAATAACATATCAACTCGTCAAGGCGTGATTGGCGGGGACGGCCTTGACGACGGGCATCGCCGCGGGCCTTGTCAGGCCTCTGGCGCTTGCATGGAAAACAGGCAGATGAAGCGTTCTCTCCCGCCCGGCCTTCTGGTGATCGCCGCGCTGGCGCTTTCGGCCTGGACCGAGCCGCCGAAGGGCTACCTGCCCGACGGCGCCCATCCGGACGGTCGGAGACTCCTGCCGCCGCCGCCGGAGATCGGCTCGGCGACCTGGACGGTCGAGCAGGCGCAGTTCGAGGCCACCCGGGCGCTGGAGGGCTCGCCGCGCTGGGCCCAGGCGATCCGCGACACCGACCTGTCCGGCGAGGAGGCCTTCCGCGGCTTTTCCTGCGCGGCGGGGGTCAGGCTGGGCCCGGACACCACCCCGGTCCTGGCGAAGATGCTGCTGCGGCTGATCCATGACGGCCGCCCGCTCTACAATCCGCCCAAGGACTTCTACGCCCGCAAGCGGCCGGCGGTGGGCAACACCGCGCCGATCTGCGTGCCGCGCGAACCCTGGATCGAGACCAACGGCTCCTATCCCTCCGGCCATGCGATGATCGGCTACAGCTGGTCGCTGATCCTGGCGGAGCTGGCGCCGGACCGGGCGACGGAGCTGATCATCCGCGGACGGGACTTCGGCGACAGCCGGGCGATCTGCGGCGTCCACTGGCAGAGCGACGTCGAGGCGGGCCGCACCCTGGCCACCGCGCTGGTCGCCCGCCTGCACGCCGATCCGGGCTTCATGGCCGACCTGGCGACCTCCCGGGCCGAGGTCGAGGCGGCGCGCAAGCTCGGGTCGCCGGAGGGGTGTCCGGGCGCCTGAGGCCTCCGTGGAGGCTGTGCGTCCTTCGACACGTCGCTGCGCGGCTGCTCAGGATGACGTGTAAAGAAGGCTACCCGCCCCACGTCATGCTGAGCAGCGCTCGAAGAGCGCGTGTCGAA
>JAUSPV010000134.1 GCA_030652755.1 Caulobacter sp. | reverse complement strand
GTCGACAGCTCCCAGTCCAGCACCGCGATGACCTTCGGCTCGGTCGGGTGCAGGATCATGTTGTCGAGACGGTAGTCGCCATGGACGATCGAGGTCTTGTCGTCCTCGGGCGTGGTTGCGGGCAGCCACTCCATCAGCCGGTTCATCGAGGGGATGGAGGACGTCTCGGACGCCTTGTACTGCTTCATCCAGCGGTCGATCTGGCGGCTGAAGTAGTTGCCCGGCCGGCCGTAGTCGCCGAGGCCAATGGCCTCGTAATCGGTGTTGTGCAGGGCGGCCAGGGTGCCGATCTTGGCCTTGTAGATCGCGCTGCGCTCGGCCGGCTGGTAGTCGGGCAGGGTCAGGTCCCAGAGGATGCGGCCCTCGACGTTGTCCATGACGTAGAACATCGTGCCGATGACGTCGTCGTCGGTGCAGAGGGCGTAGGCCCTGGCCACCGGGAAGCCGGTCTTGCCGAGCGCGGAGATCACCTTGAACTCGCGGTCGACCGCGTGGGCGCTGGGCAGCAGCTTGCCGGGCGGCTTGCGGCGCAGGACGTACTTCTTGTTCGGGGTGACCAGCTGGTAGGTGGGGTTGGACTGGCCGCCCTTGAACTGGCGCACCTCCAGCGGACCGGCATAGCCCTCGACATTGGCCTTCAGCCAGGCCTCGAGCCTGCCCTCGTCGATGCTATGGCGCTCATCGACCGGCTTGGTGCCGGAGTTGAGATCCTGGGCGGTCGGCTCGGCGTCGGCCATCGGTGTTCCCCACGTTTCGTACGCTTGTTTGAAGTGCGCGCGATCTTAGGGATCGTCGCGCGCGGCGCAAGGATGGAGGGGCGCAGGGGCACGGCTCCGCCGCCCGGGCGGGCGAGACCCGAACAGGTTGGGGAGGACGGCGGAGCGCCACGGCCCTTGTCCGGGAACCGTGGGGGTAGAACTTTGAGTTTTCGACGCAGGCCTGACGCGCTCCGCCGCGGAAACGCTTCGGGGGCCGTGAACCCGGGGCTTTGTTATTCCCCCTGGACACGCTGCCGCCGCCTGGC
>JAUSPV010000128.1 GCA_030652755.1 Caulobacter sp. | reverse complement strand
TGCAGCGCGACCTGCTGCCGCTGATCGAGGGCACGACGGTGTCGACCAAGTACGGACCGGTGAAGACCGACCACGTCCTCTTCATCGCCTCGGGCGCCTTCCATGTCGCCAAGCCGTCCGACCTGCTGCCCGAGCTGCAGGGCCGGCTGCCGATCCGGGTGGAGCTGAAGGCCCTGACCCGCGACGACATGCGCCGCATCCTGACCGAGCCGGAAGCCAACCTGATCCGCCAGCACCAGGCGCTGCTGGCCACCGAGGGCGTCGACCTGGTCTTCACCGAGGACGCCATCGACGCCCTGGCCGACGCCGCCGTGGCGGTGAACGGCAGCCTCGAGAACATCGGCGCCCGCCGCCTGCAGACCATCCTCGAAAAGGTCGTCGAGGAAATCAGCTTCACCGCCGCCGACCGCGGCGGCCAGACGGTGACCGTCGACGCGGCCTATGTGAAAGAGCGCATCGGGGCGCTGGCGGCGGACGTGGATCTGAGCCGGTTTATTCTTTAGCGCGTTGCGTGCTTCGACACGCCGCTGCGCGGCTGCTCAGCATGACGTGGGTGGGTAGCCTTCCAAATACGTCATCCTGAGCAGCGCCGAAGGCGCGTGTCGAAGGACGCACAGCCTCACCCCGCCCGCGCCACCGCCTCCATCCCCAGCATCGCCGCCTTCCGCGCCAGCCCCCAGTGATATCCCGTCAACCGCCCGTCGCGCGCGATCACGCGGTGGCAGGGGATCAGCAGGCTGACCGGGTTGGCGCCGATCGCGGCGCCGGCGGCCTGAAACGCGCGGGGCTTGCCGGCCCAGCCGGCGACCTCGCCGTAGGTGGCGGTCTGGCCGGCCGGGATGCGCAGCAGGGCCTTCCAGACCTGGATGTGGAACGGCGTGCCGATCAGCACCAGCGGCACGGGCCCGCCTTCGCCGCCGAAGGCCGCCAGCGCCATCTCGCCCGCCGCCGCGTCGTCACGGACCCAGTCGGCGGCCGGGAAGCGGCGGTGCATGTCGGCGAAGGCGGCGTCCTCCTCCCCCTCGCCGGCGAAGCCCAGCCCGGCCAGGCCGCGCGGCGCGATGGCGAACAGGCCCCGCCCGAACGGCGTGGGCGCCAGGCCCCAGCGCAGGGTCAGCCCCTCGCCCCGCCGGCGGGCCTCGCCCGGCGTCACCGCCTCCTGGGCGATGAACAGGTCATGCAGCCGCGAGGGGCCCGACAGGCCGGCGTCGAAGGCGGCGTCCAGCACGCTGGCGCCCGCTTCCAGGCTGCGCCGCGCCTCGGCATGGGCGATGGCGCCGACGAAGGTCTTGGGGCTGACCCCGGCCCAGCGGGTGAAGATGCGCTGGAAGTGGAAGGGCGACAGGCCGACCGCCTCGGCGGCGTCCTCCAGCGAGGGGTGGTCCTGCCAGTGGTCGGCCAGCCAGGCCAGCGCCCGCTCCATGCGGTGATAGTCGCGGGCGCGGTCCTCGAGCTGGACAAGGGTGGCGGTCATCGGGTCATCGATCATGTCGCGGGCCATGAGCGCAAGTTAGGAACCGCAAGCGCGCGGCTCCACCCGGTTCTTGCGATCAGACCGGCAGGGCGGCGCCGGTCGGATACCGCTCGGCCCGCGCCGCCCGCAGCGCGTCGTCCAGGGCCCGGCCCAGATCCGCCCGCTCCTCGGGGCTCAGCGCCCGGCCGACCAGGTAGCGCTTGCGGTGCAGGCGCAGCCGCACCTTGGTGTCGTCCTGGCCGTAGGGCTCGACATCGAGCCCGGTGAAGGCGGTGGGCGAGGTCCAGACCGTGCGCTTGCCGCGCTCCGACTCCAGCCAGATCTCCACCTGCTCGGCGCTGACCCGCACCCGCTCCTTGCGCGCCGCCGCCCGGAAGCTGGCCCGGAAGGCCAGCCAGATGAGCAGCACGTCCAACCCCAGGAAGATCGGCGCCGGCCAGGCCCCGATGACGAAGAAGAACAGCGAGAACACCGAACAGGCCGCCGCCACAACGCCGAGAATGACCTTGAACCCCAGCGGGCTCAGCGAGGCGTTCTGGCGGATTTCCGCATCCATGTAGAGCCGGCCGGACATGGGCGGGAACATAGGTCGCGACCCCCGCCTTGGCGAGCACGCCGGGTCACGCCATCTTCACCGCCGATGAAAAAGCCCGCCGTGCGACGCAAACGCCTGACGCCCAAAGAGCGGGCCCGCGTCGATGCGCTGTTCGACCGCTTCTCGACCCTGTCGGACGACCCGCGCACCGAGCTGCAGTTCACCAGCCCCTTCACCCTGGTGGTGGCCGTGGCCCTGTCGGCCCAGGCGACCGACGTGGGGGTCAACAAGGCGACGGCGAAGCTGTTCCCCGTGGCCGACAACCCCGCCGACATGGCCGCGCTCGGCGTCGACGGCCTGATCCCCTACCTCAACTCGATCGGCCTGTTCCGGAACAAGGCGAAGAACGTCATCGCCCTGTCGGAGATCATCCTTCGGCAGCACGGCGGGGAAGTGCCGCTGAACCGCGAAGACCTCGAGGCCCTGCCCGGCGTCGGCCGCAAGACCGCCAGCGTGGTGCTGAACGAACTGGGCGTCGAGCCGGCCATCGCCGTCGACACCCACGTCTTCCGCGTCTCGCACCGCCTGAAGCTGTCAGCCGGCAAGACGCCGGACAAGGTCGAGCAGGACCTGATGGCCATAGTGCCGGAGCCGTACCTGACCCGCGCCCACCACTGGCTGATCCTGCACGGGCGGTATGTCTGCGTGGCAAGGAAGCCCAAGTGCCTGGAGTGCCGGGTGGGGGATTTGTGCCCGAGCCGGGAGTTGTTTGTGGGGGGTTAGGAGGGCGTCGTAGGGTCCGCTTTCGGGCAATCTGGAACGGCGGTAAGCTTGTCTGTTTTCGGGGGTGTGAGGTCGTGCGGCTTATCTTTAGCGTCATTCTCCTGATCGCGACCGCGAGCGCCAATCCAGTGGCTGCGTTGCAGGCGCCTCCCGATCGAAGCTTGTTACAGCCCGACAGTACAACGGACAGTCAGATGCAACGCCCGGAGCGGCCGAATACCGAAGCTTCCAGAGCCGAAGCGAAAGCCAACCCGGGCGGGTGGGTGTATGAAATCGGTGGCGGTTTCAGCAACTCTGAAGCCGTGCCTCCCCAAGCGATCAAAGGGGCATGGAAGGTCGATGCCCGGGGCGAGATCACTGACGAGTACAGGCCAAATCCCAACTACGATCCCGCGTTTAAGAAACCTGGCAGCTGAAAGAGCTGGGTGTTCGCTGGCCACCCTGAGCGGACCCTACGCCCCCACTTTCCCCGCTCATCCTCGCGGAAGCGAGGACCCAGGCTTTGTTGAACGTGCACGCATTGTGGGGGTCTGGCCGCTCGCAATCCCTTGCGCTGATTGCGCCCGCCGTAAACCTGGGTCCTCGCTTCCGCGAGGATGAGCGGAGTTTGGGGGGACTGGATCGGGGACATGCACTTCAGTGCGTGTCCCCCG
>JAUSPV010000120.1 GCA_030652755.1 Caulobacter sp. | reverse complement strand
CGACAAGCCGTTCGGCGTGAACCTGACCATCCTGCCGGCCATCAAGCCGCCGCCCTACGCCGAGTACCGCGCCGCGATCATCGAGGCGGGCATCAAGATCGTCGAAACCGCCGGCTACAAGCCGCAGGAGCACGTCGACGACTTCAAGAAGCACGGCATCAAGATCATCCACAAATGCACCGCCGTCCGCCACGCCCTGTCGGCGGAACGGATGGGCGTCGACGCCATCTCCATCGACGGCTTCGAATGCGCCGGCCACCCGGGCGAGGACGACATCCCCGGCCTGATCCTGATCGCCGCCGCGGCCGACAAGGTGAAGATCCCGATGCTGGCCTCCGGCGGCATCGCCGACGCGCGCGGCCTGGTGGCGGCCCTGGCGCTGGGCGCCGACGGCGTCAACATGGGCACCCGCTTCTGTGTGACGCAGGAAGCGCCGATCCCGATGTCGTTCAAGGAACAGATGGTCGCCAACGACGAGCGCCAGACCGACCTGATCTTCCGCACCCTGCACAACACCGCCCGCGTGATGCGCAACGAGGTCAGCCAGGCCGTGGTCGCCATCGAGCGCGCCGGCGGCGCCAAGTTCGAGGACGTTCAGCATCTGGTGGCCGGCACGCGGGGCCGCGACGCCCTCGCCAACGGCGACACCCAGGGCGGCATCTGGTCGGCCGGCATGGTCCAGGGCCTGATCCACGACATCCCGACCACCAAGGACCTGGTCGACCGCATCATCAGCGAGGCCGAGGACCTGATCCGCGGCCGGCTGTCCGGCATGGTCAGCAGCGCCGCGCGCGTCGCCGCCGAATAGATCCGTTCAAGGACAGCAGGGTCGCCCGAAGCGTCCGCGCCGGGCTATCCTGTCCCCATGACCATCGAGATCGTCCGACTCACGGCCGCCAATGCCGACCTCCTGAGCAACGTCGCCGAGGACGTCTTCGATACGGAGATCGTACCGGCGCGGCTGCGCGCCTATCTCGCCGAACCGGTGAACCTGATGGTCCTCGCCGTCGATGGCGAGCTGGTGATCGGCCAGGCCGCGGCGGTCATCCACAAACACCCCGACAAGCCTGACGAGCTCTTTATCGACGAGGTCGGGGTCTCGCCGGACTGGCGGCGGCAGGGCATCGCCCAGCGCATGATGCAGGCGCTGTTCGCGCTCGGCCGGTCCATGGGTTGCCAGGCGTCCTGGCTGGCGACCGAGGTCGACAACCTGCCGGCCCGCCGACTCTACGAGTCGTTCGGCGAGGACGGGGTCGAGATCGTGATGTTCGACTTCGACCTTTAGCGGCCGAGCCTAGGCTTCCTCGGTCTCGGCCGGGGCGCCTTCACCCCCCTCGAAGCTGCGTGGGGCGCGGCGACGGCGGGGCTTCTTGGCCTCGGCGGCCGGGGCCTCCTCGCGAGCCTCGGCCTGGGCCGGGCGGCCGAGGAAGGCCGGAAGTTCGCTGACGGCGCCGTCCTGGCCGCGCAGGCGCGGGGAGTCGTCGGACGGGGTTTCGGCGACCAGAGGCGCGGCCTGCGGCTCGATCACGGCAAGCGGATCGCGCGGCGCCTCGGCGGCGGCGCGTTCCTGACGCTCACGACGTTCGTCGCGCTCCCGCCAGCGGTCGCGGCGGCCGCCCTCGGGCCGCTCCTCGCGCGGGCGATCATCCTTGGGTCGATCCTCACGGGGCCTGTCGTCGCGCGGACGGTCATCGCGCGGACGGTCTTCCCGAGGACGTTCATCCCGCGGCCGATCCTCGCGGGGCCGATCATCGCGCGGACGGTCGTCACGGTCGCGACGGTTCTCGAAGCGGTCGCGGCGACCTTCCTGACGCTGGCCATCGGTGTTGTCGCCCGTTTCAGTCGCTTCCGGCGCCTCGGGCTGCTCGGGAGCGTCCTCGGGCTCGGCCTCGAAGTCGAGGTCGAAGCCGGAGGCGAACTGTTCGCGGCCGACGATGTCGGACACCGGGCGATGCGGCTGCATGGCCCGCAGGGTGCGGAAATAGTGCTCGGCGTGCTGCAGGTAGTTCTCGGCCAGCACGCGGTCGCCGGCCGACGAGGCGTCACGGGCCAGCTGCTGGTACTTTTCGAAGACACCCTGGGCGGCGCCGCGGACCTTGACGCCCTCGGGACCGTTGGAGTCGAACGCCCGGTTGGCGTTCTGCTGTTGGGGCTTGTTGCCGCCGCCGCCGCCGCGATTGCGGCCGCGCTGACGCTTCATACCCTTGAAATCTCTCATGTTTACCTTTGACCTGCACTGCGGCTGGTCCTGTTGCGGACCTTGCCGGCTGGTTCTGGAGACCTGTTCGGGCGCATTGGCCCGGCTTGTTGTTCTAGAAAGACGCTGTTTCCTAAGGTTCCCGCCCGGCTCTCCAGCGCTGCGAACCGGCCCGAAAGGGCCCCGCGCGTCCGTCGTCGAGACTTTCGATCTTCGGCGATCTGGGAGGGAACGAGTCGAGATGTAACCCCTCAGCCCTATGTTTCCAAGGGGTTTTTCACGCCCGCGACAACCCGGTCACGCAGGGCCAGGTCCTTGATCGTCCGCACCTGAGCGCCGCCGGCCTCGCGAAACAGGATCTCCACCGCCTGCGCCTGGGTGTGGCCGATCTCCACGGCGAACAGGCCGCCGGGCTTGAGCACCCGCAGGATCTCGGGGGCCAGAAGGCGGTAGGGATCCAGACCGTCCGGGCCGCCGTCCAGCGCCAGGCGGGGCTCATGATCCTTCACCTCCGGATCAAGGGTCTCGATCTCCTCGGTGGCGATGTAGGGCGGGTTGGAGACCACCAGGTCGAAGGTCTCGTCGCCCAGGCCGGCGGTCCAGTCGCCGCGCAGCAGCGCCACCCGGTTGTTCAGGTCCAGGTTGGCGGCGTTCTCGCGCGCCACGGCCAGCGCCTCCTCGGAGATGTCGACGCCCAGGCCCTTGGCGGCCGGGCGCTCGGCCAGGATGGCCAGCAGGATGGCGCCGGAACCGACGCCCAGGTCGAGCATGTTGAAGGCCATCGCCTCGGGGAAGGCCTTCAGGGCCTCGTCGACGATCACCTCGGTGTCCGGCCGCGGCGTCAGCACCTGCGGCGTGACGCTGAGCATGATCTTCCAGAAGCCCTTGCGGCCCAGGATGTGGCTGACCGGCTCGCGGCGCAGGCGGCGCTCGATGTAGCTGTCGAAGGTCGCCATCTGCTCGCCGGACAGGAGGCGGTGCGGGTCGGTGATAATGTCCACCCGCGACACCCCGGCCGCTGCTTCCAGCATCAGGCGGGAGTCGATCACCGGCTGGTCGATGCCGCCGGTCTCCAGCCGTTCGCGTCCGGCCTTCCAGGTCTTCACCAGCGTGGTCATGCCACCAGCTCCAGGACGTCGCCCTCGGCCACGCGGCCGGCGGCGGTGGTCTGCACATAGAGGCCGCACAGCGTGTGGCCGTAGGTGTCGAACAGTGCCTTCACCACATCGATGTCGGGCTCGGCCGTCGTCGGATCGACGTGGGTGGCGGCGCAGCGGACGATGGGCTTGAACACCGTGGTCGTCGCGCCGCCGACCTGAAGCGTCCGGCCGGTCCACTGGTTCTCGATCCAGGGCTCCCAGCCCTCGACATAGAGGTTGCCCCGAAAACGCAGCGGGTCGAGCGGCTTGCCGATGCGTTGCTCCAGGTCGCGGACGCTGGCCATGTTGATGATCGAGACATGGCCCAGAGGGTGGTCCATGAACCGCCAGGCCCCAGGCGCGGCGATGACCTTCAACGGCGCGTCCGCCTCGTCTCCGAGCAGCGCCGTCAGCCAGGCCGCGAAGGCCTCGCGACCGGCTTCGGAGGTCAGGTCGGCGTCGATGTCGGGCAGGCCCTCGGCGCGGGCGGAGAAGACGCCGGCGCCCTCGTCGTAGGCCGTGCGCGCCTTCGCCACCCGGGCGATCCGCGCCAGCACCGCGAACTTCATCTTCGTGACCCAGGCCGGGTTGGCCGCGTCGAACCCGCTGGGACCGACCTCGACGGCGTAGAGCCGGTCGCAGGGAAAGTTCTCGCCCGCCGCCAGGTCGGCGAAGGCGAGCCGTTCGGGCGTGAAGCCCTTCACGGGGTGGCGATAGAGGGCGGCGACGGTGGCGGTCATCGTCCGTCACTGCCTCAGAGGCCGTGTCGCGGCAAGCCCCGGGCGGAACGCGCCGGGCTCCCCGGCATTTCCCTTCGCGATGGACCAGCGCGTGGGCGAGACGGTGAGGGCGGCTTGGCGCTGGGGACGAACGCGCCCTTGGGGCCTGCTGCCCTGGATCGGCCTGGCCGCGACAGTGATCCTGTGGCCCGGCCGGCGGGCGCCGCCCGCGGGCATGAGCGAGGACCGCGTCATGTCGCCCGCGGCCTTCAACCAGGCCGAACCCGGGCGGGGCAGGGCGGCGGCTCATCCGCACGCCATCCCGCTGATCGGCTGGCGCGACATCGTCTGGCGCACCCTGCAGGAGATTTCCCGTGACCGGCTGCCGAGCGCGGCGGGCGGCGTCACCTTCTACGTCCTGCTGGCCATCTTCCCGGCCATCGGCGCCTTCGTGTCGCTGTACGGGCTGTTGTGGGACGTGGCGGCCGTGCAGGAGCAGCTGCAGGGCCTGTCGGGCGTCTTCCCCGGACCGGTGATCCAGATTGTCGGCGACCAGATGCTGCGGCTGGCCGGCCAGCATCCGGGCAAGCTGTCGGCCGCCTTCCTGCTCAGCCTGCTGGTGTCGGTCTGGTCGGCGACCGCCGGCATGAGAGCGCTCTTCGAGGGGCTGAACGTCGCCTACGACGAGGAGGAGACGCGGCCCCTGCTGCGTCGGACCATGTTCACCTACGGCTCCACCTTCGCGGCGCTGGTTTTTCTGGCTCTGGTCGCGGGCGTGCTGGTCGCCGCGCCGGTGGTGCTGGCCTGGCTGGGTCTGGCGCGGGCCGACAGCTGGTGGTTCGCGCTGCGCTGGTGCCTGGTGGCGGCGGTGACGGTGGGGGTGTTCAGCCTGGTCTATCGCTATGGACCCAGCCGGGCCCGGGCCAAATGGCGGTGGGTGACCTGGGGGGCGGTTGTGGCGGCCGCCGGCTGGCTGGGCGGGTCACTCGGCTTCTCCTGGTACCTCGCCAATGTCGCCCAGTTCGACGTCACCTATGGCTCGCTCGGCGCGGTGGTCGGCTTCATGCTGTGGGTCTGGGTGTCGGTGATCATCCTGCTGATCGGGGCCGAGCTGAACGCCGAGATCGAGCATCAGACGGCCATCGACACCACCGCCGGTCCGGAGCGGCCGATGGGCCTGCGCGGCGCCGTCATGGCCGACACCGTCGGCCAGCCGCTGCACCTGCGCGCGACGATCAAGGTCGGCGCCGGCCACGCACGCAGACAGGCGGGCGGGCTGTGGTCGCGTGTCTCGGGGTCGCGGCGTCCGGATCCTGTACACCCGCCAGCGACTTCCGCGCAGTCTCCGATGCAAGGGCGTGGAAAAGGACGTTCCTAGTTGAACTCGTCTTCCAGCGCCGACAGCCGGGCGGCCTGGTCCTCGGCGATCAGCGGCTTGATCACGTCGTCCAGCGCCTCGCCTTCCATGACCTTGGCCAGGTTGTAGAGGGTCAGGTTGATGCGGTGGTCGGTCACCCGGCCCTGCGGGAAGTTGTAGGTGCGGATCCGCTCTGACCGGTCGCCGCTGCCGACCTGGCTCTTGCGGGCGTCGGCGCGGGCGTTGTCCAGCGCCTCGCGCTGCATGTCGTAGAGCTTGGCCTTGAGGTTCTTCATCGCCTTGCGGCGGTTCTCGTGCTGCGACTTTTCGGAGGAGGTCACCACCACGCCGGTCGGCAGGTGGGTGATGCGGACGGCGGAGTCGGTCTTGTTGACGTGCTGGCCGCCAGAACCGGAGGCCCGATAGGTGTCGATCCGCAGATCAGCGTCGTTGATCTCGATCTCGACGTCCTCGACCTCGGGCAAGACCGCCACGGTGGCGGCCGAAGTGTGGAGGCGGCCGCCGGCC
>JAUSPV010000117.1 GCA_030652755.1 Caulobacter sp. | reverse complement strand
GGCAGGGCTATCGCATATGGCCGAGCATTGAGAACAGGAAGGCGTCATCCCATCCGGCACGCTTGATCTTGGTCTTGATGGAGGCCTTGGCGGGGTGATGTCGGATGATGTTGAGGGCGAGCTTTCGGATGAGGGCGAGGTTCTGGGGCCCGTGGTCCATGCGGCTGCGGACGCGGTCTTCGTCGAAGGCGACGTCGAGCACCCAGTGAAGCTGGTTCTCGATGGTCCAGTGGGTCCTTGCGACGGAGAGCATCCGTTCGGCTGAGAGCAGTGTGGAGAGCAGGTACCAGCGCACGATCACCGGCTCGGGCTCGCCGGCTGTCTTGCGCCAGGTCTCGACGCGGGCGACGGCGGCCAGGCCGGGGAAGTCCATGCCCTGAGCTGCGACGACGATGGCGGTGCGGCCCTCGACCCGGTCGTGCGCCTTGGCCGGGCCGCTGATCACTTCGCTAGCCGGATCGGCGGCCGCTATCAGGGCCTGAGCCTGGGCCAGCAAGGTCGGATGGTTGGCCTTCAAGGCCAGGGCGTAGTCGGCGCCGGCGTCGAGGATCGCCTGGGCGGTGTCGGCCCGGCAGTGCAGGGCGTCGGCGGTCACGATGCAGCCGTCCAGCCGAAGCAGCGCAAGGGCTTGCTGGGCGCCCAGCACCTCGTTGCGGCCCGGCGCGAGGCGTTGACCGATCACCAGCCGGCTCTCTGCCGCCCAGACGTTGACCAGATGAAGCGGCGTGGTCTTGCGCCCGCGCTCGTAGGCTCCGCGCAGCGCCTTGCCGTCGATCGCCACAACGCCTTTCAGCGCTCCGGCGAAGGCGTGGGTGAACCTGGCGAACGCCGCCTCGAACGGCTCCGGCTCCAGCAGCCGGAACACCCGGCTGAAGGTGTCGTGGCTCGGAGCCCCATGCTCCAGCTTCACCACCTCGCGCAGCACGCCCAGCTTCGCCTCGGCGAACTGGGCCATGTCGGTGCAGTCCTCCGCCCCGCACAGCACCGCCGCCAGGGCCACGAATATCAGTTCCAGCAGGTCATGCCGCGCGTTACCCGCCCGCGGATCCACGACCTCCCCGAAGCAGTCCGAAAACGACTCCATCCCGCAGCCTCCTCAAACCAGGGAGACACCTGCAGAATCCGCTTCGGCCTAAAACTTCGACTCCAACGCCATATGCGATTCCCCTGCCATGAAGGGGAGGGAGGTCAGGAGAGCACCTCCTCGAACCGCTCCAGCGCGAACTTCGCGAAGGCCATCATGTTGCCGGCCCGGTCACTGTCGCCCGTCTCCAGCGTGAACGACGCCTCTGCCGGCCCGACGATGCCGACGCAGGTGTGGCCGGCCGCGTCGCCGTAGGGGTTGCCCTCCGGGCCCGCCGCGCCGGTCTCGCACAGACCCCAGGTTCCGCGCAGCTTCTCGCGGATGACCCCCGCCATGAACAGCGCATAGGGCTCGGTCGAGGAGCGGATGCCCTTGGGCATGGTCTCGCGGGTAATGCCCAGAAGACCGCGCGCCACGTTGGGCGTGTAGGTGATCGACGAGCCCTGGTACCAGACGCTGGCCTTGGGCACCGCCAGCAGGGCCGCCGAGACCAGCCCGCCGGACGAGGACTCCGACACCGCGACGCTCTCGCCGCGTTCGACCAGCCGGGCGGCGATGCGCTCGGCGATGGGGACAAGGGTCTGCATGGGGCGGGTCTCCAGGATCTTGCCTGTCTTTTGTTGGCGTTTGCCGGCCTCGTCCAGCATCCAGTGCCTGCATCCCTGCGTAGACGTGAGGCGTTCCCGTCGTTCCTCCCGGAGAGTTCCCATGTCCTCGCACCTACGGCTCGGCCTGATCGGCTGCGCCCTGCTCTCCGGGCTGTCCGCCTGCGCCACCGCGCCGACGCCCGACGCCGGCTATCTCAGCCGCTATGACAATCTCGGCGGACGGGGCGACGGCCTGCGGGCCAGCGTGCGCGAATGGGCCGATCCAGAGGCGCTGAAGACGGTCTCGGCGGTGCGGCTGCAGCCGACGGCGTTCCTCGACGGCGCGGACGCCTCCCGGGCCCTGACGGCCGCAGAGCAACGCGGCCTGCTGCGCGAGATTGACGCCCAGCTGTGCTTCGAGCTGTCGGAGCGTTTCGCGATCGTCGGACCGACCGCAGTCGCCGACGCCGAGGTGCGGTCGGCGGTGACCTGGTTCCTGCCCACCGGGCGCGCCGCCTCAGCGGCCTCGGCCGCGGCGGTGTTCTTCATTCCCGGGCCGATTGACCTGCGCGCGCCCGGCACGCTGGGCGCGCTCGGCGCCGAAGCGGAAATGACCACGCCAGACGGACGACAGATCGCGGCGATCGCCTGGGCGCGTCAGGCCAACGCCATCGGCACGGACGCGCCCTCGTTGATCAGGACCGGCGACGCGCTTCAGTTCGCCGAGCCCTTCGCCGACGACGCCGCGAGGGTGATGACGCCCAGTCCCGCGCCGGACAAGGCCCGCTTCGAACCCGGCCAGGACCCCTGCCGCGCCTACGGACCGCGCATCCGGGCCGGGTCGTTCGTGACCAAGGTGATCACCAACCTCTACGTTCCCCAGGCGACGGAGGCGCCGGCGGAGGCGGCCGGGGAGCCCTAACGCGCCGGGATCGTGTGCAGCTGCTCGTCGAACAGGCGGGTGGCGGCGATCACCGTGTCGACAGCCTTGAGGAAGAAGGCCTGGGGCACCGTGGCGAAGTCGTCGGTCGGCTTGTGGTACTCGGGGTGATCCTCGACGCCGAAGTAGACCCAGGGAATGCCGGCCCTGGCGAAGACGCCATGGTCGGACTGGTAGGTCCAGTTGTCGAAGCTGTCGTCGGGGCCGGTGTCGTGGCCGAGCCTGAGGCTCACGGGGACCGTCGGGACCAGCGCCTCCAGCCGCGCCTTGACCCAGGGATCGGGCGCCCCGCCGGCGGCGTAGAGCTCGCCCCTGGCGTTCTTGGAGATCATGTCGAGGTTGACGTTCAGCGCGATGGCCTCCACCGGGACCGGCGGCGTTTCCAGGAAGGCCCGGGCGCCGCGCAGGCCGCCCTCCTCCGCGTCCAGCGCGACGAGCAGCACCGTGTGTTTCGGCGGCGCGGCCTTGAAGGCCTCGGCGACCGCCAGCAGGCCGGCCACGCCGGAGGCGTTGTCGTCCGCGCCATTGTAGATCTGGCCGTCGTGGACGCCGAGGTGGTCGTAGTGGGCGGTGATCACCATCACCTTGCCGCCGGGCGTGGCGCCCTCGATGCGGGCGATCAGGTTGACGCCCTTCGTCTCCGTACCGTCCTTGCGCTTGATGACGAACGGCTGCTCGACGGGAAAGAGGCCGATGTCGCGCATGCGGCCGAGGATGTAGACCCGCGCCTTCTCCCCGCCAGGCGAGCCGACCAGCCGGCCCTCCATGTCGTCGGCCGACAGGATGCGGACGTCCTCGACGGCGCGGTCGCCAGGCGCGGCGACGACGGGAGACGCCAGCAGCGCGACGGCGGAGAGGGTGAGCAGAAAGCGGCGCATGGGCCCTCCGGAAAGGTGTCCCTTGCTGAGTGCCCGCCGGGTGCCCGCCACGCAAGCTGCGTCATCCGCCGTTCAGGTTGGCGGGACCAGGGTGCGGCCATGAAACACATCGCCCTCGCCGCCGTCCTGACCCTGGCCATCGCCGCGCCCGCCGCGGCGCAGTCGCCGATGCGCGGCGCCGCCGATCCGGGGGCCTGCGCGGTCAGCGTCAGCTTCGGCAGCTACGCCATGGGCATCGACCAGCGATCATTCGAGCGCGTGCAGCGCTATGTCGCCTCGCACCGGCGTCTCGTCGCCCGCAGCAGCGTCCAGACCTGGGGTCGGGAAGGCGAGCGCACGGTCTGCATCACCACGAGCTCCCGCCGCGCCACGGCGCAGGTGTTCAGCGACGTCCGCTCGATTATCCGCAAGCGGGCCGAGCGGGGTCCGACCGAGGTGCGGGCCGTGACCGGCCAGGTCTGGAACAGCCAGCCGGGCCCGCCGCGGTAGCCCGTACCGCTTTTTCGACTTCCCTTTTTCCCGCCTGCCCGCGCATCATGCCGGCAACGAGAAAAGAACGGGAGCGAGACATGGACGCGCAGTCGCAGTGGACGGGGCTGGACGCCGACCGCCTGGAGCGGATCACAGACCACATGGAGCGGAACTACATCGCCACCGGCAAGATCGCCGGGTGTCAGGTGCAGGTCACCCGCCATGGCCACACCGCCTACGCGAAGAGCTTCGGCCACCGCGACCGTGAACGCTCCACGCCCTGGACCGACGACACCATCGTCCGCATCTATTCGATGACCAAGCCGATCACCTCGGTGGCGCTGATGACCCTGTTCGAGCAGGGCCGGTTCCAGCTGGACGATCCGGTGAGCCGTTTCGTGCCCGAATGGAAGCAGCACCGCGTCTGGGTGTCGGGCGAGGGCGCCAACATGGTCACCGAGGCCCCGAACCGGCCCGTCAGCTTCCGCGACATGCTCTGCCACACCGGGGGCCTGACCTACGGCTCGATGCTGGCCAACCTCACCGGCCTGCCGATCGAACATCCGGTGGACAAGGCCTATGACGAGATCGGCGTGCGCCGCGGCGAGGGCGAGACGCTGGATGACTTCCTGGCCAAGCTCGGCGAGATCCCGCTGCGCTACCAGCCCGGCGAGCGCTGGATGTACAGCCTGGCCACCGACGTCTGCGGCGCCCTGGTCGAGCGGGTCAGCGGCGTGCCGTTCGACCAGTATCTGCGCGAAGTGATCTTCGAGCCCCTCGGCATGACCGACACCGCCTTCCATGTGCCGGCCGACAAGGCCGACCGCTTCGCCGCCAACTACAGTCGCCTGCCCGACAAGAGCGTGCGGCTGTCAGATGATCCGGCGAAGAGCCCCTATCTGCGCGACCCGACCTTCAAGTCGGGCGGCGGCGGGCTGGTCGGCACGATGGCCGACTATGTCCGCTTCGCCGAGATGCTGTGCCGGGGCGGCGAACTCGACGGCGCGCGGATCCTGGGACCCCGCACCCTGGACCTGATGACCCACAACCATCTGAAGGGCGGCGTCGACCTGACCGAGATGGCCATCGGCAGCTTCTCGGAGACGGCCAACGCCGGCATCGGCTTTGGTCTGGGCTTCGCCATGACCATCGACCAGACCGCCACCGGCGGCCTGTCCAGCGGCGACTACTACTGGGGCGGCGCGGCCTCGACCATCTTCTGGGTGGATCCGGTCGAGGACCTGACCGTGGTGTTCATGACCCAGCTGATGCCGTCGGCCAGCTTCGATTTCCGGGGGCAGCTGAAGAGCCTGGTCTACTCCGCCATCGTCGACTGACGACCCGGCGGCCGTCTCGCCTCGCCGGCGAGGCGGCCCCGCCTCAGCCGTTGTTAAGCTTTCTCGGGCATTGAACGTCTTCAGCCTCGTGGAGACACCACAGCCGTGCCGATGCCCGCCGCCGATCTCGAAAGCCGCCTGCGCGCCGCGTTTCCCGACGCCGAGATCGTGATCACGGATCTGGCGGGCGACGGCGACCACTACAAGGCGAAGATCGTCTCGGAGGTCTTCCGGGGCCTGCCCCGGGTGCGCCAGCACCAGTTGGTCAACAAGGCGCTGGCGGATGTGCTGGGCGGCGTGCTGCACGCCCTGGCGCTCGAAACCGCGGCGCCGGCGGACTGATCCCAGATGCGTTATCGCTCCTTCGGCAGATCCGGCCAGGTCGTTTCAGCGGTGTCCGTGCTGCTGGACGGCCGCACGAAGCGCTCCGCGAAGGACTGGCGCAATCTTGTCCGTCTGTCGCTGGAGTGCGGGATCAACGGCTTCGAGATCGCCGGCGACGGCCCCGCCATGCTCGAAGGCGCCGCCGAGGGCCTGTCGGAGGTCGAGCGCGAGTTGCTGTTCGTCACTTGGCGACCGACCAGCTTCGCGACCGACCCGGCCCACACGGTGGAGGCCTTCGTGGCCCGTCTGGGCCTGGACTACCTCGACCTGATGGCGTTTGACGGACCGCCGCCGCCGCTGGACGGGCTGCGCGGCACGCGCCGGGTTCGCGCCTACGGGCTGGCGGGCCAGGACGCCGAGAGCGACCTGCTGCTGTCCGGCGGCGCCTTCGACGCCCTGTCGGCCCCCTACAGCCCCGCGTCGGGCTGGAAGGAGCGCAACCGCATCAAGGCCGCCGCCGCGCAGGACATGGCGGTGGTCGCCCACTCCATCTGCCCCGAGCACATCCTGCCCAAGCCGGAAGGCCTGCTGAAGAAGTCGCTGTTCCGCGACCGGGCCCACCCGCTGGCCGGGATCGGCGGCTACCGCTTCCTCGACAACACGCCGGGCTGGACGGCGGAGGAACTGTGCCTCGCCTACGTCCTCACCGAACCGTCCGTGACCACCGTCCGCTTCGAGGTCGACAGGCCTGAACGGCTGGAGCGTCTGGCCGCCATCGCCGAGAAGGACCTGCCCACCGGCGTGGCCGCCCAGATCGAGATGGCGCGCTTCTCCGTCACATCGGCTTGACCCGGACCGCCCGCGTCCCTAGCTGATAGGCTTGTTCCCAAGGCCCAGAGGCTCCCGCCGTGACCGACGCCGCCGTCGCCAACCCCGCCCATGACTGGATCGCCACCACCGTGGCGACCCACCCCGTCGTGCTGTTCATGAAGGGCGAGCCCGAGCAGCCCCGCTGCGGCTTCTCCGCCCAGGTGGTGCAGATCCTCGACCACCTCGGCGTCGACTTCGTCGGCGTGGACGTACTGCAGAACGAGGCGCTGCGCGACGGCATCAAGGCCTACAGCGACTGGCCGACCATCCCGCAACTCTATGTGAAGGGCGAGTTCGTCGGCGGCTGCGATATCGTCCGCGAGATGTTCCAGGCCAGCGAGCTGAAACCGTTCCTCGAGGAACAGGGCGTCCTGCAGGCCTGAGCCTCCGGGACTTCGGGCATGAGCAGGCTTCTCGAACCGCCGGAGGGCCGCCAGGTCTTCACGCGGACCTTCACGCCGGTCGACAGCGACATTGACGCCAACGGCCATGTGAACAACGTGGTGTACCTGGGCTGGGTGCAGGACATCGCCATCGCCCACTGGGACAGCCGCGCGCCCGCCGAGGAGCAGGGCAACTGGGCCTGGGTGGTCGTGCGTCACGAGATCGACTACCGCCGCGCCCTGATGCCGGGCGAGACCGCCACTGGCCGCACCTGGGTCGGCCAGCGGCGCGGACCGCGCTTCGACCGCTACGTCCGCATCGACGGCCCGGGCGGCGAGATGTGCGCCCAGACCCGGTCCGAATGGGTGCTGGTCGACGCCGCGACCCGGCGTCCCGCCCGGGTGCCGGCGTGGATGGAAGAGATGTTCAGCTAGCGGCCGCCAGCGGGTTCACCACCGCGACCGCCGCGCCCTTGGGCAATCCCAGTTCGTCAAATCCGAACGTCAGGTCGACCGGCCGGGCCACGGCCTTGCAGGCGTCGATCTTCCTGCGCCCGAAGGCGACGGCGAAGCGGTTGGCCTTCCGCTCGACGAACCAGGCGAAGTCGGCCTTCGTCGTGCAGCCGTTGGACATCACCTTGATGGTCAGGCTATCGGCGGCGACGCTGGCGGCGATCAGCGGCTCGAGCTCCACCATCCCGGCGTCCGGCGACGAATAGACCGCCGTGGTGGCGCAGCCGGTCAGGAGCAGGGTTCCGAGGAGAAGCAGGTGGCGACGGTTCATGCGCCCTACTTCGGCACAGTCCGCGCCATAGCAAAAGGGCCCGGAGATCGCTCTCCGGGCCCTTCGCGTTGGTTTCGAGGTCGGCGGCGTCTTACGACGCGTAGAATTCGACCACGAGGTTCGGCTCCATCTTCACCGGGTACGGCACTTCGGCCAGTTCCGGCGCGCGGACGAACGTGGCCGACATGGCCCGGGCGTCGACGGTGATGTAGTCGGGGGTGTCACGCTCGCCGGAGCTCAGGGCTTCAAGCACCAGAGCCATGTTGCGGGACTTTTCACGGACGCTGACCACATCGCCGGCCTTCACGCGGTAGGAGGCGATGTTGACGCGCTTGCCGTTCACCAGCACGTGGCCGTGGTTGACGAACTGGCGGGCCGCGAAGACGGTCGGCACGAACTTGGAGCGGTAGACCACCGCGTCAAGACGGGCTTCCAGCAGGCCGATCAGGTTTTCCGAGGTGTTGCCCTTGCGGCGCGCGGCCTCGGTGTAGGTGCGGGCGAACTGCTTTTCGGTCAGGTTGCCGTAGTAGCCCTTCAGCTTCTGCTTGGCGCGCAGCTGGAGGCCGAAATCGGAGATCTTCTGCTTGCGGCGCTGGCCGTGCTGGCCGGGACCGTAGGAGCGGGAATTCACCGGGGACTTCGGACGACCCCAGATGTTTTCGCCCATCCGGCGGTCGATCTTGTACTTGGCGCTATGGCGCTTGGACATAGAGTCTCTTTCACATCGACGCGGGCCGGCTCCTCCAGGATGGAGGTGCGATCTCAACGGCGGCTACGCATCACCCGTCATGTATTTCCGCGCCGACGGCGAACCGGCGGCGTTTGGAAGGCGCGCTTATGATGGAGGGGGGGCGGAGAGTCAACTTTCGGCGGCGGCGTCCGGCCCGGCGTGCTTGTATTATGTCTTCCCGTTCGTGAGTTCCGCCATGAAGTCGAAGTCCGCCGCGTGGGCGATCCTTGTCGTCGCGCTCGTCGCCCTCCCGCCGCCGGCCTCGGCGCGCCAGCCCGAGCGCCTCCAGCGGCCGGCGCCCAGCGCGCTGAATCAGAAGGGCAAGCTGGTCGTGGCCGAAGGCGCCACTTTCGGGCAGCTGCTGGTCGACCGGTATGCCGCATTCGGACGCCAGACGGCAGCGCCAGACGCCGCGCCTGAGACCGTCCGGATGTGGAAAACCCTGATGTGCTCCAAGTCGGCGACCCGCGACGTTGCCGCCTACGCAGTCGGAAGAGCGCTGAAGGGCCTGGAGAAAGACGTCCGGGCCCGGCTCAAGGCGCGCGATCCGGCGAGCATGACCGTCCTTGCGGCCGCTACGATCGGCACGCTCGATGGCGTGAGCGCCGAGGCCATCCTGGCCGATGAGGCGATCGGCCCCGGCGCCTACCACGACGCCGTCGTCGGCATGCGGACCGCGATCGAGGCCTGCGAGTTCTTCGGTCAGAAGCCGTAGCCCCGCCAAAACTCTCCCCTGCCCCCGGCCGCGAGTCCCTGTAGCTTCCGCTACGATATCCACGCGAACCCCTCAGGGCCGATGGCATTGGAAACACCCGCTGGCGGCCGCGCCGTCGCCATCGTGGGCGGCGGGTTCAGCGGGACGCTGCTGGCGCTGAAGCTCGCCGCCGCCAGGCCGGACTGGCGGGTCACCGTGATCGACCCGTCGAGCCGGCCCGGACGGGGGCTGGCCTACGGCGCCTGCGCGCCGTCGCACCTGCTGAACGTGCCGGTCTCGCGGCTGGAGACCGGCCTCTCCCCCCGGTTCGACGCCTGGCTGGAGGCGCGCGGCGGCATGGCGGCGGCGCTGGCCGAGAGCGGCGGCGACCTGCAGGCCGCCTTCGCCTCCCGCGAGGCCATGGGCGCCTACCTGGCCGAGCGGCTGGAGGCGGCGCGTCGCAGCGGGGCCGTCACCGTCGTGCGCGGCGAGGTCGTGCGGCTGCTGGACGGCGCCCGGCGCGGGGTGATGCTGCGCGATGGCCGCGCGGTGGAGGCCGACACCGTGGTGCTGGCCACCGGCAACCTGCCGCCGCGCCCGCCGCTGCCCGCCGGCCACTGGCTGATCGACGATGCGGCCTTCGTGACCGATCCCTGGTCGCGGGAGGGGCTGGAGGATCTGGACCCCGACGCGCCGGTGCTGCTGCTGGGCGCCGGCCTGACCATGGTCGACATCGCGCTGAGCCTGGCCGAGCGCGGCCACCGGGGCCCGATGCTGGCCGTCTCGCGCCGGGGCCTGCTGCCCGGGGCTCATCTCTACGGCGGCGCCTGGGAGCCGTTCCTCGCCCGCCTGCTGCCGGCCGGGCCGCTGGCGCTGTCGAAGGCCATCCGGGCGGAGGTCCGCAGGGCTCAGGCGCAGGGCCAGCCCTGGCAGCGGGTCATCGACGCCGTACGCCCGGTGATCGGCCGCATCTGGTCCGGCTGGAGCCCGGCCGAGCGGGGCCGGTTCCTGCGCCATCTGCGGCCGCGCTGGGACGTGCACCGCCACCGCATGGCCCCGCGCATCGCCGCCAGGATCGAGGCCCTGCTGGCCAGCGGCGCGCTGACGACCCGCGCCGGCCGCCTGCGCGACTGGCGACGCGCCGGGGGCCTGATCGAGGTCGAGCTGCATCCGCGCGGCGGAGGACCGGCCCAGACCGTTTGCGCCGCCCGCATTCTCAACTGCACCGGCCCGCGCAGCGACCTGCAGGGGCTGGAGGAGCCGCTGTTCGCCGACCTGGCCCGTCGGGGCCTGATCGCGCCGGATGCGCTGGGTCTGGGTCTGGAGACGCAGGACTGCGCGGTGCTGACCGCGCGGGGCGAAGCCTCGACCTGGCTCTACGCCGTTGGGCCCCTGACCCGCCCCGCCTGGTGGGAGATCACCGCCGTCCCCGAGATCACCGCCCAGGTCGACGGCCTGGTCCACGCCCTGGCGCAGGACGCCGGCGAGGTCCCGGCGCTGGCGGAGGTGTTCGCGGATATGGGCGCGGGAATCTAGCGCCGCAGCTTGGCCGCGTGCCAGGCCAGATGGTCGGCGATGAAGCTGGCGATGAAGAAGTAGCTGTGATCGTAGCCGGGCTGGCGACGGACGGTCAGCCGCTGGCCGGCCCTGGCGGCCGCCGCTTCCAGCAGCTCGGGCTTGAGCTGGTTTTCGAGGAAGCTGTCGGCCAGCCCCTGTTCGACGAGAATCTCGTCGAAGCGTCCCCTGGCGACGCCCGCCTCGATCAGCAGCGCCGCGTCGTGGTCGCGCCACGTCCGCTCATCCTCGCCCAGGTAGCCGGCGAAGGCCTTGCGGCCCCAGTCGCAGCGGGTCGGCGAGCAGATCGGCGAGAAGGCCGAGACGCTGCGGAACAGGTCCGGGTGGCGCAGGGCCAGGGTCAGGGCCCCGTGGCCGCCCATGGAATGGCCGCTGATCCCGCGCCGCCCGGCGTCGACGGGGAAGTTGGCGCCGACCACGTCCAGCAGGTCGCGGACGACATAGGTCTCCATGGAGAAGTGCGGCGCCCAGGGCTTCTGCGTGGCGTCGAGATAGAAGCCGGCGCCCTGACCGAAGTCATAGGCATCATCGTCGGCCACGCCCTCGCCGCGCGGGCTGGTGTCGGGCGCCAGGATCGCCAGGCCGCAGGCCGCGGCCGCCCCATAGGCGCCGGCCTTGGTGGTGAAGTTGTCCTCCGTGCAGGTCAGGCCAGACAGCCAGACCAGCAGCGGGAAAGTTCCCTCCCCCTCCGGCAGGAAGAGGGAAGACCGCATGGGCGTGCCGGTAACCGCGCTCTGATGGCGGACATAGCGCAGGGTCCCGCCATGGACGCGATGCTGCTGGAGAACCTCGATGCTCATCGGCCGCCTCTAAAAGACCACGACGCTGCGGATGCTCTCGCCCGCATGCATCAGGTCGAA
>JAUSPV010000116.1 GCA_030652755.1 Caulobacter sp. | reverse complement strand
GCGACTACGACAAGGAAAAGCTGCAGGAACGTCTGGCCAAGCTGGCCGGCGGCGTTGCCGTGATCCGCGTCGGCGGCGCGACCGAAGTCGAGGTGAAGGAGCGCAAGGACCGCGTCGACGACGCCCTGAACGCCACCCGCGCCGCGGTTGAGGAAGGCATCGTCCCCGGCGGCGGCGTCGCCCTGCTGATGGCCTCCAAGGCCCTCGAAGGCCTGACGGGCGACAACCCCGACCAGACCGCGGGCATCGCCATCGTGCGTCGCGCGCTGCAGGCCCCGATCCGTCAGATCGCCGAAAACGCCGGCGTTGAAGGCTCGATCGTGGTCGGCAAGATCCTCGAGAGCAACACCCCGTCCTTCGGCTTCAACGCCCAGACGGAAGAGTACGGCGACCTGGTGAAGATGGGCGTCATCGACCCCGCCAAGGTCGTGCGCACGGCTCTGCAGGACGCGGCCTCGGTCTCCGGCCTGCTGATCACCACCGAAGCGGCCATCGTCGAAGCGCCGAAGAAGAACGCTCCGGCCGGCGGCGGCATGGGCGGCGGCATGGGCGGCATGGGCGACATGGACTTCTAGTCCACGACGCTTTGCACTGACCTACGAGAAGGGCGGTTCCGGAAACGGAGCCGCCCTTTTTCTATCTTCCATTCTTCCTCCCCGGCTCTGCCGGGGAGGGGGACCGCGCGGAGCGCGGTGGAGGGGAGATGCAGCGCAATCTTGCATCTCCCTAAAATACCCGTTAACCGATTATCATGAGCAAGGATGCCCGCACGGTTGCGTTGGCGCGTCGTCTCCGCCGGGCGATGACCCGATCGGAGGCGGCGCTCTGGGCGCAGCTACGAGGCAAGCGGCTCGGAGGCCTGAAGTTTCGCCGGCAACACCCGATCGGTCCTTATGTCCTCGACTTCTGCTGCTTCGCCGCCCGGCTGGCGGTGGAAGTCGACGGAGGAGTCCACGCCGATGAAAGGGCCGTGCAACATGACGATGAGCGTGATCGCTGGCTTGCGGGGCAGGGCGTCAGGGTCGTGCGGCTCCCTGACCGGCTCGTCGCGGACAATCTCGACGAAGCCTTGCGTACTATCGGCAAGGCAGCGGGCGTGACCGTGGCTTGAGTGCACGGCATCTCCCCTCCACCGCTCTTCGAGCGGTCCCCCTCCCCAGCAAGCTGGGGAGGAAGGCTTGACGCTACTCCCCCCGCTCTTCCCTCGGCCCGATCACCATCTGGCCGATCCAGTTGACGATGCCCATCACGATGGCGCCCAGCACCGCCGCCCACAGGCCGTCGACGCTGAAGCCTTCGAGGAACCAGGCGGTCAGGCCGAACATCGCGGCGTTCACGATGAACAGGAACAGGCCCAGCGTCAGGAAGGTCACCGGCAGGGTCATCCAGAACACCACCGGCCGAACCACCGCGTTGACCACGCCCAGGATCAGGGCCGCGATCAGCAGCGTCTCGTTGCTGTTGATGTTGACCCCGTTGATGAAGCGGTCGGCCAGCCACAGGCCGGCCATGCCGACCAGGGTGCGCAGGATCAGGCGGATGATCAGCATGGGAGGGCTCTCGCGAACGGGCGGCCAGCCTAGCACCGGATCGCCGGGTCGCCATCCCGCCTTCAACCACCTGTGAAGCAACGTTCCCGGTCGCCCGGCGCTTCTTCCGGCATCCCAACCGATCAGGAGAAAAGCTCATGACGCCGTTGCGCGAAATGATCGCCACCCACCCGCACGTGAAGGGCAATATCAACGATCCGCTGGCCGCCGCCGCCGAGAGCGCCGCCCTCTGCGCCGCCATCTGCCGGTCCTGCGCCGACGCCTGCCTGGGCGAGGACAGCGTCGCCGACCTGATCCAGTGCATCCGGCTGGACCTGGACTGCGCGGACGTCTGCCAGGCCTTCTCCAACGTCGCCCTTCGCCGCGCGGGCGGGGATGTGCCGATCATCGAGACCCTGGCCCAGGTTTGCGAGGCGGCCTGCCGGCGATGTGGGGAGGAGTGCCGCGGCCACGGCGAGCGGCACGAGCATTGCGCGATCTGCGCCATTGCCTGCGAGATGTGCGCCGACGCCTGCCGCGAGGCCCGCAAGACCTTGGGCGACGCCCACCACCCGGCCCCGGCCGGGACCCACTAGGCCTCAACGAAAAGGGGACACGCACCCGGGTGCGCGTCCCCTCCGTCAGCCCCCCGGTGAAGGGAAGGGTCCTACTCCGCCGGCAGCAGGGTCTCGCCGCGGCGGGCCATCAGGCGGTCGAACTCGCCCCAGACGCCCTCTTCGCCGTGCCACTGGCCCTTGGTCGCGGCCTTGGAATACTCGGTGGCGCGGGCTTCGAAGAAGTTGGCGTGCTCGACGCCGCTCAGCATCGACTGCAGCCAGGGCAGCGGGTTTTCCTTCACCCCGTACACTTCCGGCAGCTTCAGCTGGCGCAGGCGCCAGTCGGCGATGAAGCGGATGTACTGCTTGATGTCCTCGGGGGTCATGCCCTGGACGTCGCCCTGCTCGAAGGCCAGGTCGATGAACCGGTCTTCCAGCATCACCACATGCTCGCAGCAGGCGACGATGTCGTCGGCCACGGCCTTGGTCACCGCTTGGGTCTCGGCGTTGAAGGCGTGGTAGAGCTTGATGATCCCCTCGCAGTGCAGGCTCTCGTCGCGCACCGACCAGCTGACGATCTGGCCCATGCCCTTCATCTTGTTGAAGCGCGGGAAGTTCATCAGCATGGCGAAGGACGCGAACAGCTGCAGGCCCTCGGTGAAGCCGCCGAACATGGCCAGGGTGCGGGCGATGTCGGCGTTATTCTCGACGCCGAACTGCTGCATGTAGTCGTGCTTGGCCCGCATGGCCTCGTATTCCATGAAGGCGCCGAACTCGCTCTCCGGCATGCCGATGGTTTCCAGCAGCAGGGCGTAGGCGGCGATGTGGATGGTCTCCATGTTGGCGAAACTGGAGAGCATCATCTTCACTTCGGTCGGGCGGAACACCCGGCCGTAGCGGTCCATGTAGTTGTCCTGGACCTCGATGTCGCCCTGGGTGAAGAAGCGGAAGATCTGCGTCAGCAGATTGCGCTCCTTGTCGTTCAGGTTGGCCGCCCAGTCCTTGCAGTCCTCGCCCAGCGGCACCTCTTCGGGCATCCAGTGGACCTGCTGTTGCTTCTTCCACATGTCGAAGGCCCACGGGTACCGGAACGGCTTGTAAGCCGCCGACGGGGTGAGCAGGCCGGGCAGGGTGATCAGCTTGGACGGGGCGGTCACGGACTTGGTTTCCCTATGGCGGACGGAATGGCGAACGGGCGGACGGATTCGGCAGGACCGAGCCGTCACGATACCAGTCAATCCGACAACATCTAGCGGCGAGTTAACGCACCCACGCAATATGTTGTGAGCGCACGGGGGATAACTCGCCTCATCAGGGCTTTAGCCGCGACGTGGCGCCGCGTCCGCTCAGCCGAGACGGCCCTACCGCATGACGTGTAAATTTCGCGCAAGGGTAGACAGATCGAAATATGGGGAGCCTACTTTTGGTTGATGGATTCGCCGACGCCCTCTGCGGTGATCCACAAGCTCGGGGACAGGGAGACCCTTCATGAAAACGATGATCCGTGCGGGCGCCGCGGCGCTGGCCATGACCGCCGGCCTGGGATGCGCCGCGCCCGCGTTCGCGCAGGCCGAGCCCTTCCTCGGCCAGCTGGCGCTGTTCGGCATGAACTGGTGTCCGAAGAATTGGCTGCCGGCCAACGGTCAGACGTTGTCGATCCAGCAGAACTCCGCGCTCTTCTCGCTGCTGGGCGTGCAGTACGGCGGCAACGGCCAGACGACCTTCGCCCTGCCCAACCTGCAGGGGCGGGCCCCGGTCGGCGCCAGCCCCACCTATCCGGTCGGACTGTCCTGGGGCCAGGCCAGCACGACCCTGACCCTCCAGCAGATGCCGGCGCACACCCACCTGGTCATGGCGGCCTCGGCCTCACCGACCACGGGAAGCCCGGCCGGCGGATCGCTGGCCACCTTCCCCAACAGCCAGCCGATCTACGCCGCGGCGTCGTCGACGCCGGACATCCTGATGAACCAGCAGATCGTCTCGATCGCGGGGGGCAGCATGCCCTTCTCGACCCAGAGCCCGGTGCTGGCCATGAGCTGGTGTGTGTCGATGTCCGGCGTCTATCCGAGCCGGCCGTAGGGAGGATCGCGCCATGAGCTCGCTGAAATCCCTCGCCGCGGCGACCTGCGCCGCCGTTCTCGCCGCCACGGCCACGCCGGCCGCCGCCCAAGTCGAGCAGTATGTCGGCTCGGTGTTCCAGTTCGGACAGAACTGGTGCCCCAACGGCTGGCTGCCCGCCAACGGCCAGCTGGTGGCGATCAGCCAGTACGACGTCCTCTACACCCTGTACGGGACCACCTACGGCGGCGACGGCCAGACGACGTTCGCCCTGCCCGACCTGCGCGCGCGCATGCCGATCTCGTTCAACACCAACTACCCGATCGGCGCCATGGTCGGTTCCTCGACGCGGACGGTGCTGAGCTCCGAACTGCCGGCGCACAATCACCGCTTCAGCGGGGACGACACCGGCCCGGTCGTCTCCAGCCCCACCGGCACGATGCTCGGCACCTTCCCGGTCAACCCGGTCTACGCCGCGGCGAGCGCCCCGCCCGTCATCCCGATGAATCCGCGGATGCTCCAGCCGACCGGCGGCAGCCAGTCCGTCAACATCCAGAGCCCGGTGCTCGCCGTCACCTGGTGCGTCGCCTACGAGGGGATCTATCCTCAGCACCCGTGAGGCCGGTCCCGAACGCTTGACGCCGCCTCCGCCCGATATCAGGTGGAGGCGGCGGACAGGGAGAACCCGGATGCTGACGGTCTATGGCGCCCTGGGGTCGGGCAGCGTGCCGGTCGAGGCGGCGCTGACGCTGATCGGGCTTGAGTACGAGGTCGTCGAGGGCGCGACCTGGGAGCATGATCCCGCGATCCTCGAGCGGGTGCGCCGGGTCAATCCTCTGGTGCAGATCCCGGCCCTGGTGCTGCCGGGCGGCGAGGTCATGACCGAGAGCGGCGCCATCCTCACCTGGCTGGCCGACAGCCACCCCGCCGCACGGCTCGGCCCGGCCATCGGCGATCCGCGGCGGGCGCAATTCCTGCGCTGGATGACCTTCATCCCGGCGTCGATCTATTCGATGTTCTGGGTCCGCGACGAGCCCGCCCGCCTCGCCGGCCCGGACTTCGACGCCCAGGCCCGGGTCAAGACCGCCACCGCCGAGCGTATCGCCGACTGCTGGGCGATGATGGACGGCCAGATCACCCCGGCCGGCGACTATCTGCTCGGCGACAGCCTGTCGGTGCTCGACCTCTATGTCGCCGTGGTCAGCCGCTGGGGCCCCGGCCGCAACCGCTTCTATAGCGCGGCGCCGGGCATGGCCCCGGTGGTTCGCCGCGTCGACGCCGACCCGCGCCTCACGGCCTTCTGGGCCGAGCGTTTCCCGTTCGAGCCGGGCTGGGAGCGATAGAGCCGGCCCGATGTCGGAACCTCTCGCCTGCATCCGTCCTGTGATCTGATCACCCCGGGAAGGAGACCCCCATGCCCTATGTCGATGGTTTCGTGCTCGCCGTGCCCAAGGCCAATCTGGCGGCCTACAAGGCGCTCACCGACCTGGCCGGCAGCGTCTGGATGGAGCACGGCGCGCTCAGCTACGTCGAATGCGTCGCCGATGACACGCCGTACGGCGAACTGACCTCGTTCCCCCGCGCGGTGCAGGCCACCGACGACGAGGTCGTGATCTTCTCCTGGATCACCTACGAAAGCCGTGAGAAGCGGGACGAGGTCAACGCCAGGGTCATGACAGACCCGCGCCTCAAACACGCCCAGGACGGACCGCCGTTCGACGGCAAGCGCATGATCTTCGGCGGCTTCACCGAACTGACGCGGTTCTAGGGCAGGGCGGGCGCCGACGGTCGAAGGCGGATCGCGGTCCTGTCGGCGACCGACTGCCCCGGATGGAGCACCACCCGCTCCCCCGGCTTGAGCCCGGCGCGGACCTCCGCGACCTCACCGTTGTTCTGGCCGATATCGACCCGCCGCAGGCGGGCGCGGCCGCCCTCGACGACGAACACCGTCCATCGCCCCTGCTGACGGAACAGCGCCGCCACGGGGACCTGGACCACCGCCTCCCCCCGCCAGACCGTGACCGCAGCCTCGACCCGATAGCCATGCCCGACGGCCGCCCAGGCAGCGGGCGGGTCGACCGGATCGATGATCACATTGACCCGCTGCTCCTCGACGCCGAGGGCCGAGACCTTGAGGAAGCCGTAGGGCTCGACCAGTCGGACCCGCCCCTGCAGCGCCGGGCCGTTCCCCCAGGCGTCGATCACCGCCGGCGCCCCCGCGGAAATGCGCGCCGCATCGCTCGACAGCAGTTCGGCGACCACCTCCAGATCGCCGGGGTCGCCGATTTCCATCAGCGGCGCGCCCTGGGCGACCACGCTTTCGCTCTCCTGCAGCACCCGCAGGACCCGCCCGGCGACGGGCGCCCGGATCGACACCGCGCGGCTGCCCGAACCGGCCGCCGCCGGATCGATCAGGCGAACGCGAGCCGCGTCGAGATCCGCCTGCCGCACGCCAACCCCGGCGCGGGCGTTGCCGACGACGGCGGCGGCGGTGCGAACGTTGAGGCGCGCGCGGTCGAGCGCGCTCTGCGACACGACATTCGCGGCGAAGAGCGTCTCGGCCCGTTCGGCCTCGATGCGGGCAAAGGCCAGCTGGGCCTCCGCGCGCTCCTGCTCCGCGCGCGCCAGGGCGAGGGCGGCCTGCGCCGAGCGGACGCCGGCCTGGATCTCCTGACGGGACCGCTCATCGACAAACACCGCCGGTCCCGGCTGGATGACCGCGATCACCGCCCCGGCCTCGACCCGCTCACCGGCGCGATTGCCGACCCGCAGCAGCCGGCCGGAAACGGGCGCCGAAACCCCATAGACGTCGCGCACGCGGGTGCGCGCCTCGTCGCGAACCGCGACTGTCAGCGGCCCGCGACTGATCTCCCCGAGGTCCACGAGGACCGGGCGCGGCCTGAAGGCGAAGACCAGCAGCGCCGCCAGGACCAGGGCGGCGACAAGCCAGAACAGCGTCCGGAATTTGAGATTGAACCGGTTGATCTTCACGGCGCTATTCTCCGGTTTTCAAGGCTTCGGCCAGGTCGAGCCGGTCGATCTGACGCCGCACCATCAGGCTCGCCACGATGGTGATGACCAGCACCACAGCCCCGGCCGCGCCGTAGGTCGCGGGTGCGACGGCGAAAGGCAGCCGGAACAGGTCCGAGCTCATGGCGTGGGCCAGATACCAAGCAAGGGCGGTCCCTGCCGCCGCGCCCAGCGGCAGGGCGAGGAGCGTCAGAAAGGCCACCTCGCCAAGCAGGATGTAGGACACGTCGGCGCGTGAGAAGCCGAGCACGCGCAGCGAAGCCAGCTCGCGTTGGCGCTCGGCGAAGGAAATGCGCACCGTGTTGTAGACGACGCCGGAAGCGATCAGGCCGGCGAAGAAGAAGAAGATCAGGATGGATCGACCGAGGTTCTCGTCGAGCATGGCGGCCAGGCGTTTCACCGCGTCCGCCTGCAAGCCCACGCCGACCACCGAGGGGGTCTCCTTCAGACGGTCGTACAGAGTCCCGGTCCGGTCCGCGTCGACCGTCAGCCAGGCTCCCGACACCAGCGCCCCTTCGCCCAGCGCCCGGTTCAGGTCCTCGATCCGCATCCGCGCGCCTGACCCCACGTAGCTCGTGGCGATGGCGGACACCGGCAGCTCCAGCAGCGGCCGCCGGCCTTCGGTGACCCGCGCCTCGACGATGTCCCCCGCCTTGATCCGAAGCTTGGCGGCCAGGTCGCTGGACAGGACAAGGCCTCCCGGATGCGGCTGGATCGGCTGGCCGAGCGTATCGACGATCCTCGACAGGCTGCCGTCAAGCGGCGCCCCGGTGATCACCGCCCGCTCCTCGCGCGACCCATGGCGCAGGCGAACCGGGACGGCGCGAAAGGGTTCGGCCGCCAGCACGCCATCCTCGCCGGCGAGACTGAATAGGGCGGCCCGCGACCGGGGCTCGACGAAGTTCACCGAGACATCGTGGGGGTTGGATACGGTGAAGCTGGAGTCGATCATCACCTCGATCCCGTCCATCATCGACATGGTGCCGATCAGCAGGGCGCCGGAGGCCGCGATTCCGGCCACCGTGAGGGCCGCGCGCCACGGCCAGCGAATGATCTGGCGCAGGATCATGCGTGACTGCTGGTCGAGGACCTTCAGCCGGGTGATCCACGCGCCTGCGGCGCGGGAATAGTCGGGCGGGGGCGCGGGCGTCATCGCTTCCGCCGGGCTCAGGGCGGCGGCCCGCCGCACCGCCAGGGTCGCGCCGCCCATCACCGTCAGCATGGCCACGCCGACCACGGTGGCGTAGTCGGCCGGGTTCGCCTGGAACAGCAGGAAGGGAAAGCGGTAGTACTCCATATAGAGTTCCGCCATGGCCCGGCCGAGCCAGATCCCCGCCGCGCCCCCGATCAGCACCCCCGTCGCCGCGATGACGGCGACCAGTTTGAGGTAGTGGCCGATGATGTCCCGGTCCCGGTAGCCGAAGGCCTTCAACAGCCCGATGCCGGCGCGCTGGACGGCGATCAGTCGCGAGATCACGACATTGACCAGGAAGGCCGCCACCAGCAGGAAGATGGGCGGCAGCACCCGCCCCATGGTCGCCAGCTGGTCGATCTCGCTGGACACGAAGGCGTCCGAGATCTGGTCCGCCCGGCCATAGGCTCCTGGCGCGCCATAGGGCTCCAGAAGGCGATCCAGCCGGGCGATGACGGCCGGCTCGGAGGCGTCGCGAGAGAGGCGCACAACCGCCTCGTTGAAGGCCTCATCCTGGTTGACGGCCTGCGCCAGGGCGCCGCGTCGCATCCAGAGGACGCCGTAAAGCCGGTCATCGGGAACGAACTGGCCGGGGCCGATGGCGTAGACGTGCTCCGGCGACAGCGCGATCCCGACGACGGTCAGACGTCGGCGACCGCCATAGAGGGTGGCCGGAACCTGATCGCCGATCTCGAGCCGGTGGGCGTCGGCGAAGGCCTGCAGTACGACGGCCTCGTTCCGCTGGCCCGGCGTCGGAAGACGGCCGCGAACAAGATGCAGTCGATTGACCGCCGCCTCGCCCTCGTCCGGCAACGACAGGACTTCCCCGGTGGCCGGCGCGCTCATCCCCTCCATGGCGAAGAGGGCCGGAACCCGGATGCGGGTCGCCGCGGCCTGGACACCGTCAATAGCCCGGATGTCGGCGATCAGACGCTGGGGCGCGCGCACGACGGGCGCCCAGACATCAGCAAACAGATAGCGTTCATAGTAGGCGCGCCGGGTCTCCTGCAGGGAACTCAGCATTCCGGCGGCGAGCAGATGGACGGCGACGCCGCCGGCGATGACGAAGGCGATGGCGAGCGCCTGGGTCTTCATGCGCCAGAGCTCCCGCACCAGCTTGCGGTCCAGCGCCCCCACCCATGTCGGCATCCGGTTCACCAGGAAATCTCACCGGGCAGCCGCTTGTCGGCGTTCTCGCGCACTTCGCGCACCCGCCCGTCGGCGAAGATCACCACGCGGTCGGCGATGGCGGCGATGGCGGCGTTATGGGTGATCAGCAGGGTCGTGGCCCCCAGGCTGTCGTTGACGGTCTTGAGCGCTTCCAGCACCCGCACGCCCGTGGCGGAATCCAGCGCGCCTGTCGGCTCGTCGCAGAGCAGCACGGACGGCTGCTTGGCGACGGCGCGCGCGATCGCCACGCGCTGCTGCTCGCCGC
>JAUSPV010000072.1 GCA_030652755.1 Caulobacter sp. | reverse complement strand
GCGGCGGTTCAGGCGGCATTTCGGCCCCCGACGCCTTGATCATGCACTGGCCGGTATCGATCATGATGTGCTGGCCGAGGCAGAAGACATCCTCGTAGTGCGGCTTGGACACCGCCAGGCACTGGTACATGTTGAGCTTGGCCATCTTCAGGCAGAAGCCGCTCGACTGCTCCTGGGTGACCGAGTCGATCTGGGGCGAGTTGGCGTCGCCGGCTTCACCGAGCGCCGCCAGGGCGCCCAGCGCCATGCCGCGGATGACCAGCGGCGACCAGGGCGCCGGGGCGGTCTGGCCGATCACACTCATGGGGGCCGCGCCGTTGTACGCCTGCGACAGCATCAGCACGTCGGAGGCGTCGCCCAGCATCGGGCTGGTGCTCAGCGTGCGGGCCTCGATCAGGCGGCCCTCACGGTTCAGGACCTCCTTCTTAGACCAGGGCATGCGCTGGACGTCATAGGCGGCCTGCTTCACCGCCCGGCCGCTGAGCAGCAGGCGGGTGGCGTCGCTGCCGAGTCCGGCGACGATCAGGTCCGCCGCGCCCTGGGCGCCGGGCAGGTTCACGACCGTGTTGGGGTTGGCGACGATCTGGTCACGCAGCGCGACGCGGCCTTCCGGGTGGGCGGCCTGGGCGCGGAGCCCCTGGACGAAGGTCTGGTCCTGCAGCGCCAGGATGGCGGCGTAGGCCACCGCGCCGCGCTGGAACTGCCGGGGCTCATAGGCGACCGCCAGCTTCAGCGAGGAGGCGATCTGGCCGCCGTCGGCGAACTGCGGCGCGATCGAACCGGCCCGGGCCATGTAGCCGCGCCAGGCGCTGGCTTCCTGGATCAGCTGAGGCGCCAGGGTGATCGGCGGCGGCGGCGGAGGCGGCGGCGGCAGGGGCGGCGGCGGAGCCGTCGTCTTGCAGGCGGCGACCAGCACCGTCAGGGCGGCGAGCGCGGCGACAGGCGCGAAGCGACGAGCGTACGATATCAGTTTCATGGCCGTGATTTCCCCCACCGGCGCCCGATGAAGTCAATAGAACTCGGTTGGACGGCGAGAATGTGACGCCGCGCGTTAACCATAGATGGACGCCGGCCGAGTTTCGCCGATCCCTTAGTCGAAAAGCTTCGAAACGGACTCTTCATTGGCGATCCGGCGGATCGCCTCGCCTATCAGGGGAGCGCAGCTGACGCTGCGGATCTTCTTGCAGGCCTTCACTTCGTCCGAGAACTCGATGGAGTCGGTGACGACAAGTTCCTTCATGACCGAGTTGGTGACCCGCTCGGCGGCCAGGCCCGACAGCACCCCGTGGGTGACATAGGCGCTGACCTCGGTGGCGCCCTGGTCGATCAGGGCCTTGGCGGCGTTGCACAGGGTGCCGGCCGAATCGACGATGTCGTCGAACAGGATGCAGTGGCGGCCGGCGACGTCGCCGATGATGTTCATCACCTCGCTCTCGCCGGGAGCGGAGCGGCGCTTGTCGACGATGGCCAGGTCGGCGTCGATGCGCTTGGCCAGCGCCCGGGCCCGGACCACGCCGCCGACGTCCGGGGAGACGATCATCACATCGGCGGCGGCGCGGCCGTACTGCTCGCGGATGTCGTTGGCCAGCAGCGGCACCGGCAGCAGGTTGTCGGTGGGGATGTCGAAGAAGCCCTGAATCTGGCCGGCGTGCAGATCCATGGTCAGCACCCGGTCGGCGCCGGCGCGGGTGATCAGGTTGGCCACCAGCTTGGCCGAGATCGGCGTGCGACCGCCGGTCTTCCGGTCCTGGCGGGCGTAGCCGAAGTAGGGCAGCACCCCGGTGATCCGCCGCGCCGAGGCCCGCTTCAGGGCGTCGATGCAGATCAGCAGTTCCATCAGGTTGTCGTTGGCCGGATAGCTGGTCGACTGGATGATGAAGACATCCTCGCCCCGCACATTCTCGTCGATGGTGACGAAGACCTCGTTGTCGGCGAACCGGCGCACCTGGGCGCGGGTCAGCGGCATGTCGAGATATTCGGCTATGGCGGTCGCCAGCGTACGGTTGGAGTTGCCTGCGAGCAGCTTCATCGGACGGGTCTTCGCGCTGGGAATGTTGCGCGGCTTCTATGGGGGCGGGGGCAAAGGGGCAAGCCGATTCGGGGTAACGGCGCTCGATCCGGTCACGGCGCGTTCCCAAACTAACCATTGGCAACCTATCGCCCCCGCGCGACAATCCTCCCTTGACCGCGCCATCAGAGCGCGGCTGACACGGGAGAGATGACCATGGCCGACGACGCTTCGCCCCCCGGGATGCTGCAGCTGACGCCGCTGGACCCGACGTACCGGGCCGATCCGCACGCGGTGCTCGGCCCGATGCGCGAGACCTGCCCGGTGCACCGCGACGCCATGGCCGGCACCTTCGTGATCAGCCGCTATGAGGACGTCCGGTCCATCGTCTCGGACAACAGCCTGTGGCGCGATCCGATGAACGCCGAAGAGGCGGCGGTGATGCAGCGGCGGTTCGCCGACAACGCCGACCCGGACCTGCCGCGCACCAGCACCACCAGCATCCTGATGCTGGACAATCCCGACCACGCCCGCGTCCGCCAGCCCCTGGCCCAGGCCCTCTACGCCCGGGTCGCGAAGTTCCGGCCTCACGTCGAGCGGATCGTCGACCACTATCTGGACGCCGTGGCCGGCGAGGCGCGCTTCGACCTGATGGCGAAATTCTGCGTGCCGGTGCCGGTCGACGCCATCGCCGAGATCCTCGGGGTCGAGCATGACCGGCTGGACGACTTCCGCGACTGGTCCGAGGGCGTGATCCTGGGCCTCAACCCGTTCCGCAACGCCGCCCAGACCGAGCATATGGAGCGGGCGAGCCTGGCGTTGAACGCCTATTTCACCGCCCTGATGGAAGACCGTCGCGCCGCGCCGCGCGACGACCTGGTCAGCGACATGGTCACCCTGCAGGCCGGCGGCGCGCCGCTGAGCGACGACGAGATCCGCATCAACCTGCAGGCCCTGCTGGTCGGCGGCAACCTGACCACCACCGACCTGATCGGCAACGGCGTGCGCCTGCTGCTGCTCAATCCGGGCGAACTGGCCAGGCTGAAGGCCGATCCGAAGCTGGCCGCCGGCGCGGTGGAAGAGGTGCTGCGCTACGAGGGGCCGGTCGACATCACCGGCCGCGTCGCCTCGCGCGACATGGAGGTCGGCGGCTGCCCGGTCGGCAAGACCCAGTCGATGACCACCTTCCTGCGCGCCGCCAACCGCGACCCGGCGGTGTTCGACGAGCCCGACCGCTTCGACATCACCCGTAAGGGCAAGCCGCACGTCGCCTTCGGCGGCGGCTCGCACATCTGCATCGGCGCGCCGCTGGCCCGGCTGGAGGCGCAGGTGGCGCTTGTGAAGCTGTTCGAGCGCTTCCCGGACCTGCATCTGGCCGACCCGGACGCGGCGCCGGTCTGGCGCACGCTGCCCTTCTTCCGCGGGCTTGAGACCCTGTGGGTCGCGCCCTGACCTGAAGCCGCTTGCCTCCCCCAGCGGGAGGGCGTCCAGCTAGGCTCCAGGGAAGCAAACACCGGGAGCGAAAGACCATGGGCGACAGTCAGGCGGGCAAGACCCTCTTCGTGGCGGGCGGATCGAGCGGCATCAACCTGGGCATCGCCCGCTGCTTCGCGCGCGAGGGGGCCAACGTCGCCCTGATCAGCCGCAGCCCCGAGAAGATCGCGGCGGCCGCCGCCGAGATCGCGGAGATCAACGGCGGCCGGGCCATCGGCATCGCCGCCGACGTGCGCGACTACGCCGCCGTCGAGGCCGCGCTGCGCGCCACGCACGAGAAGTTCGGCGACATCGACACGGTGATCTCCGGCGCGGCCGGCAACTTCGTCGCCCCGGCGCTGGGCATGTCGGCCAACGGCTTCAAGACCGTGGTCGACATCGACCTGATCGGCACCTTCAACGTGCTGCGCGCCTCCTACGAGTTCCTGCGCAAGCCGGGGGCGTCGCTGATCTCGATCACCGCCGGCCAGGCGACGCGCGCCTCGATGTTCCAGGCCCACGTCTGCGCCGCCAAGGCCGGCATCAACATGCTGACCCAGTGCCTGGCGCTGGAGTGGGGTCCCGCCGGCGTGCGGGTCAACGCCATCTCGCCCGGCCCGATCGAGGACACCGAGGGCATGCTGCGCCTGGCTCCCACGCCCGAGGCCGAGGCCCGGGTGAAGGGCCGCGTGCCGCTGCGCCGCTACGGCACCAAGGACGAGATCGGCGCCGCGGCGCTGTTCCTCAGCTCCAGCGAAGCCCGCTACATCAACGGCGCCATCCTGCCGGTCGATGGCGGCTCGGGCTGTGGTGATGGCAGCGGCGACGCGCTGGGGGGCGGGATTCACTAGCCGCCCTGCGTGCTTCGACACGCGCTCTTCGAGCGCTGCTCAGCATGACGTGGGTGGGTAGCCTTCCAGTTACGTCATCCTGAGCAGGCCCGAAGGGCCGTGTCGAAGGACGCACCGCCCTAAAGCAGCGTCCCCGCCTTCTCCCGCGGCGCTTCCTCGCACCGCCACGTCCCCGCCGCCGAGGGCGCGAGCAGCCCCGCCGCCGCATCGCCGCGCAGCCAGCCGGCCCAGCCGTCGCGCTCGACGACCACCGGCTGGCGGTCGTGGATCGGCGCGATGTCGGGGCCGGGCTCGCAGGTCAGCAGGGTGAACCGCCGGTCCTCGCCCTGACCGCCGATGAAGCCGGCGAAACAGAACCAGTCGCCGTCCGTGCGCGAAAAGCGCCAGCGGGTCTTGGGATACGTCGTGCCGGTGAACTCGAAGAAGCCCGAGGCCGGGACCAGGCAGCGCCCGCTGTTGAACGCCCGCCCCTCGGACCGGAAGTTGATCACCGGCGGCCGCTTCGGCTGCGACGGGATGAGCCCCCACCTCAGCCGCTCCAGCCCCGCCCCGCCGTCGGCCGTCGCCGTGACCACCGGCGCCAGATCGGTCGGCCGCACCTCGTCCACCGGCGCGAAGTTGGGCATCGGATCGGGCCAGTACCAGGCGATCACCTTCTGCAGGAAGGCGTCAGCGAGGTCCTCGGGCGGGATGCTGAGGATGTAGGCGTTGCACATGGGCGCAATATCGCTAAAGTTGAAGAACTGGAATGGATGTCGTCATGAGTTGATCCTTATAACGTTATGCGTTATGGTCGTCCAATATGATCCGGAGCTTCGCTGACCGGGAAGCTGAGCGCATCTGGTCGGGTGAAAGATCGCGTCGCTTGCCGCTGAGCATCCAGGCCGGGGCGCTCAGAAAGCTGAGGTTGCTGCAGGCGGCGGTGGACCTGGGTGATCTTCGGGTGCCGCCGGGCAATCAGCTGGAAGCGCTGGTTGACGACCGCAGAGGCCAGCACTCGATCAGGATCAACAAGCAATGGCGGATCTGTTTCCGCTGGTCGGACGGAGGCTGCGAGGATGTTGAAATCTGCGACTATCACTGACCTCGGCGACCAGGAGGAGCGGCCGTACAATGCTCACGCCGGGGACATGCTGCTGGAGGAGTTCCTCAAACCTCTTGGCATGAGCCAGAACGCCCTTGCCCGCGCAATTGGCGTCGCGCCGCGTCGGATCAACGAGATCATCCTCGGCAAGCGGGCCGTGACAGCCGACACCGACCTGCGCCTTTGCCGCTACTGGGGACTGAGCGAGGGCTTTTTCCTGCGCCTGCAGATGGCCCACGATCTGCTGGAGCAGAAGCGGAAGATGGGCGCGGAACTGGAGAAGATCACGCCGAGGGCGGCTTAGCGCAGCAACTCGCGCAGCGTCGTCAGCGGGATATTCTTCTCCCCCGAGAAGCGCAGTTGCATCCAACGGTCTTCGAAGTGAACCACGTTGTCCACGACGGGGTGAAGGCGCGCTGGCCATACCGTTAGCAGGAACTCGTCACCCTCTCGACAGCCGGTGAGGCTGAGACTGGGCGTCAACCCATATATGGTGTCGATCTCGCCCACCTCCCGGAAGTAGGTGCCTGGTCGCGAGCCGAGCGCCTCAATCAGCTGGAACTTGCCGGTCGCGCAGTCGGCGATGCGCAGCCGGCTGATCGAGCCCGCGAGGCCGAGGTACTCCTGCACCGTGGGGCGCCAGACGTAGGTCTCGGACTCGCTCGCGAGAAAGCGGGCGATCAGGTCGGGCAGAGGATCGTTGTCCGTCAGCGGCTCGGCCACCGTGACCATGCCTGCGCTGTCTCGAAGAACGAGATAGCGAACTGACGGATTCAGCGCGACCTGATTGCTGCAGTCCCCGGGGCCGCCGGAAAACTCTCCGAGCGAAAGACTCCCCTCGACCCAGAAAGCCTGATCGGAGCGGGGCCACAAGCTTCCCCCGAAATCATCGTTGGGGGCAACAGCCCAGGCCCACTCGCGATCCGAGGTGATGTTCGGGAAATGAAACCGGAAGGGGAAAATTGCCGGTGGATTTCCCTTGAGAACGCGCTCAGTTTTCAACGTATAGCGAACCGGCAGGAGGCCTTCCCTTCCATACCAGTGCAGGCTGTCGCGATAGCGCGGTGGAAGGTCTTCCACGGAGCTCGGCTTGAAGTCGGCGACTGACACCACGGCGATATCGACGGCATCGCGGAGCCGGCGCCCGAGGTGCGGAGAGGCGGCACGGTCAGCTTCCGCCTGGGCCTTCGCCAGCTTCTGCGCCGGCGAAAGCTTCGGTGGCGGCGCGGGCGTGCACGCGGCGGCCGGCTCGGCCAGCAGGACGAACATCACCAAGCCGATCAAGGCGGCGGTCAATTTCGCGCGAACATCCATCTTCGTCGCCTCGGAGTGACGGCGACTGTCGCCAAGACGGAGCCAGGTGGCAATAGAGGCGCCCCCTTACGCCACCTTCACCCGCGCCGCGCTCTCCGGCAGGTCCTCGCCGAAGGCGCGCTGGTAGAACTCCGCCACGGTCGGGCGTTCCAGTTCGTCGCACTTGTTCAGGAAGGTCAGGCGGAAGGCCAGGGCCAGGTCGCCGTCGAAGATGTCGGCGTTCTGGGCCCAGGTGATCACCGTGCGCGGGCTCATGACGGTGGAGATGTCGCCGTTCATGAAGGCGTTGCGGGTCATGTCGGCGACGCGGACCATGGCGGCCAGGGTGCGGCGGCCTTCCGGCGTGGCGTAGGACGGGTTCTTGGCCAGCACGATCTCGGCCTCGGCGTCGTGGTCGAGGTAGTTCAGGGTGGTGACGATGGACCAGCGGTCCATCTGCGCCTGATTGATCTGCTGGGTGCCATGGTAGAGGCCGGTGGTGTCGCCCAGACCGATGGTGTTGGTCGTCGAGAACAGGCGGAAATAGGGGTTGGCCCGGATCACGCGGTTCTGGTCGAGCAGGGTCAGCTTGCTGCCCGACTCCAGCACGCGCTGGATCACGAACATCACGTCCGGCCGGCCGGCGTCGTATTCGTCGAACACCAGCGCCATCGGGCGCTGCAGGCACCAGGGCAGGATGCCTTCGCGGAACTCGGTGATCTGCTTGCCGTCCTTCAGGACGATGGCGTCCTTGCCGACCAGGTCGATGCGGCTGACGTGGCTGTCGAGGTTCACCCGCACCATCGGCCAGTTCAGCCGGGCGCAGACCTGCTCGATGTGGGTCGACTTGCCGGTGCCGTGATAGCCCTGGATCATCACCCGGCGGTCGAAGGCCAGGCCCGCGACGATCGCCAGCGTGGTCTGCGGGTCGAACCGGTAGGACTCGTCGACGTCGGGAACGTGGCTGTCCTTCGTCGAGAAGAACGGCACCTTCATGTCGGAGTCGATCCCGAAAGCATCACGGATGGTGATCTGCTTGTCGGGGACGAGACCCAGGAGGGGATCGGAAGCGGTGTCGGAAATGTCGGCCATGATGGTCTGATCGATTAGCGCCTAAACGCTGATCAGCAAACAGTCGTTTGATGGAAAAGATCGGAGACGGCGCTCTATGTTGCGACGCCGGGTGACCGCATGGTCAAATCTGGCGGCGCGTACCGCGACGTAACCCGGACTGTCATCCCGGCCGGAGCGAAGTGGAGAGCCGGGACCCAGGAGCGGGCGCGCGGCATCGGCTGGGTCCCGGACCGCCTTCGGCGTCCGGGATGACAGCAGGTGGATCAGGCCAGACCGGCCTTCTTCAGGGTCTTCCAAGCCTTCAGAACGCGCTGTAGCTTGTGCTCGGCGCTGCGGTCGCCGCCGTTGCTGTCGGGGTGGCATTTCTTGACCAGCTCGGTGTAGCGCACGCGGATCGCGACCTTGTCGGCGACGTCGGTCAGGTCCAGGTCGGCCAGGGCGTTGCGCTCCAGCTTGCCCAGCACCCGGCCATCGGCCCGCTGCGGCCCCGCCTCGACGCCCGAACGGTCGGCGCGGCCGAAGCCGAACAGGCTGAACGGGTCGTTCCAGCCCATCGGGCCCTTGGCCTGGGCGGCGGCTTCCCGCGAGCGGTTGGAGGCCTTGAAGCTCCAGGTCGGCCGCTCGCCGGTGATCCGCTCGGCCTGGGCCTGGGCGATGGCTTCCTCGGTCATGCCGGCGAAGAAGTTCCAGGCCTTGTTGTACTCCGCCGCGTGCGACTGGCAGAACCAGTAGAACTGGCCGGGCATGTTGCGGGCCTTGGGCGCGCGGGCGGTGGCCACCGAAAGGCAATCGGAGTGCTCGCAGCGCTTCTCGCCGGGCTTGAGGCGTGTGACATCGTTCTCCGCCGCCTCCTCCTCTTCAGGTTTGGGAGGGCGAACCCGGATGTCCACGAATCTGGGACGGTATTGAAAGGCGCCGGACATGGGACGAAGTATGGGCCCCAACCTTTCTCATTCAAGAATTGACCTTTTCAAAATGGGCCCTGTCGCCGAACTGATCGCGCAAAAGCTGACGGCTGCGTTTTCTCCGTCACGCCTCGAGGTGGTGGATGACTCCGATCGCCACGCCGGCCACGCCGGCCACCGCGAGGGCGGCGAGAGCCACTTCAACGTCCTGATCGAGTCGGCCGCCTTCGCCGGCGTGCCGCGGGTGGCGCGCCAGCGGCAGGTGTACGCCGCCCTGGCCGAGGAGTTGGCGGGGCCGGTGCACGCGCTGTCGCTGAAGGTGTTCGCGCCCGGCGAGGGTTAGCCCGACACCAGGCCGGTCAGCGCCCGTTCCAGGTCGATCTGGCGGAAGGGCTTCTGCAGCACCGGGGCGTCGCGGTGGTCGCCTTCGACGCCGGCGGCGCCGTAACCGCTGGCGAAGGCGAACGGGACGCCGCGCGCCTTCAGGGCGTCGGCGACCGGGAAGATCACCCGTCCGGCGACGTTGACGTCGAGCAGGGCGGCGTCGATCTCGGCGCTGTTGGCCAGCGCCATGGCGGCGTCGAAGTCCGGCGCCGGCCCGACGACCGCGCAGCCGAAGTCGGCCAGCATGTCCTCCACCAGCATCGAGACGAGCATTTCGTCCTCGACGACCAGCACGCGCAGCCCCACTAGACGTTCGTCCGTCACGCTCGGTTCCTTCCTTCCAGCGCCGCCATCGGCAGTCGCATGGCGCAGGTCAAGCCCTGCTTCCGGTACATCAGTTCGACACTGCCGCCCAGTTCGGCGGCCAGGCCTTTTTCGAGCAGCCGGGAGCCGAAGCCGCGTCGCTGCGGCGTCTCGACCCTCGGGCCATCCGACTCGGTCCAGTCCAGCTCGAGCAATCCGTCGCGGACCTGCCAATGAACGGTCACCACGCCGCGCGACACTGACAGGGCGCCGTACTTCACCGCATTGGTGGCCAGTTCGTGGATGCCCATGCCGACCGCCACCGCGGCCTTGGGCGACAGGTGAACCTCCGCGCCGGGCACGACCACCGCCCGCCCGACGCCGCCGAGCGCCTCGAGTTCGCTGTCGATGATCGCGCGCAGGGCCGCGCCCTCCCAGTTTTCCTGGGTCAGCAGGTTGTGTGTCTCCGACAGGGCCAGCAGCCGCGCCTCGAAGGCCTCCCGGAACTCCCAGGGCGTGCGCGCGGTCCGCAGCGTCTGGAAGGCGATCGACTGGACGGTGGCCAGAGTATTCTTCACCCGGTGATTCAGCTCGTTGAGCATCAGCTGCTGGCGAGCTTCGGCCCGGCGGCGCTCGGTGATGTCCAGCGAGATGCCGGCCATGCGCTTGGCCGCGCCGCCCGGCACGATGGCGTCGGCCCGGCCGCGGGCGTGCACCCAGCGCACCTGGCCGTCCGGCCAGATCACGCGGTACTCGATGTCGTAGTCGGAGCCGTCCCGAATGGCCGCCTCCATGGCGCGGGTCATCCGGTCACGGTCGGCCTCATGGATCGAGGCGACAAGATCGGCGAAGCCGAAATCCTCGTCCGGTTGGCGGCCGTAGTTGGCCTTGCACAGATCGGAAGCCTCGTAGGCGCGGCTATCGACGTCGAGCGCCCAGGAGCCCATGCGGCCCGCATCGAGCGCGAAGGACAGCCGCTCGGCCAGGCTGGCCTCGACGCCGCGCTGCGCCTCGGAAGCGGCCAGGGCCTCGTTGCGCCGCCGCATGGCGTCGACCGCCGCCGCGCCAAGGCCGGCGACCCCCGCCACGACCCGTTCGTCCGCGGCGCTGAACCGGCCCGGCTCGCTGTGACCAAACAACAGGCCGCCCAGCACCTCGCCGGACCGGGATACGACCGGCGCGGCCAGGTAGCTGCGCACCGGCGGGTGACCGCCCGGGATGCCGTTGAAGGGAGGGTTCCCGCCGTAGCGCGGGTCGGCGAGGATGTCGTCCGACCGTACGATCGCCACGCCCGCGAAGGTCTGGGCGAACACAGCCGTGTTCCGGGGCATGGGGAAATGCTCGAGGGCCGAGCGCTGCGCGCCGGACAGCGCATAGAATCCGAAACGCCCGCCGTCATAATCATAGAAAAACGCGCCGACCTCGGCCCGCGTCAGTTCGACGCCGCCATCGACGACGGTCTGCACGATGACGTCAATGTCGCGGCCGGCGCCCACGGCCTCGCCGACGCGGATCAGGACCTCGGAGCGCCGGGTCTCATCGGCCAGCGCCGCAACCAGGGCGCGCTCGCGCACCGTGGCCTGGGCGCCCGCCTTGATGGTGTCCGATGATGAACTCACCCGATTCCCCCCGACGCGCGAACAGCTGCGCGTCACGGCCCGAACGCGTTGGATTGGCGCGGGTTCCCGCCGTCAGACGGAGTGACTCTCCAGCCAGGCGCCCTCGGCGTCGAGACGGGGGCTGATCCTCAGGCAGGTAATCTGGTTCCGGCGGCGCTTGATGATCTGGAACCGGTGATGGTGGAAGATGAAGGTCTGGCCCTCTTCGGGGATGGTCTGGGCCTCGTGGATCACCAGGCCGGCGATGGTCACGGCCTGGTCGTCGGGCAGGTCCCAGTCGAGCGCCCGGTTCAGGTCCCGCACCGTCACGGAACCATCGATCTCGTACCAGCCGTCGGCGTCGGGCTTGACGCCTTCGACGGCGGTGTCGTGCTCGTCATCGATCTCGCCGACGATCTCCTCGAGGATATCCTCCAGGGTGATCACCCCCTGCAGCGCGCCGTACTCATCGACGACCAGCGCGAAATGGCTGCGACGCTTCAGGAACGCGTTGAGCTGGTCCTTCAGCTTGGTGGTGTCGGGGGTGAACCAGGGCTTGCGGATCAGGGACGCGACGTCGACCTCGTCCAGGCCCAGGTCATGGTCGGACATCGCGCGGATCACGTCCTTGATGTGCAGGACGCCGATGACGTCATCGGGATTGTCGCGCCACAGCGGCACCCGGCTGTGTCCCGAGTCGAGGGCTTCCTTCAGCAGGGTCCGGGCCGGCTGGTCGGCGTCGAGCATGAACACCGACTTACGGTGCACCATGACCTCGCTGACGTCCATTTCGCTCAGGTCGAGCACGCCGCCCAGCATGCGCCGGTCGCCGCTTTCGACCACGCCCTCGGAGTGGTGGTACTCGACCGCGCCGCGGATCTCCTGGTGCGCCGCCAGGACGTCGGTCTCCATCGACATCTGGATGCCGAACGGCCGCAGGGTCTGCCGAACGATCCATTGCGCCACCCGGGCCAGCGGGCCGAAGATGCGAACCACCCACCAGATCGGCAGGGACAGGGTGCGGGACACCGTCTCGGGGCGGGTGATGGCCAGGGTCTTGGGCAGGATTTCGCCGAAGATGACCACCAGCACGGTCATGCCCACCGTGGTGATCAGAATGCCCACGGGCCCCGGGAAGGCCGCGCCCAGCACGCTGGTCGCCAGGGCCGAGGCGCCGATGTTGATGGCGTTGTTCGACAGCAGGATGGCGCCGATCATGTTCTCCTGATCGCCCATCAGCTTGTTGACGCGGGCGGCGCGACGGTCGCCCTCGCGCTCGAGCTGGTGCATCCGGCCGCGGCTGGCCGCGGTCATCGCGGTCTCGGAGGCCGAGATCAGGCCGCTCATGCACAGCAGGATGATGAGGGCGGGCGCCAGGGTGGCGAGCATGGCCACGATCACGGCAAGGCTCCTTCGGTGATGAGGAAGTCGCGCAGGGGGGCGGGATCCACCCCCTTGGCGGTGAACGCCTCACCGATGCGGCGGGCGAGAATGAAGGTCAGGGTTCCGCCCTGGGCCTTCTTGTCCTGGCCCATGTGGGCGATCAGCCGGTCGGCGCGGAAGCCGGGACCCTGGGGCAGGTCGTCGAGGCGGGTCGGCAGTCCGGCCGCCTTGAGCGCCTGCTCGACCCGGGCCGCGTCGATGTCCGGACACAGGCCGAGCATGGCGGAGAAGCGGAAGGCCATGGCGCACCCGGCGCCGACGGCCTCGCCGTGCTTGAGCGCCTCGCCAAAACCGCACTCGGCCTCGAGGGCGTGGCCGAAGGTGTGGCCGAGGTTGAGCAGCGCCCGGCGGCCCTGCTCCTTCTCGTCCTCGGCGACGATCTCCGCCTTCATCTCAACGGAGCGCGCGACGGCGCGGCTGAGGGCTTCGAGTTCGCGCTCCAGCACCTTGTCGCCATTCCGCTCCAGCCACTGGAAGAAGTCGGCGTCGCCGAGCATGCCGTACTTGATCACCTCGGCGTATCCGCAGGCCATCTCGCGGGCCGGCAGGGTGGCCAGGACGTCGAGATCGGCCAGCACCAGTCGGGGCTGGTGAAAGGCGCCGATCAGGTTCTTGCCGCGCGGGGTGTCGATGGCGGTCTTGCCGCCGACCGAGCTGTCGACCTGGGCCAGCAGGCTGGTCGGGACCTGCACGAAGTCGATGCCGCGCTTGTAGATCGAGGCCGCGAAACCGGCCAGGTCGCCGACCACGCCGCCGCCGAAGGCGACGATGACGTCGCCCCGGTCGAGTTCCAGCGCCAGCAGCTGGTCGGAAAGCTCGGCCAGGCCTTCAAAGCTCTTGCTCTCTTCGCCGGCCGGCACGGTGACGACATCAACGGCGACGCCGGCGCGCTCCAGCGCGGCCGACAGGCGTTCGCCGTGGTGTTCGCCGACATGGCTGTCGGTGACGATGACCGTGCGACGGTTTTTCAGCAGCGGCGCGATGTAGTCGCCGGCGCGATCGATGAGGCCAGGCCCGACGACGACGTCGTAGGCGCGCGCGCCAAGGCCCACGGGAATTGTGCGGATCAAGCCTCGGCTCCGGCCAGATGGGTATGAAGGGCGGCCAGGATGGCCTCGACCGCCTCCTGGTGGGGCGTGTCGCCGGTCTCCACGACGATGTCGGCTTCGGCGTAGGTCGGGTAGCGGACCTCGGCCAGCGCCGTCAGGACCTCCAGCGGGTCCTTGCCGCGCACGAGCGGACGGGTGTCCTTGCGGCCGATCCGCCGGGCCAGCAGCTCAAGGTCGGCCTTGAGCCACACCGACACGGCTCGCGCCTTGATCAGGGCGCGGGTTTCGTCGTTGACGAAGGCGCCGCCGCCGGTGGCCAGCACGAACGGGCCCTCGTCCATCAGCCGCGCGATCACCTTGCGCTCGCCTTCGCGGAAGGCCTGCTCGCCGTAGGTCTCGAAGATCTCGGTGATCGTGCGGCCGGCGGCGGACTCGACCTCGGTGTCGGCGTCGCGGAACGGCAGGTCCAGCGCCAGCGCCAGACGGCGGCCGATACTGCTCTTGCCCACCCCCATGAGTCCGACGAGGGCGATGGTCTTGCGACGAAGTCGTGGGTCCGGGTTCATGGCGCAGTTCCGCTTACACGATAGGAAGCCTCGGGGCCAACAGCTACCGACCGGGGCGCCCCCTCCCTTTTCGGTCGTCAGGGATGCTAGGGTCCCGGCATGCGACACCTTGTTCTGGCCGCCCTCGCCGTTCTGCTCGCCGCCCCGGCCTCCGCCCAGGTGGAGGTCGCGCCGCTCGCCGCGCCCGACTACTTCTCGCTGGGGTCGCGCGACACCGGCCTGCCCGGCGACCTTTGGCGTGACAGTTCGGGCCAGACCGCGACGACGCTGATCCCCGTTCTCGGCGCCGGGCCGCTGACCCCCGCCGCCCGCGATCTGGCCTGGCGCCTGCTGGCGACCGCCGCCGTCGGACCGGCCGGGGCCGGGCGCGACCCCGCCGTGGCCGGGGCCCGCATCCAGTCCCTGCTGGCGCTGGGTCGACCCGGCGAAGCCTGGGCCGCCGCCGAACGGGCCGGCAACCTGCCGACCCATCCGGCCTTGGCCGAGGCCGTCGCCGAGACGGCGCTGATCGTCGGCGACGACGACCGCGCCTGCCGCGTCGCGAACGATCTTTCGGTCGGGCGCGGCGAGCTCTTCTGGCTGCGGCTGCGCGCCTATTGCGAGGCCCGGGCGGGCGACAGCGTCATGGCCCAACTGACCCTCACCCTGGCCAGCGAGAAGCAGCGCGACCCCATCATCGCGCGCCTGATCGGGGCTGTGATCGCCGGCGCCGGCGATCCCGGAGCCGCGTCCGTGCGCAACGGGCTGGAGTACTCGCTGTCTCGCAGGCTGGCGCTGGACACCACGGCGGCCAAGGGCGCTTCGCCCGGTGTCGCGGCGATGATCGCCGGCCCCTTGCCGCCGCAGCCCATGCCTGACCCCGGGCTCGCCGGACGGTTCGTCCGCCCCGAGGGCCGCGCCGCCGAGTTCGACGCCCTGCTCTGGCGGACCCAGGCCGCCGACGCCAGGGCCCGTCCGCGCCACGAGGCCGCCGTCCTGCTGGCCATAGCCCTTGGGGCGACTCCAACAGCAGACCAGCGCGCCGTCATCGCCGGCTTCACCGCGCCCCCGGGCGTGGCGAAATCAGGCCGGCTTGCCGCGCTGGATCTGGCCGCCGACGCGGGGCTGAAGGGCGAGACGGCGCTGCTGGCGCTGGCCATCATCGCCGACGCCGAGGGCAAGCCCCGCCCGGCGGACTACGTGCCGATCGTCTCGGCGCTCCGGCGGGTCGGCCTGACCGGCGCCGCCGCAGCCTTCGCCGGTGAAGCCTTCGCGGCCCTGCAGATCGAATGAGCGAAGGCTGGGTCGACGCCTTTCTGGAAATGATGGCCGTCGAGCGCGCGGCCGCCCGCAACACCCTGACCGCCTACGGCAAGGACCTGGCCGACGCCGCCGCGTTTCTGCGGGGCAGGGGCCGCGACCTCGCCACCGCCTCGGCCGAGGATATCGAGGCCTGGTTCGCGGGCCTGGGCGCCGCCGGCCTGGCCCCCGCCACCGCGGCCCGGCGGCGATCCTCCATCCGGCAGTTCTATCGCTTCGTGCTGGGCGAAGGCTGGCGAACCGATGATCCCTCCCGCCGGGTCGAGGCGCCCAGGCAGGGCCGGCCGCTGCCCAGGGTGCTGTCCCGTGACGAGGTCGAACGGCTGATCGCCGCCGCCGCCGCGAAGGACGGCGGTCAGGGCCTGCGGCTGGCGGCGCTGGTTGAACTGACCTACGCCTCGGGCATGCGGGTGTCGGAGGTGATGAGCCTGCCGCTGACCGCCCTGGCGCGGGATCCGGCCTTCCTGATCGTCAAGGGCAAGGGCGGCAAGGAACGGCTGGCGCCTCTGAACGCCGCGGCGCGGACGGCGGTGAAGGCCTGGCTGGCGGTGCGCAAGGACTTCCTGCCCAAAGGCGACGCGGCCAATCCGTGGCTGTTTCCCTCGCGCGGCAAGGCCGGCCGCCTGACGCCGCGCCGCTTCTCCCAGCTTCTGGGGGAGGCCGCGATCGCCGCCGGCATCGACCCCGCCAGGGTCAGCCCCCACGTCCTGCGCCACGCCTTCGCCACCCACCTGC
>JAUSPV010000071.1 GCA_030652755.1 Caulobacter sp. | reverse complement strand
TGCCAAAAGTGTCCACCATGTCCCCGAACACCCGTCACCCATGTCCCCGGTCTGTACAGGCACGAGGCCCAGGATGACGGAGCTGGATGGAGAGTCATCCGCGACGACGCTGTGAATGGTCAGTGCCGGAACACCCGCACGCCCGTGAAGGCCATGGCCAGGCCGCGTTCGTCGGCGGCGGCGATGACTTCCTCGTCGCGGATCGAGCCGCCCGGCTGGATCACCGCCGTGGCGCCGGCCTCGGCCGCCTGGATCAGGCCGTCGGCGAACGGGAAGAAGGCTTCCGAGGCGCAGGCGCTGCCCGTCAGGTCCAGGCCGAAGTCGCCGGCCCGCATGGCGGCGATGCGGGCGCTGTCCTTGCGGTTCATCTGGCCGGCCCCGACGCCTAGGGTCTGGCCGGCGCGGGCGAAGACGATGGCGTTGGACTTCACATGCTTGCCGACGGTGAAGGCGAACAGCATGTCGCGCACCTCCTCGTCGGTCGGGGCGCGTTTGGTGACGATCTTCAGGTCCGACGGCTTGATCAGCGAGGTGTCGCGGCTCTGGACCAGGAAGCCGCCGGCCACGGAGCGGAACACCTCGCCCGGCGCATGGGCGTCGGGCAGGGCGCCGGTGACCAGCAGGCGCAGGTTCTTCTTGCCGGCGAAGACGGCGATCGCGTCGTCGTCCGCGTCCGGGGCGATGACCACCTCGGTGAAGGTCTCGACGATCGCCTCGGCCGCGGCGCGGTCGAGCTTGCGGTTGACGGCCACGATGCCGCCGAAGGCCGAGACGGGGTCGCATTCCAGCGCGCGCTGGTAGGCGCTCAGAAGGTCGCCGCCGGTGGCGACGCCGCAGGGGTTGGCGTGCTTGACGATGACGCAGGCCGGTTCGCTGAACTCGGCGACCAGCTCGAAGGCGGCGTCGGTGTCGGCGATGTTGTTGTAGCTGAGTTCCTTGCCCTGCAGCTGCCGGGCGTTGGCGACGCCCGCGCGGGCCGGGCCGGCGGCGTAGAAGGCGGCCGACTGATGCGGGTTTTCGCCGTAGCGCATGGTCTGGATCAGGGTCCCGGCGATGGCCTTGCGCGCGGGCTGCGTATCGCCCAGCTGCTGCGCGAACCAGGTGGAGATGGCCGCGTCATAGGCCGCCGTGCGGGCATAGGCGCGGGCCGCCAGCGTCTTGCGCAGGACCAGGGTCGTGGTCCCGGTCGCCTTGAGCTGCTCCAGAACCTCCGCCATGTCGGCCGGGTCGGTGCAGACGGCGACATAGCCGTGGTTCTTGGCCGCCGAGCGGATCATGGCCGGGCCGCCGATGTCGATGTTCTCGACGCAGGCGGCGTAGTCGCCGCCGGCCGCCACCGTCGCCTCGAACGGGTAGAGGTTCACGTACAGCAGGTCGATGCCGCCGATGCCGTGGTCGATCATGGCCCTGGCATGCTCGGCCGCGTCGCGCACGCCCAGCAGCCCGCCGTGCACGATCGGGTGCAGGGTCTTGACCCGTCCGTCCATCATCTCGGGGAAGCCGGTGAGGTCGCTGACGTCCTTGACCGGCAGGCCGGCCGCGGCGATCGCCGCCCGGGTGCCGCCGGTCGAGACCAGCTCGACGCCGAGGTCGCTGAGCACCTTCGCCGCCTCGATCAGGCCGGTCTTGTCGGACACCGACAGCAGCGCGCGCTTGATCGGCGCGGCGTCGGGGGCGGCGGGATAGTCGGGGGCGGCAGGCATGGTTCGGCTCTCCGGTCTGTCAGGAAGGAGCCCAGGCGCGCGGCGATAAGGTTCACGCTCCCCGGTGGTCGACCACCTTCAGCGCCAGTCACGCGAACGGGGGCGTAATACGGCGAGTGAAGGGTCAACTCAAGCTCTCCCTCCCCCTTGTGGGGAGGGTGGATTGGCGAGCGCAGCGAGACGAGACGGGTGGGGCAAGCAGCGATCCTCACCTGACTCCGAAAGCGGCCATGCCTTGCCCCACCCTGGTCCGCTGCGCGGACCTGTCCCTCCCCACAAGGGGGAGGGAGGGCGCTACCCCTCCGCCCTTGAAAGCTTCCACCGCACCCGGCCGCCCTTGTCGGCGCTGGCCTGGCCCTTGAGCACCACCTGCACGGTGCGCCGGGCGATGCCGCCGTCGATGTGCAGCGAGGGTTCGACCGAGACCTCTATGGCGTCGTTGCGCAGCCACCAGCCCTGATCGTGCGGGCCCTTGAGCAGCACGCTCTTGAGGTCACGGGCCAGCGAGGCCCGGGCGTCGGGGTGCAGGTGGAAGCGGACGGTGAAGGGGAAGTAGCGGCGCGGGCCGGTCAGCTCCTTCTCGACCTTCGGGCGGAAGCTGTCCTCGCCGCGCAGCTCGTCGGTGACCCGGTCGAGGTAGAGCTTGCGGTCGTGGATCAGGCCGAAGCGCTTGACCCAGCCCTCGTGGCTCACCTCCAGCCAGGCGGCGGCCTCCGACTCGTGGCGGCGGGCCTCCACGGCGCGCGGCGCCCCGACCAGCCGCGTCCCCAGCGCCGCGGCGGCGACGCCGCGCAGGGGCTGGCCGGTCGACAGGTCGGCGAGGCTGGCGGTCGAGGCCGCGTCGGTCAGTCGCAGGGCGTGCGAGGCGCCGGACGCGGCGCTCCAGCCGCAGCCGACGATGATCGGGTCGGGGCCGCAGCAGATCTCAAGCGCCAGGGGCTGGGCGCAGGCGGTGACACTCCAGCGGCCGCGGGCCGGCGCGCCGGCGTCGACCATGATGGTCAGGGCCGGCGATTCCAGGCGCTCGAAGCCGCCGTGCGGCGCGCGGCGGCGGACCCGCTTCTCGCCCTCCTCATGGGCCAGGGCGGCGGCGACGCGCCGGGCCGGGGCCGCTTCCCCGCCCTGGAAGGCGGCCAGCCGGCCGTCGGGCAGGGTGAAGAACCGCGTGGCGGCGCTCAGCCGGTCGATGGCGCGCGGCAGCTCGTCGGGACCGGCCTGCCCCCGCTGGTGCAAGGCGTCGTCCAGGGTCAGCAGGTCGAACAGCAGCTCCAGCCCGGCCTGGGGCGAGCGCGAGGCGTGGACGCCGTCGGTCCCGACCGTCAGCGCCAGGTCGTGGCGCAGCCGGGCCATGGCCAGGTCGATCAGCTGCTCGCCCGCCTCGCCGGCCAGGGCGCAGCCGGCGACGCCGGCCGCCACCGCCCGCTCCAGCGCCCTGTCCGGCGCTTGGCTGATGCGGGTCAGGTGGCGGGCCTGGCGGGCCAGATCGTGCAGGAACAGCGCCCGCTCGGCGTCGGAGGCCGGGGCGGTCATCCGCCGCGCGGCGCAGGCCAGGTTGAACACCCGCCGCTCGAGGATGTCCGGACCCCAGGAAAAGCCGTTCCAGCGCCCGAACACCCGCCGCCAGTCGCCGATCAGCCGCAGCCCGGTCTTGGGACCCGCGTCGCCGGCCGCCAGCAGGTCGCCCAGCCAGTCCATGCGGTGCAGGGCGACGGCGAAACGGCGGTCGGGGCTGGCGCGGTCGAAGGGGTCGCCCTGCGGCCCGACGCCCATCTGGCTTCCCGCCAGGTCGAAGACCCCGCCGAGGATCTTGCGGCCGCGCTCCAGCTCGACCGGCCGCAGGTCGCGGGGATTGGCCGCCAGGCCGTCGGGCCTTGGACTGGCGATGGCCATCCGATGGAACGGCGTGCCGAACCACTCCCGCTCCAGGAACCGGCGCACGCCTTCGCCCGCGGCCTGGACGGCGAGCGCGGCGGAGGACGGAGAGGGCAGGCGGGGCGCGTCCACGACCCGCGTCAGCCGCCCTTGAGGGCGCGAATGTTGCCGGCGTAGGCCTCGGGGCCGCCCTTGAACACCGCCGAGCCGGCGACCAGCGCGGTCGCCCCGGCGGCCATGCACTGCGGCGCGGTGACCGGGGTGACCCCGCCGTCGACCTCGATGTGGATGTCCAGGCCGGCCGCGTCGACCATCTTCCGAAGCCGCTCGATCTTGCGCAGCTGGCCGGGGATGAAGCTCTGGCCGCCGAACCCGGGGTTCACGGTCATGACCAGCATCAGATCGATGTCCTCGAGGATCCACTCGACATGCTCGACCGGGGTCGAGGGGTTGAAGACCACGCCGGCCTTCGCGCCCAGCTCGCGGATGCGCTTGAGGCTGCGGTGCAGGTGCGGCCCGGCTTCGGGGTGGATGCTGACGATGTCGGCCCCGGCGGCGACGAAGGCCTCCAGGTAGGGATCGACCGGCGCGATCATCAGATGGACGTCGAACGGGATCGAGACATGGGGCTTGAGCGCCTTCACCACGTCGGGGCCGATGGTGATGTTGGGCACGAAGTGGCCATCCATCACGTCGATGTGCAGCCAGTCGGCGCCGGCCGCTTCCACGGCGCGGCATTCCTCGCCGAGCTTCGAGAAGTCGGACGCCAGGATGGACGGGGAGATGATCGGGGCGGGCATGCCTAGGTCTAACCGCCTGGGCGCGGCGGAACAAGGACGGGAGGGGTCAGAACCGCCGGACCAGCCTTGCGGCGAAGAAGCCGTCGACGCCGCCGGGCAGATGCTGCGGCAGCAGGCGCAGCCAGCCGTCGGGCACCGCCGCTTCCGGCGCGCCGCCTTCGCCCGGCTCGATGGGGTCGAGATCGAAATCCGGGCGCCGGGCGAGGAAGGCGCGGATCTGGCCCTCGCCCTCCTCCGGCTCCAGCGAGCAGACGCAGTAGACCAGCCGGCCCTTCGGCTTGACCCGGTCGGCGGCGGAGTCGAGCAGCCGCTTCTGCACCGCCGCCAGCTTGGCGATGTCCAGCGGCGAGGCGGCCCACAGCACGTCGGGGTGGCGGCGGAAGGTGCCGGTGGCCGAACACGGCGCGTCGAGCAGCACCGCGTCGAACCTGCGCGTGTCCTTCCACAGGATGCCGTCGGCGGCGACGATCTCGGCCTCAAGGTTCAGGCGGGCGAGGTTCTCGGTCACCCGCTTGAGGCGGTCGGCGGAGCGGTCGAGCGCCACGACGGTCGCGCCGGCGGCGGCCAGCTGCATCGTCTTGCCCCCGGGCGCGGCGCACAGGTCCAGGGCCATCTCGCCAGACTGGACGTTCAGCAGTCGGGCGGGAATCGCCGCGCCGGCGTCCTGCACCCACCAGCGGCCCTCGGTGAAGGCCGGCCATTCGGCCACATCGCCGCGCAGCGGGGTGCGGACGCTGCCGCCCGGCAGCACCTCGCCCTCGAGCAAGGTAGCGACGGCGTCTGCGTCGGCGGGGTCGCGGACGGTGAGATCGGTGGACGGTTCCAGCGCGATGGTGGCGGCGACGGCGCGGGCGGTCTCGAGGCCGTAGGCGGTTTTCCAGCGGGCCATCAGCCACTCGGGGGCCAGGGCTTCGGGATCATCGGCCGGCGGGCCGTCGCGCAGCAGGCCGCGCAGGATGGCGTTGACCAGCCCCTTGAACGGCCGGGTGACCTTGGCCTTGTCGGTCAGGGTGACGATGGTCGAGACCGCCGCGTGGTCGGGCACGCCCATCCAGAACAGCTGGGCCACGCCCAGCCGCAGCAGGGTGCGCACCCGCTCGGGCGGCTCGCGGGTCAGCTTGGCGCCGATGGCCCGGTCGATCGGCCCCAGCCGGCGCAACGTGGCCATGGTCAGGGCCCGGGCGAAGGCGCGCTCGCGCGGGTCCAGCCGCGTCGAGGCCGGCGCGATCAGGGCCTCGTCGAGGCCCGCGCGGCGCGCCAGGGCGGCTTCCAGGAAATGTACGGCGGCTTCCCGCGCGGGAAGTCCGGCTTCTTCGATCTCGGTCACGCGCGCCCCGTACCCTTTTCCGGCGCGGGGCGCAAAGGCGTCAGGCGGCGGCGGGCCTGCGCAGACCGCTGACGATCGCGGCGATGAACAGCAGCATGCCCAGGACGGCCGGCAGTTCGGCGGCCATCATCACCTGGCCGCTCAGCTTGCCGGTCAGCACCTGCGGCAGCAGGACGCCCATCAGGATCGCGCCGGCCGACGACAGGATCAGGTTAGCCCAGGGCAGCCAGCCGCTTCGGGGCGACAGGGCGTAGAAGCCGCCCATGATGCTGAGGCTGACCCAGCCGAGCAGGTTCAGGTGGGCGTGGGCCGGCGACAGGCTGTGGTCGCCGGACATGCCCATCTGCGAACCCCAGGCCATGCCGGCCAGGCCGCACAGGGCGGCGACGAGAAAGAAGGCGCTTGAGACGCGTGGCATCGTGAAAGTCCCCTGAGACTGGCCCGTCTCCCCACGGGCGGAGAGACGAAACCAGCGTTCGATGAATCGATCAAGCGGTCGTCAGGGACGGCTCGCGACGGCGGAAGCTCAGCGCCACGGCGCCGAGGAACGCGATGAAGCCGAGGATGATCAGCGGGCCGCCGAGCATCAGCAGCGGGCCGAGCTGGCCCGGCGTGGCCTTGCCGGTGAACAGCAGCAAGAGGGCCGTGGTCATGGCGATGATGCCGATGTTGTTGAGGAAGAAGTTGCTCTTCACCAGCCAGAGCGGCGTGTGCTTGCCGATCAGCGCGTAGAAGGCGCCCATGATCGACAGGCTGACAAAGCCGAGCAGGTTGAGGTGGGCGTGGGCCGGCGAGGTGGCGAAGTCATGAGTAACGCTCATGTACATGCCCCAGCAGGTTCCAATGACGATATAGATCGCGGCCGCCATGAAGAAGGCGTTGGGCCAACGTGACATAGTTGTAATGCTCCGTGGTTTCTTGTTTTTGTTGCGGCGCGCCCTAAATCACCACTGATCGTTGTTCGCAAGACGGAGTTCGGTTAAATCTTGTCCATGCAGAGTGACATCGACGGCCCGCTTCCACCCGGCGCCAACCCCGACAAACGCCTGACGCCCGCCGCCCGCCGCGCGCTGGAGGAAGCCGCCGCGCGCCGCGCCGCCGGCGGCGACGACACGCGCCCCGCCGAGGAAGGCGGCCCCGCCGGGCCCGAGCCGACCCGCTACGGCGACTGGGAGCGCAAGGGCATCGCGGTCGACTTCTAACCAGCTCCGCACCCACGTCGTGACGCGCGAACTTTAACCACGAGCCCCTCGCCCCTCGGGGGCAACCGGTCGCGTCGCGCGGGAACAGCGCCCAGTGTCGCTCCTTCGCAATCCGGAGCAGCGCCATGACGTGGTTCGCAAGGCTGACCCTGGGGGTGCTGGGCCTCCTCGTGCTCGCGCGCGCCGCCTCGGCCCAGACGCCGCAGTACCAGATCTATTTCGTCCAGGACGACGGCACGGTGACCCCGGCCGAGATCTACCAGCCGCAGGGCGCCGCGCCGGCTCCGGTCGCGCAGGGCTACGGTTACAGCCAGCCGACGGGCTATGCGGGCGGCTACACAGCCCCGGCGCCGGGGCCCCAGCGCTATGGCTACTCGCAAGGCTCCGCCGGCGGCTACGTCCAGGGCGGCGGCTACGGCGGCCCGCCGCCGTGCTGCACCGGCGGCTACACGCCCGCGCCGCCCCCTCCGCCGCCGCCGGCCTACAGCTACGGCTGCTGCGTCCCGCCGCAGGCCCCGCGACCGCCTTGCCCGCCGCGCCCCCCGCACCCGCCGCACGGCTGCCCGCCGCCCAGCTGGGGCGAGGTCACGCTGAACGACAGCTTCTTCTGGGGCGGCGGCGGCGTGGGTCCCGAGTACATCGCGGGCGGCGGCGGGGGTGGCGGCGGCGGCTACGCCTATGCCGGGGCCTCGTCCTATGCCTACGCCAGCGCCTCGGCCAGCGCGCGGGTCAGCGTTGGCGGCGGCGGCTACAAGCCGCCCCACAAGCCCCACAAGCCGCACAGGCCGGGCGGCGGCAAGAAGGGCTGCGGCGGCTGCCGCTAGGCGGTCTCAGGCGCCGGCCATCTCGGCGCTGATCGTCAGCGCCGCTTGGCGCGGATCGCCCGCCGCCGTGATCGGGCGACCGACCACCAGGTGGCTGGCCCCGTTCCCCAGCGCGTCGGCGGGCGTCGCGGCGCGGGCCTGGTCGTCGGCTCCGGCCCAGGCCGGTCGCACGCCCGGCGTCACCACAAGGAAGTCCGGGCCGCCGATGCGCCGCGCCAGCGCCGCCTCGTGCGGGCTGGCCACCACGCCGTCGACGCCGGCGTCGACCGCCTGGCGGATGCGCCGCTCGACCAGCTGCTCCACCCCCATACCGTAGCCGATCTCCGCCAGGTCCTGGCCGCTCAGGCTGGTCAGCACGGTGACGCCGAGGATCTTCGCCGAGGTCGCCCCGCCGCGTCCCTTAACGGCCGCGCGCATGACCTGTGGCTGGGCGTGGACGGTCAGCAGGTCGCAGGCCCCCGTGCCGACGATGGCCGCCGTGGCCTTCTCCACCGTCGCTCCGATGTCGTGCAGCTTCCAGTCGAGGAACACCTGGCGGCCGCGCCGCTTGAGGTCGCGGGCCATGTCCATGCCGCCGACCGCCAGCATCTGAAGGCCGATCTTGTAGAAGGACACGCTGTCGCCGAGGGTCTCGACCATGGCCTCCGCCTCGGCCCTTCCGGGCAGGTCGAGGGCGACGATCAGGCGCGGGTCGGCGACGGGCATGGGGTGTCTCTCCGGGTCTGGCGCGCGCGGGCGGGCTCGGGCGCCGAGAAGGGGCGCGAAACGACGTGATTTGGGCTAAGACCGCTGAATGACCCTCACGGAATACGCCGTCAACTTCTTCGTCGCCCTGTTCGCGTTGCTCGACCCGATCGGCAACGTGCCGGTGTTCGCGGCGGCGACGGCGGGGGCCCTGGCGGCGGGCCGGCGCTGGGTGGCGGTCTACATCAGCCTCTTCGCCTTCGTGTTCATGACCTTCTTCTTCTTCAGCGGCCTGGCGCTGCTGGAGTTCTTCGGCATTTCGCTGCCCGCCTTCCGCATCGCCGGCGGGGTGATCCTGTTCCTGATGGGGCTGGAGATGGCGCGGGACGACTTCACCGCCATGTTCGCCGACGCCGCCGAGGGCATCGAGACGGAAGGCGCCCGCGCCTACGCCCGCCGCCGGTTCGAGCGGCTGGTCGTGCCCTTCGCCATGCCGCTGCTGATCGGGCCGGGCGCCATCTCCAGCGTGGTCATCTTCGCCAGCGAGGCCAAGCAGTTCGGGCTGCAGGGCATGGCGGCCGGGGTCGGGGTGATCGCGGCGATCAGTCTGGTGACCATGCTCTGCTTCTGGCTGACGCCGGTGATCAGCAAGCTGCTGGGCCGCATCGGCCTGACCATCATCGTGCGGGTGCTCGGCCTGATTCTCTGCGCCATGGCGGTGCAGTTCATCATCATCGGCGTGTCCGACGCCGCCCGCAGCGGCATCATCAAGACCGACGTCGTCACGCCCTACGCGGCGACGAAGTAGATCAGACCTTGCGGAACCGGCTTCCCTGGCTGGCCATCAGGGCCAGCGCCCAGTCGTCGGGCAGCAGCTTGGCGACCGCGGCGATGGCCTTGTTCGGCAGTCCGGTGACGCAGATCGGGCGATTGGCCTCGGCCGCCTCGTAGCCGGTGGCGGCGACCTCGTCGGCCCCCAGCCAAAGCCAGTCGGGCGTCGACTGGCTGACCTGCGCCCGGGTGGCGTTGACGTCGTGGAATTCGGAGAAGGTGAAGCCGGGGCACAGGGCGCTGACGTGCACCCCGGTGGCCAGGTTTTCCAGATGCAGGCTCTGGGAGAGCTTGATCAGGAAGCTCTTGGTCGCCGCGTACTGGGTGTGGCCGGACGAGCCGGGGACCAGGCCCGCCAGCGAGGCGACGTTGACGATGCGGCCGAACCGACGCTCGATCATGCCCGGCAGAACCTTGTGGATCAGCTCGCAGGGGGCGACCAGCATCACCTGCAGCATGTCGCGCTGGGCCGGCCAGTCGGTTTCGGCATAGGCGCCGGGCAGGCCGTAGCCGGCGTTGTTGATCAGCGCGTCGACCACCCGGCCGTGCCCGGCCAGATCGGCGAGGATGGCGTCGACAGCGCCCGGCTCGGCCAGATCGGCCGACAGGGTCAGGGCTTCGACGCCGAAGCGCAGCCGGATCTCGCCTGCCAGCGCCTCCAGCCGGTCGGCGCGACGGGCCGTCAGGGCGACGTCATAGCCGTGGCTGGCGTAGATGCGGGCGAAGGCGGCGCCGATGCCGGCGGAAGCGCCGGTCACCAGCGCGAGGCGGCGGGCCATGCGGGCGGACCTTTCAGGACCTTGAGAGAACAGGATCCAAGAGTGGCCCGCCCGCCGCGCCGGTTCAAGTCGCCGGAGGGCGACCCGAACCGGCCGTGATCACGCCGCCCGGGCCAGCGCCGCGTCGGCGCCTCGCGCCCAGCGCTGGGCCGCCCTGGCCACCCGTTCGCCGAGCAGGCGGGCGGTCTCGCGGTCGCCGGCCGGGGGCGAGATCTCGGGCGAGGCGTTGTCGGCCTGGGCGGCCAGACCGGTGAATGATCCCACCCGGTTCAGCGTGTCCGGGCCGCGCTCGGCGGCAGGAACGGCGGGGGGCGGTACGCCGAGGTTGATCCAGTTCATGCCGTGCTGGGCGGCCAGGATGGTCAGGCTTTCCAGCGTGTGACCCTTGTCGCCCGAGAAGCTGTGCGAGACGGTGAACCCGGCGGCCAGCCTGTCCTTCCAGCCGCCGACGGCGAAGATCTTCGACGTGGCCTCGGCGAAGGCTTTGAAGGCGGCCGAAACGTCGCCGATGTAGGTGGGCGCGCCGAAGACGACGGCGTCGGAGGCGGTGATCGCCTCAAGGATCGGATCGAAGTCCTGGCCGGGTCCCTCGATCTTCAGCAACTCGGCCTCGCCTCCAGCGTCGCGGACGCCCTGGGCCACGCTGAGGGCGAGGACTTCGTTGTGGCCGTAGCCGGAATGGTAGGCGATGGCGATGCGGGCCATGGCGGGCTCCTCTGATTGGTAATCGCAACAGTTACGATTACCTAAGCAGGCGCCGGCCGCGCGACAAGGCAACCGCAACCAGATTGATTACAGTTTTTCGGGATCGGTGCTCAGAAGGTCTGCGACGGTGATCCCCGCCAGCCGCGCGGCGGCCGCCTGGTCGGCGGCGACGATGGCGGCGCCCACGGCCACGGGGATGCGTTCGCCCACGGGGCAGCCGGCGGCGCCGGGGGGCGGGACGCCCAGGTGGGTGCAGCCGTGAACGGCGCGCAGCACCTGGTCCAGGCCGATCTCGCCGGGCGGCCTCTTCAGCCAGGCGCCGCCGCCGGCGCCGGCCCGGGTGTCGATCAGCCCGGCGCGCGCCAGCATCGCGGTCACCCGTCGCACGACCACCGGATTGGTGGGCATGGAGGCGGCGAGTTCGGCGCTGGAGATGGCGTGCTCCGGCGACGTCGCGTTCTTGTGGGCGAGGTAGGCCAGCGCGTGCGCGGCGACGGGAAACTTCTGGCTGTCGGACATGGTGTGACCGAAAGGTAGGAACGGACGGAGCGCCGCGCCATCAAATTCGACGAAGGGCGCGACGCCAGCCACGATTGAACCGGCTCTCGATTGGGTGTATCGCGCCCGCCGCAGTCGCTTGGGAACTGGCGTCGGGGTCCCCCCGTCGCGATCCCGGAGGGATCCCATGGTTTCCGACGCCGCCGGCGCCTCCGCATCCGAAAAGGCCGGCCCGGCTTCCGGCCACGACGGTCACAAGCCGCAGAGCTTCCGGGCCCTCGTGCTGGGCTCGATCGGCGTCGTCTTCGGCGACATCGGCACCAGCCCGCTCTACGCCATGCGCGAGGCGCTGGCCCATACCCGCAGCGGCGTGGAGACCGAACTGGCCGTGCTGGGCGTGGTCTCGCTGGTCATCTGGGCGCTGATCCTGGTGGTGACCCTCAAGTACGTCATCCTGCTGATGCGGGCCGACAACAAGGGCGAGGGCGGCACCCTGGCCCTGATGGCTCTGGCCCGCCGGACCCTGGCCAAGCCCAACGGCAAGCGGTCGGCGACCGTGTTCTTCCTGGGCGTGATCGGCGCGGCGCTGTTCTACGGCGACGGCATCATCACCCCGGCCATCTCGGTGCTGTCGGCGGTCGAGGGCCTCAAGGAGGCCCCGGGGCTGGGCGGGCGTTTCGACAACTGGATCCTGCCCATCTCGGCCGGCATCCTGATCGCGCTGTTCATGGTCCAGTCGCGCGGCACCCACCGCGTCGCCGCCTTCTTCGGCCCCATCACCCTGCTCTGGTTCCTGGTGCTGGGCGGCCTTGGCCTCTACCACCTGTTCGACGACCCCTCGATCCTGCGCGCCGTGCTGCCGCACTACGGGGTGATCTTCCTGTTCGAGAACGGCTTTCTCGGATTCGTCATCCTGGGCAGCGTCTTCCTGGCGGTGACCGGGGCCGAGGCCATCTACGCCGACATGGGCCACTTCGGGAAAAAGCCCATCCAGGCCGCCTGGCTGTGGGTGGTCTTCCCCTGCCTGGTGCTCAACTATCTGGGACAGGGCGGCCTGATCCTCGCCAACCCCGCCGCCCGCGAGAATCCGTTCTGGGAGATGGTGCCCCAGGTCGCCTACTGGCCCGTCCTGATGCTGGCGGCCATGGCCACGGTCATCGCCAGCCAGGCGGTGATCACCGGCGCCTTCTCGGTCACCCAGCAGGCCGTTCAGCTGGGCCTGCTGCCGCGCATCGACATCCGCCGCACCAGCGAGACCCAGGCCGGCCAGATCTATGTGCCCCAGGTCAACACCATGCTGCTGATCGGCGTGCTGGTCCTGCTGTTCAGCTTCAAGACCTCCAGCGCGCTCGCCGCCGCCTATGGCATCGCGGTGACCGGCTCGATGTTCGTCGACACCCTGCTGGCCTTCGTCATCGTGCGCTTCCTGTGGAAGTGGCGCTGGTCGGCGACCCTGGCGGTGCTGGTTCCCCTGGTCGCCGTCGACCTGACCTTCATCTCGTCCAACCTGCTGAAGATCCCGCAGGGCGCCTGGATGCCGCTGGCGTTCGGCGCGGTGCTGGTGCTGATCATGTGGACCTGGACCAAGGGCGCCCAGATCCTCACCGACAAGACGCGGCGCGACTCGGTGCCGCTGGTCGACCTGATCGACATCCTCAAGGCCCGGGCCCCGCACCGCGCGCCCGGCACCGCCATCTTCCTGACCAGCGACCCGGACATGACCCCGGTCGCCCTCATGCACAACCTCAAGCACAACAAGGTCCTGCACGAGAAGAACGTCATCGCCACCGTCCGCACCGCCGAGACGCCGCGCGTGCCCGAAAGCGAGCGGGTGCGCATCGAGGTGGTCAACGACGACTTCAAGAAGCTGATCATCAGCTACGGCTTCATGGAGACCCCCAACGTGCCCAAGGCGCTGACGCTGCTGCGCAAGCAGCAGGGTCTGAAGTTCGACATCATGTCGACCAGCTTCTTCCTGGGCCGCCGGTCGGTGATCGCCTCGGCCCATAGCGGCATGCCCCTCTGGCAGGACAAGCTGTTCATCTTCCTGATGAAGAACGCCGCCAACCCGACCGACTTCTTCAAGATCCCGCCCGGCCGCGTGGTCGAGCTGGGGGCGCAGGTGACGGTATGATCCTCGCCCTGACCATCGCCGGCGACGTGTTCTGGATCCTCGCCCTGGCGCTGATGGCGTCCTTCACCCTGGCCGCCTGGAAGCGGATTCCGGCCGGCGCGAGCGTGCCCGTGCTGTGGAAGGGCCTCGCGGCGACGCGGCGCCTGCCCCGCTGGGCCGCCCTGCTGACCGTGCCGACCCTCGCCTTCCTGATCGGCGCCTGGCTTCAGATCGAGAGCCGGGAGCCCGGTCTGGACCTGACCGGCGCGCTGATCGTGCTGGGCGTTCGCGCCACCCTGGCCCCGCTGCTGGCGGTGCTGCACCTGGGCCGCGTCCAGAAGGCCCTGGTCATCCTCGAGGCCGAGGGCGCGCTGGGTCCGCCCCGATAATCGCCACAAACCGGCGTTCCGCTGGCGACCATGATCGACCGCCGCGCCCTGATCGCAGCCCTGCCCGCCCTGGCCCTGCCGGCGACGGCGCGCGGCGAGCCTGACTGGCCCCGCAAGCTGGTGGCCGCCGCCAGGGCCCAGATCGGCCGCACCGTCCTCTATGATCCCGCCTACGTCCGCCTCGCCTACCCCGGCGGTGATGTGCCCGCCGATCGCGGCGTCTGCACCGATGTGGTCATCCGCGCCTATCGGACGGCCTTCGGCATCGACCTGCAGGCCCTGGTCCACGAGGACATGAGCCGCGCCTTTCCCGCCTATCCGAAAGCCTGGGGCCTCGCCCGACCGGACCGCAACATCGACCACCGGCGCGTGCCCAACCTCGAGACCTTCCTGGCCCGGCGCGGCGCCTCGCTGCCGCTGGCCGGGGGTTGGCGGGCCGGAGACCTGGTCACCCAGCGGCTGGGCGGGTCGCTGCCGCACATCTCGATCATCGCCGCCGATACGCCGGCCGGGACGACGCCGCCGGTGATCCACAACATCGGCGCCGGGACGCGGGCCGAGCCGATGGCGCCCGCCGGGGTGGTCGGGCGCTTTCGTTTCGCGCCGGTTCGGACTTGACCGACGGCCCGGAACGCCGTTGAACGCCCGCACTTTTCTTCCCGCCGCAGGATATCGCCCGTGCCCGCCCACAAGTCCGTCAAGAAGGTCGTCCTCGCCTATTCGGGAGGCCTCGACACCTCGATCATCCTCAAGTGGCTGCAGACCGAGTACGGGGCGGAGGTCATCACCTTCACCGCCGACCTGGGCCAGGGCGAGGAGATCGAGCCGGCGCGCGCCAAGGCCCTGGCCGCCGGGGTCAAGCCGGAGAACATCTTCATCGAGGACGTGCGCGAGGAGTTCGTGCGCGACTACGTCTTCCCGATGTTCCGCGCCAACACGGTCTATGAGGGCCAGTATCTGCTTGGCACCTCCATCGCCCGGCCGCTGATCGCCAAGAAGCAGATCGAGATCGCCCGCAAGATGGGCGCCGACGCGGTCAGCCACGGCGCGACCGGCAAGGGCAACGACCAGGTCCGCTTCGAGCTCGGCTACTATGGCCTCGAGCCCGACATCACCGTGATCGCGCCCTGGCGGGAGTGGGACTTCAAGTCCCGCGAGGCGCTGCTGGACTTCGCCGAGAAGCACCAGATCCAGATCACCAAGGACAAGCGCGGCGAGGCGCCGTTCAGCGTCGACGCCAACCTTCTGCACTCCTCGTCAGAGGGCAAGGTGCTGGAGGACCCGGCCGTCGAGGCGCCCGAGTTCGTCCACATGCGCACCATCGCCCCGGAAGACGCGCCGGACAAACCGCAGGTCTTCACCATCGACTTCGAGAAGGGCGATCCCGTCGCCATCGACGGCGTGGCCATGTCCCCGGCTACGCTGCTGACGAAGCTGAACCAGCTGGGCCACGACAACGGCGTCGGCCGGCTGGACCTGGTCGAGAACCGCTTCGTCGGGATGAAGTCGCGTGGCGTCTACGAGACCCCGGGCGGCACGATCCTGCTCGCGGCCCACCGCGGCATCGAGTCGATCACCCTGGATCGCGGAGCCATGCACCTGAAGGACGAGCTGATGCCCAAGTACGCATCGCTGGTCTACAACGGCTTCTGGTTCGCCCCCGAGCGCGAGATGCTGCAGGCGGCCATCGACTACAGCCAGGCCAAGGTCACCGGCCGGGTGCGGGTCAAGCTCTACAAGGGCAATGTCTCGATCATCGGCCGCGAGAGCCCCTACAGCCTCTACGACCAGGACCTGGTCACCTTCGAGGAGGGCAAGGTCGCCTACGACCACCGCGACGCCGGCGGCTTCATCAAGCTCAACGCCCTGCGCCTGCGCGTGCTGGCCAAGCGCGACAAGCGCGACGCGGGGTAGGCGCCGACGGCGTCAGCCGTTCCACGGCTCCAGCCGGTTGTAGGGATAGACGTCGCGGATCTCCTCGGCGAAGAAGCCGCCCTTGGAATCGGCGTCCAGGAAGCTGCGGTGCACCTCGCCCGGCACGCCGACATAGACGTAGCGGTCGCCGTCGGCGAAGCGCACGAACAGCTTGCCGTGCTCGGTCTCGTACTCGATGTCTGTGATGGCGGCCGATTGTACCTGCATGGCCGTGTCCCTCCGGAGGCAAGCTCCCACAGGGCGAGAATGCCTGCCTGCGTCATGGGTTCCGGCGCGCGGCGAAGCATGACAGGCTCGGCGCTCGGGATGGCGGCGCAGACCGCCGGGGGCCCTCGGGAGATATCGTTCGATGCAAACCTATGCCTTTGTCGCCATCGTCACGGCCCTGGCGCTGCTCGCCTACGTCTGGATGGGCCTGCGCGTCGGCGCCGCGCGCGGCAAGAGCGGCATCGCCGCGCCGCAGATGACCGGCGATCCGGTGCTTGAGCGCCACATCCGCGTTCAGGCCAACACGCTTGAGTGGCTGCCGATCTTCCTGCCGTCGCTGTGGATGTTCCACCTGTTCTGGCAGCCGCAGGACCCGATGGGCGTGATCGCCTTCGCTCTGGGCATGGTTTGGATCGTCGGCCGCATCCTCTACGCACTCGGCTACGTCGCCGACCCGGCCAAGCGCGAAGCCGGCTTCATGATCCAGGCCCTCGCCGCCGCCGCCCTGCTGTTCGGCGCGCTCGGCAAGGCGGTGTGGATCCTGGTGGCCTGATGCGGGTCAAGGACCAGTGGAAATCGACTGCCACGATGAGATCAGGCAATTCCGACTGATCTCATCAAGGCCCGTTGAGTCCTCACTATACCCTGGCGCGTTCTGTCCGGTGATCAGATCACCTTGAACAGCCTCAGGCCCTGGTAGATGCAGAGGAACAGCACCAGGAAGCCGACCAGCCAGGTGAAGATCCGTACTGGAACCAGCTTCACCACCCACCCGGCCAGCGGCGCGGCCAGCACCCCGCCGACCACCAGGCCGGCGACCGCGGCCGCGTGTTGCATCAGGCCGCCGGTGTTCTGCCATTGGCCGGACAGGAGGGCCCAGACAAAGGTCGCCGAGATGGCGACGGTGACGAAAAACTCGGCAGTGTTGACAGTGCCGATCGAATAGCGCGGCTCGGTGCCGGTGCCGACGAGGGCGCTGGTCACGGTTGGGCCCCAGCCGCCGCCGCCGGTGGCGTCGCAGAAGCCGCCGACCAGGCCGAGCGGGGCGATCAGCTTGGGCGAGGTCGGGGTCTTGCTGGGACCCTTCCAGGCCCGCCACAGGATGACCAGGCCCATGACCCCGAGGTAGGCGACGATGAAGGGCTTGATGGTGTCTCCATCGATACTGGTCAGTACGAAGGCGCCCAGTACGCCGCCGATGACGCCGGCGATGGTCAGCGGGATGAACATCTTCCAGTTGACGTTGCGGTGGGCCACGTGGCTGGAGGCCGAAGTGGCGGTGGTGAAGACCTCCGCCGCATGCACCGAGGCCGAGGCGGCGGCCGGCGGCACCCCGAAGGCCAGCAGCACGGTGGAGCTGACGACGCCATAGGCCATGCCCAGCGCGCCATCGACAATCTGGGCGCCAAAGCCAACGAGGAAAAACAGCAGAAAGTCGCCCATGGCCGCTCCAGACTCGAGGTTGCCAGCGACCCTAGGCGAAAGCGAGCCGGCTCGTCATCACTGAAATCCTATCAATCAAGTGGGATTTTCTTGCCCCCCGACCAAGCTTGTGTGTCCGGCGTGCCGCAGTCTAGGCAAGGCCGCATGATCCTGCCCGTCGACCCCGCCCGCTACAGCGCCTTCCTGGCCATCATGGCGCTGATGGCCGTGACCCCGGGTCCGGCCAACCTGTTCGCCATCGCCACGGGCATGCAGCGGGGCCGCGCCCAGGCCCTGATCGGCGTGGCCGGGATGAACGCCGCCACCCTGGTCTGGTTCGGCGGGGCGGCGCTGGGGCTGGGGGCGCTGGTCGCCGCCTTCCCGGCCGCCTTCCGGCTGCTGGCCATCGCCGGGGGCCTGTATGTGGCCTGGCTGGGCCTGCGGTCGATCTGGTCCGGCGTGCGCCGCCAGGACGAGGCGGCCGCGCAGGCGCCGGCCGTCCACAGGGCGCGCTCGGCCCTGCTCGACGGCTTCTCGGTGCAGATCGCCAACCCCAAGGCCCTGCTGTTTTTCACCGCCGTCCTGCCGCCGTTCATCGACCCGGCCCGGCAGATCATCCCGCAGCTGCTGCTGTTCGCTACCGCCACCATCGGCTTCGACGTTCTGGCCATGAGCGCCTATGGCCTGGGCGGCGCGGCCCTGTCGGCCCGGATGAACGAGCCGGCCTTCAAGCGCGGCTTTTCGCTGCTGGTCGGGCTCATGCTGATCACGGCGGCGGTCCTGATCCTCAGCCGTCGCTAGCAGCCACGCGACTCGACTGCTGCTGCCAACATATTGAGCAAGCACAGGATTTCCACCGCGTTAACCCTTGCGGGCCCCTGATCGAATCCCGCAGCCTGCGGATCGAAACGAGGAGGTGACCATGAGCGACGACTTCGAACGCCAGCTCCGCGGAGAGCGGCTGACCACCACCGAGGTGCTCTACTACATGCCCGACTGCCCGGCCCTGCTGCAGCGGTTCCTGTGGCAGACGCTCGACATCGCCCCGAAGTTTCCGCGCGTGCACCGGTTCCTGGACTTCTGGCGGCGCGAGATCGACGCCACCATCCATTCGGTCACCGTCGCCTCGCCCGGCCTGATCCAGCCGGCCCGGCTGCGCATCGCCCGGCACATGGAAAGCCTTCACTAGGCCTTGGCGCAACCTCCGCCCGGCGCCATGTGTTGAGGGTGAGGGACGAACCAGGGGCTGACCGCGCCACCCCGGCGCCGCCGGCTCCGCGCTGGAGTGGATCACCATGACTATCAAAGCCGTCGCGATGGCGGGGCTGCTGGCCGGGACCCTGGTCCTGACCGGTTGCGCCACCGCCACGCCCTATCAGCCCAACCTGCCGGGACAGTCGGTGTCGGGCGGCTTCTCCGAGGCGCGACTGGAGACGGATCGCTTCCGGGTGACCTTCGCCGGCAACAGCCTGACCTCGCGAGAGACCGTCGAGCGCTACCTGCTCTATCGCGCCGCCGAGATCACCGTCGGAGAGGGCTATGACTGGTTCGCGCTGGCCGACCGCAGCACCGACCGCAAGGCGCGGACCTATGTCGACCCCTCGCCGCCGTCGTTCGGCCCCTATGGCTACTGGCGGCCGTCCTGGCGCTACTACGGCGCGGCCTGGGGCTGGCGTCGCTGGGATCCCTGGTACGGCGATCCGTTCTGGGCCGATCGCATGGACGTCCGCACGGTCGAGCGGTTCGAGGCCTCGGCCGAGATCCTGCTCGGCAAGGGCCCCAAGCCCGCGAACGATCCCCGCGCCTTCGACGCCCGCGACGTGATGGCCAACCTCGGCCCGACCATCCAGCGACCGGCGTCCAACTGAGCGGCTGTCATTCTTCCCTCCCCCTCGTGGGGAGGGACAGCCCTGCGCAGCAGGGCAGGGTGGGGCATGAAGAGGCCACTCACGAATCGACCGTGATTGGCGCCCTGCTTCCCCACCCCGTCGGCTGCGCCGACGACCCTCCCCATGAAGGGGAGGGAAGACCGTTCTTACCGCGGCGCCATGCGGATCGAGCCGTCCAGGCGGACGTCTTCACCGTTGAAGTAGCCGTTGCGGATCATTTCCAGCGCCAGCGAGGCGTACTCTTCCGCCTGGCCGAGACGCTTGGGGAACGGCACCTGGGCGCCGAGGGCGGCCTTGACCGCTTCGGGAGCGGCGTTCAGCAGCGGGGTGTTGAAGATGCCCGGCAGGATGGTGTTCACCCGGATGCCTTCGCTCGACAGGTCGCGGGCGATCGGCAGGGTCATGCCGACGACGCCGCCCTTGGAGGCCGAATAGGCCGCCTGGCCGATCTGGCCGTCCTCGGCCGCCACCGACGCGGTGTTGACGATGGCGCCGCGGTCGCCGTCCGGCAGCGGCTCCAGGGTCAGCATGCCGGCCGCCGACTTGGCGATGCAGCGGAAGGTGCCGACCAGGTTGATCTGGATGATCATGTCGAAGTGGGCCAGCGGGAAGTGCTTGATGTCGCCGGTGGTCTTGTCGCGGCTGGCCGTCTTGGCGGCGTTGCCGGTGCCGGCGCAGTTGACCAGGATACGCTC
>JAUSPV010000091.1 GCA_030652755.1 Caulobacter sp. | reverse complement strand
GACGGCTTGGCCATCAGGCCGCGCATCCCGCCGAGCTGCTTCATCTGGGCCTGCGAGCCCCGGGCGCCGGAGTGGGCCATCATGTAGATGGCGTTGATCTCGCGCTCGCGGCCGTTCTCGTCGGTGTGCTTGGTCTGCAGCTCGGCCATCATCTCGTCGGCGACGCGATCAGTGGCCTTGGCCCAGGCGTCGACGACCTTGTTGTACTTCTCGCCCTTGGTGATCAGGCCATCGGCGTACTGCTGCTCGTATTCCTCGGCGAGCTTGCGGGTCTCGTCGACGATCGCGGTCTTGCGCTGCGGAATGATGATGTCGTCCTTGCCGAAGGAGATGCCGGCCTTGGCCGCTTCCTTGAAGCCCAGCGCCATGATCTGGTCGGCGAAGATGACCGTCGCCTTCTGACCGCAGTGCCGGTAGACGATGTCGATCAGATTGCCGATTTCCTTCTTGGTCAGCGCCTTTTCGATGAGGCGGTGGCCGATCTGGGTGTGACGCGGCAGCAGGGCGGCGATCTTCATCCGGCCCGGCGTGGTGTCGATCACCTTGCGCAGGATTTCGCCTTCCGGAGTCATCTCCGTGAAGCGCGCCTTGATCTTGCTGTGCAGGGTCACGACGCCGGCGTCGAGCGCCATCTCGATCTCGCCCAGGTCGCCGAAGATCTTGCCTTCGCCCGGCTCACCGTCACGCGATTGCGACAGGTAGTAGAGGCCAAGGACGATGTCCTGCGACGGCACGATGATCGGCTTGCCGTTGGCGGGGCTGAGGATGTTGTTGGTCGACATCATCAGCACGCGCGCTTCCAGCTGGGCCTCGAGGCTCAGCGGGACGTGAACGGCCATCTGGTCGCCGTCGAAGTCGGCGTTGAAGGCGGCGCAGACCAGCGGGTGCAGCTGGATGGCCTTGCCCTCGATCAGCTTGGGCTCGAACGCCTGGATGCCCAGACGGTGGAGCGTCGGCGCGCGGTTCAGCAGGACGGGGTGTTCGCGGATGACCTCTTCGAGGACGTCCCACACCGCCGGCTGCTCACGCTCGACCATACGCTTGGACTGCTTGACGGTGCCCGACAGGCCCTTGGCGTCCAGGCGCGCGTAGATGAACGGCTTGAACAGCTCCAGCGCCATCTTCTTGGGCAGGCCGCACTCGTGCAGCTTCAGCTCGGGACCGACGACGATGACCGAACGGCCCGAGTAGTCGACGCGCTTGCCGAGCAGGTTCTGGCGGAACCGGCCCTGCTTGCCCTTCAGCATGTCGGCGAGGGACTTCAGCGGGCGCTTGTTGGCGCCGGTGATGACCCGGCCGCGACGGCCGTTGTCGAACAGGGCGTCGACGGCTTCCTGCAGCATCCGCTTTTCGTTGCGGATGATGATGTCCGGCGCGCGCAGCTCGATGAGGCGCTTGAGGCGGTTGTTGCGGTTGATGACCCGGCGGTAGAGGTCGTTCAGGTCCGAGGTCGCGAAGCGGCCGCCGTCCAGC
>JAUSPV010000070.1 GCA_030652755.1 Caulobacter sp. | reverse complement strand
TCCCCTCCGCCTGGTCCCGCTCGACCACTCCCCGTCGCCGCATCGGGCTGGTACCAGGCGCCCTCCCCCGCGACGGGGACGTGTGAAGGATACGGGCGATGAGAGGGGTGGGGGATAGAATTGAGTTATCCCCCTATTTTTCCTCTCCCTCTTGGGAGAGGGGGACCACCCAAAGGGTGGTGGAGCGGGAAGCCCTTCTGCGTGGGATCATTGCGGGGACAGGGATGCAGGCCGGACGCGGCGGCCAGTCACCGACCGCCTGCGTGTCCCTCTCCACCCTGCTCCGCAGGGTTCCCCTCTCCCAATAGGGAGAGGATAGAAAGCACGGCGGCGTCACCCACCGCGCGAGGCAGCCCTGACCACACCCACCCTTCGGCCTTGATAGAATGGGAGCGCGAGCGGTCGGCCTGGTCAAGGCTCCGGCAAGGCATCAGGGCGGGGACTGCGTGAAGCAGGAGCAGACGTTGCGGGGAGCGGCTATGGGTGGGTTGCGGACGTGATGTGTTACCGGGCACGGTCCAGATGACGATCACAACGATCGTCGGTCCTTGGTCGAGTTTGAATGGGATTTCCCGTTTCTTCTCACCCTGCTTCCGTGCACCACGACCGTTAACCAGAAGGCCACCGGCAATCCAATAACGATCAGAAGAGGCAGCTCAACGCCGAAGCTTCTCGGCACCAATGCCAAGCCGAGCATGAAGGCTGCGGTCGCAGTCGTCAGCGTGGCATTGCCCCTGAACCTGGTCGACGCATATCGGGAGAAGCGATCAAACCAGCTTTGATTGGACCGCGACATTTCGACCAAGCTCTCCAGATGCCCCAGTTTCAGACAGATGTTGGCCGCGCCTGCTCATGTCCGCAACGGGTCGGTTACGGACACATTCCAGAGACGGGGACAGAGATTTCGCGAGCTGTGAGGCTGTGCGTCCTTCGACACGGCGCTCCGCGCCTGCTCAGGATGACTGGAAGCGAAGGCCTTCAACCATAGTCATGCTGAGCAGCGCTCGCACAGCGCGTGTCGAAGCACCCAGGACGGAGCCGCATAGGGACAGACACCTTGGTGTCTGTCCCTATCGCCTACTCGTTCACCCGCTTGCCCTCGCCGGCGCCGCGCGCCAGCTTCACGAACTCGGCGCGCAGGCCGAACTCGTCCGTGCCCCGGGCGCCCTGGGCCAGGTCGATGACCTGGGGCCAGCCGAAGTCGGCGGAGATCCAGGGATCCCCGCGCAGCTTCTGGCCGAAGGCGGCGACGGCCAGGGCCCAGCGGGTCGACTCCGGGGCGGCGGCCAGGCTGTCGCTGACGTCGGCGCGGGTGATCGGCCGCTGCATGAGCACCGAGTCCGGCTTGCCCGGCAGCTTGTAGCGGATCTTCAGGAAGGCCAGCTCGGCCGAGGGGGCCGCCGCCGGCCTGGCCGAACCGTAGCGCAGCGGATCGGAGGAGGGCGCCGCGCCGACGCGGGCGATCTCGTAGAGGGCGGTGACGGACGCGCCGGAGCCGACTTCGCCGGCGTCGACCTGGTCGTTGTTGAAGTCCTCGCGGTTCAGCATCCGGGTCTCGTACCCGATCAGCCGGTACTCGCTGACCTGGGCCGGGTTGAACTCGACCTGGATCTTCACGTCGTCGGCGATGGGGAACAGCGAGCCGGAGAAGTCGTCGCGGAACAGCTTCCGCGCCTCGTCGAAGCTGTCGATGTAGGCGGCCGTGCCGTTGCCGTTCTGGGCCAGCGCCTGCATCATCGTGTCGTTGTAGTTGCCGCGCCCGAAGCCGTAGACCGACAGATAGACGCCGGTCTTGCGCTTGTCGGCGACGAAGTCCTTGAGCTTTCTGGGGTCGGAAACCCCGACGTTGAAGTCGCCGTCGGTCAGCAGGATGACGCGGTTGACCGCCTTGGGGTCGAAGTTCTGCTGGGCCAGCGCATAGGCGAGCGCCAGGCCCTGACCGCCGGCGGTGGATCCGCCGGACCGCAGCGCGCCCAGGGCGCAGCGCATCTTCAGCTTCTCCTTGCCGCTGGTCGGGGCCAGCACCGCCCCGGCCGAGCCGGCGTAGGCGACCATCGAGACCCGGTCCTTGCTGTCCAGCTGGTCGATCAGCGTGCCCAGCGCCTTCCTGGCCAGCGGCAGGCGGTCCTCGCTCCACATCGAGCCGGAGGTGTCGACGAGGAAGACCAGGTTCAGCGGCGGCTGCTGATCGCGGGGGATGTCGTAGCCCTGCAGGCCGATGTGGATGATCTGGCGGTCCGTCGACCAGGGCGAGGGGGCCACGGCGACGAACGGCCTGAACGGCTCGGCCTTGGTGGCGGGCAGGGGGTAGGCGTAGTCGAAGTAGTTGATCAGCTCCTCGACCCGCACCGCGTCGCGCGGCGGCACGCGGCCGTCGGACAGGAAGCGGCGGGTGTTGGCGTAGGCTGCGGTGTCGACGTCGATCGAGAAGGTCGAGACCGGCTCCTGGGCGACCTGCCTGATCGGGTTGGAGACACCGCCGGGATACTTCTCGGTGTCCTGCGCGGCGATGGGCGGCCTGGGCATGATCGCGCCGGGGGCGACGACGCCGGGCGCGTAAACGATTTCGGGGCGGGGGGGAACCGGCGGCCTCGGCGGTGCGGGGGGCGGCGCGCCGACCATCGGCGAGGGGGCGTACGATCGCTTCTGCGCCGTCACCACGACGCTGCTTCCGCGAGCGTCCTCCCGGTCGTTGGCGACAGGGAAGCCCAGCTTCTCGCAGTCCGCCGCCGAGGGCTCGCTCCCGACGGGGGACGTGGCCCGCGCGAAGGTGGCCGGCGGCGCGGAGGCCGCCATCATCGCGGCGATGGCGGTCAGGCTGACGATGGATCGAAAACGCCTCGTTTCACGCATGTGATTCCCCTGAACTCGTTCGTCCCTGAAACATGGTTCGCTCGCCGGGTGCGGCGAAAGCAGGGCGCAACGCGGGCGGCGGCGCGGCGATGCGTCTGTTTTGGCGTCGATTTCGCCTCCCGGGCGAACGGTGTTCCCTCCGGACCCGCCGACCCCGAAATATGGTTAACCTGTGCCCTGCGCGCGCTTGACTCGTTGCGGGGGCCTGCGAAGAGTCGCGTTCGCCGAACTGTTAACGGCGGGGTGGCGTAGGGGGCTATGAGTATGCACGAGAGCAGCGACACCCCGTGCGGCCCCGAAGGGGCCGCCAAAGGGCCGCTGATCCGCGGCGCGTCGATCGCCGTGCTCGTGGCGGCGGTCATCCTGCCTCTGGTCGGCTGCGACACCGGGCCCAACAGCTGGTTCGGGTCCAAGGGCGAGGTCGCCTGTCCCCGGCCGCAGACCTCGTCCGGATCCCAGCCGCAGTTCAACGCCCAGCAGATCGAGATCCGCACGCTCCGCCGCCGCGGCTTCACCGGCGACTTCTTCGCCCAGCTCGAGCTGGCGCGCCGCTATCAGGGTGAGCGCGCCGCCGACAAGAACCTCGAGGACGATGTCGAGGCCGCGGTCTGGTACGCCCTGGCCCTGGCCAATTCCGAGGGCTACACGCCGATCGCCGCCAACAGCCGCCGCGCCCCGCAGGGCGAGAACAAGGTCTCGCGCTTCGACGACTGCCGCGCCGTGGAGCGCAAGATGGCCTACCGTTCCCTGGACCGGGTGCTGTCGCGCATGACGTCCGAGGAGCAGGAGAAGGTCCGCAACCGGGTCATCTACGTGCTGTCGACCCAGGGCGCCGAGGGCTACCGCACCCTGGCGCGGATGCATGACGGCTTCTTCGGCCCCTACGGCGAGCCGACCGACAACCGCCAGGCGACGGAGGCGCGGGGCCGCCCCAACAAGCCCGGCACGCCGGCCGCGCTGAACCTGTTTCCGCGCAACGACATCGACGCCTATCTCTACAACTACCTCGCCGTGCAGACCGGCGATGTCGGCGCCTATGTCATGCTCAAGGACTTCGAGCGCTCCTCGGCCAAGCGCGCCGCCGACGGCGCCTATGTCGAGCAGAAGGCCCGTCGCTGGACGCCGACCTACGAGTTCTATCCGCCCGAGGCGCCGCAATCGGGCGTCCCGCACTCTGACGAGAGCGACCAGTACAACGACGGCCAGCAGGCGGCGCTGCACCGCCTGCGCGAGCTGCCCTTCGTCCATATCGCCGAGGCCCTGACCTACCTGCGCGTGACGCCCAAGCCGGTATTCAACGAGAACGCCCTCTATCCGGGCGACATCCAGAGCTTCCAGGCCATGATCGGCCGCCCGCAGACCGGTCTCTTCCAGCCGATCGAGAAGGTCCGCGCCATCCAGTACGCGGCCGTCAACGGCTCGCCCAAGGCCCAGCTGGTGCTGGCGGTGATGTATTCCGAAGGCGTGGGGGTCCCGCGCGACTACGCCCGCGCCTTCTATTGGTACGCCGAGGCCGACAAACAGGGGTCGGCCGAGGCCAAGTACGCGATGTCGACCTTCTTCTCGCTGGGCGTTTCCGGCGTCGCCGACCAGGACAAGGCCGGGGCCGTCGTCTACCAGATCGACGCCGCGCTTTCGGGCTTCAAGCCGTCGGCCGGCCGCCTCCAGCAAGTGCTGGCCCAGGTGTCGCGTCCGCGGCCCACGCCTCGCGACAGGGATTATCTGCCATGAAGACGCTTCAGCGCTTCCTCCCCGCCGTCGCGGCGGCCCTCGCCGTCGCCCTGACCGGCACGGCCGCCCACGCGTTTCCGGACGCGGCGGCCCGCGTCGATCAGCAGATCCGCCCCAACTTCGGCGGACTGATCACGCCGCCGCTCAAGCCGCGCTGGCGGCCCGACCGCTGGAAGCCGGATCGCTATCGCTGGGGCCGCCGTCAGCCGGGCTGGAACGACTACTACCCGCCCAACGGCGACTGGCCCCGCGACCGCAACTCGGTGACCGTGGACTGCGGCGATCCCTACGCCGGCCCGACGCCGATCTCCGACGCGCTGCGCGGTCTGGCCGACAACGGCATCCTCTACATCCGCTCGCGCGGCGGCGTCTGTCGCGAGACGGTGATCGTCGAGTATCCGGTGATCATCGCCGCCGAGGGCGCCTCGATCTTCGACCCGGCCCCGGCCACGGCGCCGGCGACCATCTCCGCCCCCGAGGGCGCGCCCTGCATCCGCATCGCCGAGGGCGTGAAGGGTGTCGAGCTGCGCGACCTGGTCCTGACCAGCGAAAAGGGCGGCCGCACCGCCTGTATCGAGTCCTGGGGCGGCGACGTCGCCCTGGTCCGCACCACGGTCAACTACTGGGGCGACGCCGCGGCGGTCTACGCCTCGGGCGGCAAGCTGATCCTGCGCGAAAGCACCATCGACGCCTACACTTGGAACGCCGCCGTCATCGCCGAGTCGGCGGTGGTCGACATCGCCCGCACGCGGATCACCGGCGAGGAAACCGGTCTCGACATCACCCCGGCCACCGGCGAGAGCCGCATCGACCAGGCCGGCATCATGGCCCGCTCGACCTCGGGCTCGGCCGGCAACGGCATCCTGGTGCGCGGCCTGCGCAGCGGGTCCGGCACCCTGACGATCCGCAACGCCGTGGTCTGCGGCTGGCGCAACGGCCTGCATCTGGACCGGGGCGCGCAGGTCGATGTCAGCCGCAGCCGCTTCTGCCGCACGACGGTGGGCGTGGTCTCCGACGGCCAGCTGCGCTTCACCGAGTCGGCCATCGGCTCGCGCGACGTCGGCATCTATGTCGCCGGCGGCAACGCCTTCATCCATCGCAACCGCATCCACGACTGGAGCCGCCGCGCGATCTGGGTGGAGCAGGGGGCCACGGCCGACGTCGAGCACAACTGGGTCTACTACGGCGGCGACTGCTGGCGTCAGCAGTGGGAGCGGGGCACCTACTGCGTCCGCGCCTCCAGCCTGCCCTCGACCCTGCGCGACGAAAGCGTGTTCGGCAGCTCCAGCCGACCCTGGTGGGAAGCGGACGGCTACGACCGCGGCTACAGCCGCGACGGCGCCCCCGGCGCCCTGGCCCCGGCCGCCGCCCCGCCGCCCCCGCCAAAAGGCTGGCGTTCGCGGTCGCGGCGGTAGGGCGCCTGGGGCTCAGGATCCCCCGATCCGCGTCCCGTCTGATCAGGATCATTGTCGGGGTTCGATTTGTCGCCTACCAGACGCCCGATGACAGGCAGGCGGCATATCGGCTCCCGGTGGGGCGCGGGCGTCTGGGCGCTGGTCGCCCTGACGGTCGCGCTGCGCCTGACCGTGCTCCCCGGCTACATGATCCAGGCGGCTCCCGGCGCCCTCACCGTGGTGGTTTGCACCGCCGACGGCGCCGTCAACCAAAGGGTCGACCTGTTCGGGGCGTCGTCCGCTCCGCACGAGCAACAGGACGAAGGTGACGGCAAGGCTCCCGCCTGCGCCTTCGCCATGGCCGGCGCCACGCTTGCCGCGCCCGAGGGGCAGATCGTGGCCGCCGCGCCGCCCTCGTCCGCCGCGCCGCTGCCGCCGTCCGCAAGGTCCACTCCCGGCCGGGGTCTTGCCGCGCCGCCGCCGCCCGCTACGGGACCGCCCTTCACCGTCTGAACGCCACCTGGCCGTCGCCGCCCGCGGACCTGTCCGCGCGGGCGCGGCCCCTCGCATTTCAGATCTGAAGGACCTCACCCATGTCTCCCTGCATTTCCCGGCGCGCGGCCCTGGCCGCCGGCGCCGCCATCCTTGCCCTGTCCGCCGCGAACCCTGCATTCGCCCAGGCTCCGACCGACCTTCCGCCCGTCCAGGCCGACGCCATGGCCGCTTCGGAAGCGCTATCAGAACCGGGCGCCCCAACCCGGGTCGTCGCCGGCGAAATCCTCTCCCGCCGCAAGGCCGCCGGCGATGACGCCGTCTCCATGCTGGTCGGCGAGCCCGGTGTCGCCATCCAGGCGGGGGGCGGCACGACGGCTCTGCCGTCCGTGCGCGGCATGACCGATGACCGCATGCTGGTCACCGTCGACGGCGCCGAGACCACTGCCTTCTGTCCCAACCATATGAACCCGCCAGGCTCCTATGTGCTGGCCTCGTCGGTGGAGACCATCTCGCTGTCGCCGACCCTGTCGCCGGTCAGCGCCGGCGGCGACAACATCGGCGGCGTCATCGCCATCACCACCCGGGGTCCTGTGTTCGCCGCCGCCGACGAGGGGCTCCGCACCGAGGGCCAGGCCAGTCTCAACTACCGGAGCGGCATCGAGGGCGGATCCGCCTCGATGCGCACCGCCGTGGCCGGCGAGCGCTACAGCCTGGGCCTGGAGACGTCGTGGGCGCGGGGCGAGAACTACCGTTCCGGCTACGGCCGCGACGTGCTGTCGACCGAGTACGAGACCTACGACGCCGCCGCGATCCTGGCCGCGCGGACCGACCAGGGCGTGCTGAGCCTGCGGGTGGGGCGGCAGTTCACGCCGTACCAGGGGTTCGCCAACCAGCGCATGGACATGACGGAGAACGCCAGCAGCTTCGCCGACCTTCGCTACGACGGCGCCTACGCCTGGGGCGAAGTCACGGCCCGGGCGTCGTGGCGCGACGTCGAGCACGAGATGAACTTCCTGTCCGACAAGGGCGGCGACATGCCGATGCTGAGCCACGGCGTCGATCTGGGTCTGGCCCTCGTCGTGACCATCCCGACGGGGGATGCCGGCGCCCTGGGCTTCGGGCTGGACGTCCGCCGGACCGATCTGGCCGATTGGTGGCCTCCGGTGGCCGGCAGCATGATGATGGGGCCCAACCGCTACCTCAACGTCAACGGCGGCATGCGAAACCGCACCGGCCTCTGGGCTGAATGGACCGGTCCGGTGGCGGCCGACTGGACCCTCGTCGCGGGCCTGCGCCTGGAGCGGGTCGAGACCGACGCAGGCGATGTCCAGCCCTACAGCTCGACCGGGATGATGAACGCCGCCGACGCCGCGGCCGCGACCGCGTTCAACGCGCGCGACCGACAGAAGTCGGATGAGGTGGCGGACCTCACCCTGCTGGCGCGCTGGACTCCCTCCGTGGCGCTGTCGCTGGAGTTCGGCTACGCGCGCAAGACCCGCGTGCCCAATCTCTATGAGCGCTACGCCTGGGGACTTGGGCAGATGTCGGCGGCCATGACTTCCCTGGCGGGCGACGCCAACGCCTATGTCGGCGACGTCGATCTGCGGCCCGAGACCGCCAACAACCTGGGCGCCACGCTGCGTCTGGCGTCGCCCAAAGCGAACCGGCAGCTGACGCTCAGCGCCTTCCACAGCGAGATCGAGGACTATGTCGACGCCGATCGCTTCGGGGTCTTCGGTCCGGGCGGCAGCTTCGCGCGCCTGCGCTTCGCCAATCACGACGCCTGGATGCAGGGGCTGGAGGTCAGCGGGCGCACCGATCTCTGGACGATCGGCGATCTCGCCCCGGCCGCTCTGTCGGGGTCGCTGTCCTGGGTGCGGGGTGAGAACCGCGACAGCGGCGACAACCTCTACCACATGGCGCCGCTGACCGGCCGCTTCACGCTGGAGCAGCCCCTGGGGGCCTGGACGGCGGTCGCCGAGCTGGAACTGGTCGGTGAAAAGGACCGGGTCAGCACCACGCGGAACGAGCCGGTCACCGACCGCTACGCCCTCCTCAATCTGAAGGCGGTGTGGAAGCCGACCGACAGGCTGAGACTCGACGTGGCGGTCGAGAACGCCTTCGACGAGGGGTACGACCTCCCGCTGGGCGGCGTCTCCTTCGGCGACTTCAAGGCGGGGGGCATGGTTCCGCCAATCGCCGCCCTGCCCGGGCCGGGGCGGTCGCTCAATCTCGGCCTCACGCTGGAGTTCTGACCATGGCTGCGGCGCGCGGCGGGTGGCCGGCGGCGGCGGCGATTTCGATCGCCCTGCATCTGGCCGCCGCCGCCGCCTTCCTGCAGTCGCCCGAGGTCGGACCGGCGCCGTCATCATCGATCGAGGTGTGGCTGGCGCCGGCGACGCCGACGCAAGCCGCTCCCCGCCCGGCGGCGCGGAAACAGACGGTCCCTTCGCGGGACCGGGGCCTCGCGGCGCCCACGCCGCGCCGGCCCCCGCCGGCGCCCGTTTCGCCGGGCGAGCCGACGGCCGCACTGACCACCCCGCCGGCCCCGCTCCCGGGGACCCCGCCGACGACGACGCCGGCCGCCGCGCCGACGTCGTCCGTCGCCGGGTCTTCCCGGCCGGAGGACCCGTTCGACGCCTACGCCAGGCTGGTCTGGGCGAGGATCGATCGCCACCGGCCGCGATCGGACGCGGCCTCGGTCGTCGCCCAGGTGGCGTTCAGTCTGGACCCCGAGGGCCGTTTGATCTCGCTCAGACTGGCCGCTTCAAGCGGAACGCCAGACTTCGACCGGGCGGCGATGCGCGCCGTCCGGGCGGCGGCGCCGTTCCCGCGCCCCCCGGAAGACATCGATCCGGCGCGGCTTCAATTCCGGATCCTGATCAGATCGCCATCGGCCTGACGCATTGCGCTTCTGCCCCCCGGTCGCTACATCCCCCGCCGACCCCCATTCCACGATCAGACGAGAGCGAGCGACCCCTCATGGCCGCCCAGTACATTTTCCAGATGCAGGGCCTGACCAAGGCCTATCCCGGCGGCAAGAAGGTGTTCGAGAACATCTGGCTGTCGTTCTACCAGGACGCCAAGATCGGCGTGGTCGGGGTCAACGGCTCGGGCAAGTCGACCCTGCTGAAGATCATGGCCGGCCTGGACACCGAGTTCAGCGGCGAGGCCAAGGCGGCCGACGGCATCAAGCGCGGCTACCTGGAGCAGGAGCCGCACCTGGACGAGACCAAGACCGTCTGGGAAAACGTCATCGCCTGGTGCGAGGAAAAGCAGATCTTCGACCGCTACAACGCCATCGCGGCGGAGATGGCCGAGGAATACACCGACGAGCTGATGGAGGAGATGACCGCCCTCCAGGAGAAGATCGACGCCGGCGACCTGTGGGACATCGACAGCCGCGTCGAGATGGCCATGGACGCCCTGCGCTGCCCGCCCAACGACAGCGGCGTGACCAAGCTGTCGGGCGGTGAGAAGCGCCGCGTGGCGCTGGCCCGCCTGCTGCTCAGCAAGCCGGACATGCTGCTGCTCGACGAACCGACCAACCACCTGG
>JAUSPV010000077.1 GCA_030652755.1 Caulobacter sp. | reverse complement strand
AACGGCCACGCGGAGCGCTGACCTTCGTCGAAACGGTACAACACTACCCTTGCTCCGGGCGAAGGCCCGGCGCTCCGCCCCCTCCCCAACTTCCCGGGTCAACCCGCAGGAGGAGGCGAAGCCGTGCGCGCACGGCCCTGTCCGACGTCTTCGAAAGGGACTGACCCATCGCGCCCATCGCCTGCCAGAGTAAACGCCCCTTAACCCTCCCCGGGCCAGATAGGCGGCTCAGAACGATGTTGGGGGCGCGGATGGCGCGGGCGGCGAGGCGGACCGGGCTGGACATGGCGATGGAGCTGGCGGCCTGGGCCTGGACCCAGCCGTTCAGCGCGCGCCTGCGCGGCGGCGTGGTCGCGGCGGCCGGCCTGGCGCTGATCGCCGCCTTCGCCACCTGGAATTCCGCCGACCCCAGCCTGAACGTCGCCTCCGCCCTGCCGGCCAGCAACATCCTGCGCGGGCCGGGCGCGGTGGTCGCCGACATCTTCGTGCAGTCGCTGGGCCTGGCGGCCTGGGGACTGGCGCTGCTGATGGTTGTCTTCGGCCTGACCCGCGCCGTCGACGCCGATCCGGACGCCCATCGCGGCCGGACCCGTATCCGGGCGCTGGTCGGCGTTGGCGCCGTGCTGGCGCTGGCCGGCGCCATCGCCGCGCCGAGCCCGCCGAAGAGCTGGGCCCTGGCCCGGGGGCTGGGCGGCTTCTGGGGCGACGGCCTGCTGGGCGGGCTGTCGGGGATCATCGGCTTTGCCCGCATTCCCGGCGCCGAGCTGATCGCCGCGCTGGTGCTGCTGGCCGTGGGCGGGTTCGCCGCGACCTGGGCCCTGGGCGTCAGCCGGGCCGGCATGGCCCGCGCCGCCGAGGGCGCGCTGGAAAACCTGCTGGCCCGCCGCCCCGCGCCGCGCGAACCCGAGCCGGTCGCCACGCCCGCCCGGGTCCCGGCCACGCGCCGCCGGGCGGAGAAGGCCGCCGCCACGCCCAAGCCGCTGCGCTTCGCCGACGATGCGCCCGCCGAGATCGCCGAGGATGAGGCCGACATCCCCGCCCCCGGTCGCGCCGGCGCCCCGGCCATCAAGCCGCCCAAGCCGGCGCCGAAGAACAGCAGCCGCGAGGTGCGCGAGCAGCAGAAGACCTTCGACTTCGTCGCGCCGGGCGGCTTCATGCTCCCGGAACTGGCCATGCTGGCCAAGCCCAAGCCCCGCGTCGGCGGCTTCGACGAGGAGGCGCTGCGCCAGAACGCCCGGCTGCTGGAAAGCGTGCTGAGCGAGTTCGGCATCCGCGGGGCCATCGACCAGATCCGCCCCGGCCCCGTCGTCACCCTGTACGAGCTGGTGCCGGCGCCGGGCGTGAAGCACGCGCGGGTCGTGGCGCTCGCCGACGACATCTCCCGCTCGATGGGCGTCGCCGCCTGCCGGGTCTCGGTGGTCTCGGGCCGCAACGCCATCGCGCTGGAGCTGCCCAACGCCAAGCGCGAGACGGTCTATCTGCGCGACCTGCTCGCCAGCGCCGACTACGAGAAGGCCTCCCAGACCCTGCCCATGGCGCTGGGCGAGACCATCGGCGGCGAGCCCTATATCGCCGACCTGGCCAAGATGCCCCACCTGCTGATCGCCGGCACCACCGGCTCGGGCAAGTCGGTCGGGGTCAACGCCATGATCCTGTCGATCCTCTACCGGCTGAGCCCCGAGCAGTGCCGGTTCATCATGATCGACCCCAAGATGCTCGAGCTGAGCGTCTATGACGGCATCCCGCACCTGCTGGCGCCGGTAGTGACCGACTCCAAGAAGGCGATCGTGGCCCTGAAGTGGACCGTCCGCGAGATGGAGGACCGCTATCGCCGCATGGCCAAGATCGGCGTGCGCGGCATCGCCGCCTACAACGAGCGGGCCAAGGAGGCGATCGACAAGGGCGAGCACTTCGAACGCACCGTCCAGACCGGATTTGACGAGGCCGGCCGGCCGATCTTCGAAAGCGAGAAGATCCGCCCCGAGCACATGCCCTATCTGGTCGTGGTCATCGACGAGGTCGCCGACCTGATGATGGTGGCCGGCAAGGACATCGAGGGCGCCGTGCAGCGGCTGGCCCAGATGGCCCGCGCCGCCGGCATCCACCTGATCATGGCCACCCAGCGCCCGTCGGTCGACGTGATCACCGGCACCATCAAGGCCAACTTCCCGACCCGGATCAGCTTCCAGGTCACCTCGCGCATCGACAGCCGCACCATCCTGGGCGAGCAGGGCGCAGAGCAGCTGCTGGGCCAGGGCGACATGCTCTACATGGCCGGCGGCAGCGGCGGCCGGCTCACGCGTCTGCACGGCCCGTTCGTGGCTGACGAGGAGGTGGCGGCGGTGGCCAAGTTCCTGCGCGAGCAGGGTACGCCGCAGTACCTCGATGAAGTCACCGCCGGCGGCGATGACGAGGACGGCGACGGCGGCGGTCATGGCGCCGGCGGCGGCGATGGCGACGAGAACAGCCTCTACGACCGCGCCGTGGCCGTGGTCACCCGCGACGGCAAGGCCTCGACCAGCTACATCCAGCGCCGGCTGCAGATCGGCTACAACCGCGCCGCCTCGCTGATTGAACGGATGGAGCAGGAAGGCGTTGTTGGAGCCGCCAACCACGCCGGCAAGCGCGAGATCCTGGCCCCGCCGCCGCCCTGACGGCGGTCTGCCCTGAATTCGCCGTTCGGCCCTGCTAGACGGATGCCATGACCACCACCCGACGCGCCCTCCTCGCCGCCGCCCCGGCCCTGCTGCTGGCCCCCGGCCTCGCCCACGCGGCCCTGTCGCCCGCCGAACAGGGCATGGTCGACAAGGCCACGGCCTACCTCCAGGGACTGCAGTCGGCGCGCGGCAAGTTCGTGCAGACCGACGCCCGCGGCTCGCAGACGACCGGCATGCTGTACCTGCAGCGCCCGGGCAAGGCGCGCTTCGAGTACGAGGCGCCGTCCAGCCTGCTGGTGGTCTCCGACGGCCGCGTGGTCTCGGTGTCCGACAAGCGGCTGAAGACCGTGAACCGTTATTTCCTGAGCCAGACGCCGCTGAAGCTGTTCCTGGCCGACGAGATCCGGCTGGATCGCGGCGTGCACATCGCCGGGGTGAAGCCCCTGAACGACGGCTTCGAGATCACCGCCCAGGACCGGGCCGGCAAGACCAAGGGTCAGATCATCATGACCTTCTCCGACAATCCGATGCAGCTGCTCGGCTGGACGGTCACCGACGCCCGCAACGCCCCGACCCGGGTGCGGCTGACCAGTCTGGTGCGCGCCTCGGGCCTCGATCCGGCCCTGTTCAGGGCCCCGATTCCGGCCCCGACCCGGCGCGGCTGACAGCCGGCTGGTTTGTGACACATTCGCAACAGGCAAATACCGCAATTCAACCTATTGACGTTTCTGCGTCCTCGTTGCAATAATGCCACGCATAACGGTAGCGCGCCCGACCTCGCGATACCGTCGCACCGTGCCGGAACCTATCCCCTCCCGGCGGCGGCATGAGAGACCACTTTTTGCGCCCGGATGCTTCATGCATCCGGGCGTTTCTTTTGACGGAAAACCCCGTATCTGGAAGCCCATGCGCCTGCGCCTCGCCACCTGGAACATCAACTCCGTCCGCCCGCGCGGCGAGCTCATCGGCCGGATGGTCGACGAGGTCGCGCCGGACGTCCTGTGCCTGCAGGAGATCAAGTGCCAGACGGCCGAGTTTCCGAAGGCGATGTTCGAGGATCTGGGCTTTTCCCATTTCCGCGTCGCCGGCCAGAAGGGCTGGCACGGGGTGGCCATCGCCTCGCGCCATCCGATCGAGGACGCCCAGCCGCTGGAGGTCTGCCGCGAGGGTCACGCCCGCTGCGTGGGCGCGAAGATCGCCGGGGTCGAGATCCACAACTTCTACATTCCGGCCGGCGGAGACATTCCTGATCGGGCGCTGAATCCCAAGTTCGACCACAAGCTGGACTTCTACGAGGGCCTGACCCGCGAGCTGGCCAGACGGGACCCGAAGGCTCCGCTGGTGGTCACCGGCGACCTCAACGTGGCGCCGGGCGAGTTTGACGTCTGGAACCACCGCTACATGTCGAAGATCGTCAGCCACACGCCGGTCGAGATCGAGGCCTTCCGCGCCATGCAGGCGTCGCTGGGGCTGATCAACCTGGTGCGGGAAGCTGCGCCCGAGCCGGAGAAGCTGGCCAGCTGGTGGAGCTACCGCGCCGCCGACTTCCGCCAGTCCAACCGCGGGCTGCTGCTGGACCATATCCTGGTCACGCCCGGCCTGCGTGACGCCGCCTTCGCCGGCGGCAAGGCCCAGGCCCGCATCCACGACGACGTGCGCGGCTGGGACAGGCCCAGCGACCATGCGCCGGTCACGGCCGACTTCCTGGTCTGAGACGCCTCCCTTCCCTTGTGGGGAGAGAGAAGATCTAGGGCTGCAGCCGATAGCCCCCCGCCTCGGTCAGCAGCAGGCGGGCGTTGGCGGGATCGGGCTCGATCTTCTGGCGCAGCCGGTAGACGTGGGTCTCCAGCGTGTGGGTGGTGACCCCGGCGTTGTAGCCCCAGACCTCGGTCAGCAGTTCCTCGCGCGACACCGACTTGGCCCCGCTGCGATAGAGGTACTTGAGGATGTTGGTTTCCTTCTCGGTCAGCCGCACCTTTTTCGCCCTGTCGTCGACGAGCAGCTTCTGGGCCGGGCGGAACTCGTAGGGGCCGATGCGGAACACGGCGTCCTCGGACGCCTCGTGGCTGCGCAGATGGGCGCGGATGCGGGCCAGCAGCACCCCGAAGCGGAAGGGCTTGGTCACATAGTCATTGGCCCCGGAATCGAGGCCCAGGATAGTGTCGGCGTCGGTCGCCGCCGCCGTCAGCATGATGATCGGCGCGGTCACCCCGCCCTTGCGCATCAGCCGGCAGGCCTCGCGGCCGTCCATGTCGGGCAGGTCGACGTCGAGCAGGATCAGGTCGGGCCGGGCCTCCCTGCCCAGCCGTCCGCCCTCCCCGGCCGTCTCGGCCTGAACCACCGCGAACTCCTCATGGAGCGCCAGCTGCTCGGCCAGCGCGCTCCGGAGGTCGTTGTCGTCGTCGACGATGAGGAGTGTCTTGCGTTGCGCCATCAACAGACCATGCACCGGTTCGCGGCCTCTGGCCAACATGCGGGCGAGACCTGGGGTTACAGATAGGGCCAGCGCGCGGCTATTTCACGGCCTTGCCGTGCCTCAGCCTCGCCCGCCGAACAGCGCCGAGCCCACCCGCACGCTGGTGGCGCCCAGGCGGACCGCCGCCGCGTAGTCAGCGCTCATACCCATGGAAAGTTTCGTCAGGCCGTTGCGGGCCGCCATTTCGGCCAGCATCGCGAAGTGCGGCTCGGCGGGTTCTGTCTCCGGCGGTATGCACATCAGCCCCTCCACGGTGAGGCCCAGGTCGCGGCAGAAGGCGACGAAACCATCGACATCGCGCGGCGCGACGCCCGCCTTCTGCGGCTCCTCGCCGGTGTTGACCTGCACATACAGGCGGACAGGGGTGTCCGAGCGCGCCATCTCGCGGGCCAGGGCCTGGGCCAACTTCTCGCGGTCGACCGTCTCGATGACATCGAACAGGGCCACGGCCTCGCGCACCTTGTTGGTCTGCAAGGGCCCGATCAGGCGCAGCTCGACGCCCTCGCGGCGCGGAATCCAGCGACCCATGGCCTCCTGCACGCGATTTTCGCCGAACACCCGCTGTCCGGCGGCCAGCATGGCGTCGATCTTCTCGTCCGGCTGTTGCTTGGAGACGGCGACAAGGGTCACATCGTCCGGCGACCGTCCGGCCTCCCGCGCCGCCTCGGCGATACGGTCCAGCACGGAAAGGCGCGCGTGCGCGACAGTGGATGAGTGAGGCAACGGGTGATCTCCGGCGACTGGCGGACCTTGCGGCGTCCTTACGACCCCGCCTGCCGTCCGCAAAGCCCCTGCCCCGGCTGATCTTCGTCACCGATCCTGACCGGACGCCCGATCCGGCCGCCGTCGCCGCGCGGCTTCCGGCCGGCAGCGGGGTGATCTACCGGGCTTTCGGGGCGGCGGAGGCGCCGGATCAGGCGCGGGCGCTGGCGGCGATCGCCCGCGCCCGGGGGCTCCTGCTGCTGATCGGCGCGGACCCCGTCCTCGCCGAGGCCGTGGGGGCTGGCGGCGTGCACCTGCCTGAACGCGATCTTGGCCGCGCCGGGAGCCTGAAGGCCGCCCACCCCGACTGGACCGTCACCGGCGCCGCCCATTCGCTGGAGGCGGCCCGGCTGGCGGCGGAGTTCGGCTGCGACGCGGTGCTGGCCTCGACGGTCTTCGCCAGCACCAGCCCCTCGGCGGGGCCGCCGATGGGCGCGGCAGCCTTCGCGGCCCTTGTCGCCGCGGCGCCCCTGCCGGTCTACGCCCTGGGCGGGGTGAACGTGGAAACGGCGCGCGAGCTGGTCAGCTCGGGCGCCGCGGGCTTCGCGATGGTGGAGGCCTTCAGAACTTGAAGGCGGTCTCGAGACGCACGCGCGGAGTCTCTTCGCGGCCGTCGCTCTTGCGGATCGGCGCGGGCTGGTTGGGGCCGACGCCGACGGCGCCGCCGACGCGCAGGCGCGGGGTGACCTTGAAGAAGGCGCCGGCTTCCACGTCCCGACCGGCCGGACCGATGTCCGTGCGCGGCGTGATGTCGAGGGTCAGGCCCCAGCGGCCCTTGCTGGCGTCCCAGACCAGCCGGCGGCTGTCCTGCGGCGCGAACTGGGAATCAGACGCGTTGAAGTCGCTGCGAACCGAGAAACCGGTTTGCGGCTTGGGCTTGGCGGCGGCCGTCTGGGCATGCGCGAACGTCGCCGAGCCCGCCAGGGCCAGCGCCGAAATCGCGACAGTGCTCAGAAGCTTCGTCATATCGCCTCCGGCTCCCCCCAGCCGTCTCGCTCTTGCCATCATTCCTGATGAAACATGGTGAGCCTGAACGCGATTAAAAGCCGCTGGGGCCCGGGGTCAACAGGCCGCGGACAGACTCGGGGAGTAAGACCATCGATTCCCCGGTCGCCTGTTGCGCGAAGGCCACGAGATTCCTGTTTGGCGGCGAGGCGGCCCTGTTGTAGACGGGCTGTCGAGGCGTCGGGGGTGTACGCCGTCGCGCGAACCATGGCACGCGCGGCCCGAAACGTTGTTGGAGCGATTGAATATGGCGTTTGCGCGCGGGTCTTGGATGCGGGTCGCTTCTGCCGGGGTTCTGACCCTGGCGCTCGTTGGCGTGGCCGGCTGCGGAACGGGCGGTTCACGGAACGTCGACGGCGGCGGCTGGTCGCCGTTCGGTCGCGGTTCCAGCGCGCCCAAGGGCGGCGAGGCGGCGCAGATCGGCGTCAACGCCTATCTGTGGCGCGCGAGCCTGGACACCCTGTCCTTCATGCCCCTGGCCTCGGCCGACCCCTACGGCGGCGTGGTGATCACCGACTGGTACACCAACCCCGAGAAGCCCGACGAGCGCTTCAAGGTGACCATCTACATCCTCGACACCCGACTTAGGGCCGACGGCCTCAACGCGACCGTGTTCAAGCAGGTCAGCGACGGCGCCGGCGGCTGGACGGACGCCCCCACGGCGGCCCAGACCGAGACGGACATCGAGAACGCCATCCTGACCAAGGCCCGCCAGCTGCGTCTGGCCAACATCGCCGGCTAGACCGGCCGGACCGCCCGAAAGCCGCAATGGCCCGATACAATCCGAAGGACGCGGAGCCCCGCTGGCGTGAGGCCTGGGCCCGCAAGGACGTATTCCGCGTCGACAACGACGATCCGCGGCCGAAGTACTATGTCCTCGAGATGTTCCCCTATCCGTCGGGGCGCATCCACATGGGCCATGTCCGCAACTACGCCATGGGCGATGTGGTGGCCCGCTATCGCCGCGCCAGGGGCCATGCGGTGCTGCATCCGATGGGCTGGGACGCCTTCGGCATGCCGGCCGAGAACGCCGCCATGGAGCGTGGCGTCCACCCCAAGGGCTGGACCTACGACAACATCGCCGGCATGCGCGAGCAGCTGAAGGCGCTGGGCCTGTCGATCGACTGGAGCCGCGAGTTCGCGACCTGCGACCCGGAATACTACGGCCAGCAGCAGGCCTGGTTCCTGAAGCTGATGGAGCGCGGCCTGGTCTACCGCAAGGAGGCCACGGTCAACTGGGACCCGGTCGACATGACCGTGCTGGCCAACGAGCAGGTCGTCGACGGTCGCGGCTGGCGCTCCGGCGCGGTGGTCGAAAAGAAGAAGCTGACCCAGTGGTTCCTGCGGATCACCGACTACGCCGATGACCTGATCGAGGGCCTGCAGACCCTGGACCGCTGGCCGGACAAGGTCCGGATCATGCAGGAAAACTGGATTGGCCGCTCGACGGGCCTGCAGTTTTCCTTCGACTTCGACGGCCGCGCGCCGGACGGCTTCGAGGCCGGTCTCGAAGTCTATACGACCCGCCCCGACACCCTGTTCGGTGCGGCTTTCGTCGGTATCGCGCCCGATCATCCGTTGGCCGAACGCCTGGCCGTCGACCCGAAGGTTGCCGCCTTCATCGCCGAGTGCCGCCGGGGCGGAACCTCGGAAGCCGACATCGAGGGCGCAGAGAAACTGGGGCTGGATACCGGACTGCGGGTCAGGCATCCGTTCGCGGACGGCGAGACCCTGCCCGTCTGGATCGCCAACTTCATTCTCATGGACTACGGCACGGGCGCGATCTTCGGCTGTCCGGCCCATGACCAGCGGGACCTGGACTTCGCCCGCAAGTACGGCCTGCCGGTCAAGCCGGTGGTCCTGCCCGGCGACGCCCATCCAGCCACCTTCATGGTCGGATCAGAGGCCTTCACCGGCCCGGGCAAGATCATCAACTCCGGGTTCCTGAACGACCTGACCATCGAACAGGCCAAGGCCGCCGCTGTCGCCCGCATCGAGGAGATGGGCAAGGGCAAGGGAGCGACCGTCTATCGCCTGCGCGACTGGGGCGTTTCGCGCCAGCGCTACTGGGGCTGCCCCATCCCGGTCATCCACTGCAAGGCCTGCGGGACGCTGCCGGTTCCGGCCGGCCAGCTGCCGGTCATCCTGCCCGACGACGTCACCTTCGACCGGCCGGGCAACCCGCTGCTGCACCATCCGACCTGGCGGTTCGTCAAATGCCCGTCCTGCGGCGGCGACGCCGAGCGTGAGACCGACACCCTGGACACCTTCATGGATTCGTCCTGGTACTTCGCGCGGTTCGCCAACCCGGACAGCGACACGCCCATCGACAAGGCCGCCGCCGACAAATGGCTGCCCGTCGACCAGTACATCGGCGGGGTCGAGCACGCGGTGCTGCATCTGCTCTACGCTCGCTTCGTGACCCGCGCCCTGAAGGACGAGGGCCTGCTGTCGGTGGCCGAACCGTTCGCCGGCCTGTTCACCCAGGGCATGGTCACGCACGAGACCTACAAGAGCCAGGCCGGGGACTGGGTCGAACCCTCGCAGATCGTCATCGAGACGGAGGGAAACACCCGCCGCGCCCGCGTCGCGACGACCGGCGAGCCGCTGGTCATCGGCGACATCGAGAAGATGTCGAAGTCGAAGAAGAACGTCATCGATCCGACGCCGATCCTCGAACAATATGGCGCCGACGCGGTGCGCTGGTTCATGCTCTCCGACTCGCCGCCCGAACGCGACCTCGCCTGGTCCGAGGCCGGCATCGAGGGCGCCTGGCGCTTCGTCCAGCGCGTCTGGCGTCTCGTCGACGCCAGCGATGCCGCCGCGCAGGGCGACGATGCCGGGCTGACCCGCGCGGTCCACAAGACGATCGCCGGCGTCACCGCGGATATCGACGCGCTGCATTTCAACAAGGCGGTGGCGCGGCTCTACGAGCTGGTCAACGCGCTCGAAAAGGCGCCGCCGACCGCCGCGCGCCGCACCGGGATCGTCACGCTGGTCAAGCTCGTCGCGCCGATGGTGCCGCATCTCGCCGAGGAGGCCTGGGCGGCGCTCGGCCAGGACGGCCTCGTCGCCACCGCGGCCTGGCCGGTGGCCGATCCGGCGCTGCTCGTCGAGGACAGCGTCACCGTCGCGGTGCAGATCAACGGCAAG
>JAUSPV010000074.1 GCA_030652755.1 Caulobacter sp. | reverse complement strand
CGCCGGTGACCGCCGCGTTGGCGTCGATGTCGATGTTGCCGGCCGTGGTCGCGTTCACGCCCCGGATGGTCGCCGTGACGGCGCCGTTGGTGGTGATGTCGATGTCGCCGGTGGTGCTGCCGGCGTCGACGCCGTCACCGCCCGTGGCGCCGACGGCGCCGTTGGCGATGATGGTGATCAGGCCGTCATTGCTGTTGGCGTTGATCGCATCGCCGGCCGTGCCGGTGGTGCTGGCGCCGACCGCCGTGTCGATCAGCACGGTCGAGCCGACCCCGCCGGTGATCGCGCGGATGCCATTGGTGCCGCTCACGCTGGCGTTGGCGTCGACGTCGATGTCGCCGTCGGTGGTGACATTGATGCCGCGACCGGTGGCGACGATGGCGCCGTTGGCGTTCACCTCGACGTCGCCGGTGCTGCTGTTGATGTCGATGCCGTCGCCGCCCGTGGCGTTGACGCCCACGGCCGTGACGGTGATCGCGCCGCCGACGCTGGAGGCGTTGATGGCGTCGCCGCCGGTCGAGGTGACCAGGCCGCCCGCGTCGACGCCGACCGTGGTCAGGGCGCCGGTCGAGCCGGCGCGGATGCCGCGGTCGCCGGTGACCGCCGCGTTGGCGTCGATCAGGATGTTGCCGCCCGTCTGGGCGTAGATGCCGCGACCCGCCGTGCCGGTGACCAGGCCGTTGGTGACGATGTCGATAACGCCGGTCGTGCTCTGGGCGTCGATGCCGTCGGCCGAACCGGTAACGGCGAAGGCGCCGACATTGATGTCGATCAGGCCGCTGGTGCTGGTCGCGGTGATGCCGTCGCCGGCCGTGCCGTCGACCGTGCCGGCCGTGGTGATGGTGGTCGTGCCGGTCGTCTGGACCGTGCGAATGCCGGCCGCGCCGCCGGAGACCGCGCCGCTGTTGTCGACCGTGAGGGCGCCGCCCGCCGCGCTGCCGACCACCCCGTAGGTCGTGCCGCTGGCGGTGAAGACGTCGATGTCGACAGCGCCCGTGCCGATCGCCTGACCCTGCACGCCGTTGCCGTTCGTGCCGATCACGTCGCCGAGCGTGTTGATGGTCACCGTGCCGGCGAACAGTCCGTTGGCGTTGCCGACCACGCCGGACTCGCCGGTGATCGTCGTCAGCGCATCGGAGGTCAGAACGATGGAGCCCCCGGCGCTGGTCGAGGCGAAGATGCCGACGCCCGACAGATCGCCGTCGTCGTCGCCTTCGATGGTCGTGCCGGCGGTGTTGACGTTGATGGTGATCGCGCCGGTGGTGTTGGTCGCCGTGATGCCGCCGGCATCGCCGGTGACGTCCGCGTTGGCGTCATAGAGGATCGCGCCGCCGGCGCTGTTCAGGACCACGCCCGGATCGCCGATGACGGCCGCGTTGGTCGCCAGGGTGATGGAACCGGTGTTGGTGCTGATGTCGATGCCGTCATCGCCGGCGCCCGCGCCGCCGTCGACGATGCCGTCGAAGGTGAGGTTCACCAGGCCCGTGCCAGTGACGTCGATGTCGACGCCGTCGCCTTGGGCGGAGGTGATCGTTCCGCCGATGGTTCCGGTGACATTGCCGTTGACGGTGTTGATGTCCACCGCCGTACCGTCGGCCGTGATTGCCGCCCCGGCCGAGGTGTTGAAGACCACGCCGCCGCCGGAGGTGATGACAACGCCCGCGTCACCAAGGTCGGTGTTGCTGATCGTCCCCGCCGTCTGGTCGAAGGTCACGTCGCCCAGCGCCTGAAGCGCAAGGGCATTGCCGTTGCCGCTGCCGGCGACCGCGATGTCGCCGCTGACGTCGATGTCGGCGGTCGAGCCGGAGTAGAGGTTGATGTTGCCGCCGTTCACGTCGCCCTGGACGTCGAGAACCAGCGTCCCGCCGTAGGCGCCCACGGAGTAAAGCCCGCCAGCGTCGGTCGTGACCGTCGAGCCGGCGGCGATGGTGATGTCAACCAGGCCCGCGCCCGCGAAAGGCGGAACAATGGAGCCGTAGGCCACGATCGCATTGTCGGTGACATCGATGTCGCCATTGACGACGATGGTCGTGTCGCCGCTGGCGTTCAGGACCTCGATGCCGATCTCGCCCAGCAGGGTCCCATTGGTGGTGACGTCGACATCGCCGCTGGTCGTGGCGATGTCCACTGCCGTGCCGGCAGCCCCGGCCGTCACAGCGCCGGTGGTCACATCCACGTCACCGGCGACGGTGGTGACGCGGATGCCGTTGGTCGCGCCCGTGACCAGTCCGGCCGTCGAGTCGAGCACGACGTCGGCGCCTTGCAGGCCGGTCAGCAGGATGCCGTTGCCGGTCGTGCCCGTGACCGTGCCGCCGGTCGTGACGTCGATGACGCCGGAGCCGGAGGCTTCCGCGGAGAGGCCGGTCGCGCCGGACACGGCGCCGCCCGTCACGACGGTGACGTCGCCGCCATTGTTGGCGCGGGCGTAGACAGCGATCCCGCCCGTCGAGGTGACGGCGCCCGTGGTCAGATCGACGCCGCCGGCGCCGGACTGGACGAACACGCCATCGCCGGTGTTGGACACGACAGGGCCGGTCACCGACACGGTGGCGGCGTCGGAACCGTCAACCCGCACGGCCCGGCCAGCGCCGGTGGCGGTGATCGCGCCGGTCGAGGTTACCGTCGCCGAGCCACCGGTGGTCACGGCCTCAAGCCCGATCGCTCCGGAAAGCGTCGCGGCTCCCAGATCCACGTCGATGTCGCCGCCGCTGCTCAGCGCCTGCAGCGCCCATCCGGCTCCGGTCAGAGAGCCGCCGGTCATGGTGATGTCGGTGTCGCCCGAGGTGTTCGTGAACAGGCCGCCGGCGTTGCCGCTGACCGTCGCCGCGCCAAGATCGACGGTGACGTCGCCGGATCCGGACTGGCCGCGAACCGCCCAGTTGCCCGTCGTCGTGACCACGCCATTGGTGACCGTGACATCCACCGTCCCCGCGCCGCCGGTGATGGCGTGAATGCCGCCCGTGGCGCCCGAGACGGTCATCGGCGCGTCGCCGGCGTCCAGGTCGGTAAGGTCAACGACGACATTGCTGTCCGGGCTCACCACCCGGATGCCGACGCCGCCCGCGTTCTGGATGTTGATGTCGCCCGTGTTCGCGAAAATCTGCAGGGTCTGCACCGTCAGGTCTTCGCCCGCGTTGCCGACGACCTGGACGCCGCCGGTCGTGGTGGTCAGCCCGTCCTGAAGCAGGAGGCCCAGGCTGCCATTGGTCGTCGTCGTGTAGTTGATGCCGGTCGGGTAGACCGCCGCGTCGGTACAGACAAAGACGTCGTTGGCGCCCGCGTTGGCGCTGGGGTTGCCGCACTCGTCGGCCGCGAGGGCCTGGGTCGGAGTCACACCGACCGCGACCAGGCCGCCGACGCCCGCCACGAGGCTGGCCACGGCCAGCGAAGAACCGGCAAAGAGCGAAAGCCGACGACGAGCCGCGCCAAACGAATGAGCCATTAGAGAGAACCCCCTGCCATGAGGCGCCTAGCTTGCACACGCATGCCGCACCTATAGAACCTTGTTCAGCGTTCTATAGAACGTCGATCTTCGATATGTCCATGGCTTTCAGAACAATTGTCGCCGGTTCCCGTGGGAGGGGAATCGGGCGCCGGCTCCACGCCTTCCAGGCGCTGTTCCGGCCTTCGCGGAGCCCTTGAACGCGCCGGCCGCGAAGACAGTACAAGGCGCGCGCGACAAGGCGCGCGCGCGGTCACGGGCACACTGGTTTCGCCCTGCCGACCCGTCTATAGCGCAGCTGCGAAAGCTGTTGCGCCCCGGGTCTCTTTATCGTCGCGGCGCCAGCGGCTATCAACGCCAGCCTGTCCTTCGGGCGGCGGATCATCGGCGACGGCCACGAAGGGGCGAACCTCCATCAGCAGCGCAGGTTGAAGGCCAGTTCAGGCTGGCAAGGATGATCCCGTGGCCTGACCGCTCCAGAGGCAGGGGCGGTCATGTCGTCGAAGTCGAGGTTTGTCTGTTTCATGGGAATTGCCCGGAACTCGTACTACAATATCGCCGGCAAGATTGCTCCGCTTGCTGTCTCGCTGATCACGGTCCCCTTCTACCTCAAGGTCATCGGACTGGAGCGGTACGGGGTGTTGTCCCTGTGCTGGCTCATGCTGGGCTACATGGGCTTTCTCGAGCTGGGCATGGGCCCCGCGCTGCAGCAGAGAATCGCCACGCTCCGGAAGGCTTCCGGGCAGGAGCGCAGTGATGTGTTCTGGACGGCGTTCTGGCTGAACCTGGCGATGGGCGTCGTCGGATCGGCGGCGCTCTACTTCGTTGCGACCCTGTACTTCGGTCTCATCGCCAAGGTGCCCACCGATCTCGTTCGTGAGATCAAGTTGTCGATCCCCTGGCTCATCGCCGTGGTTCCGGTGGTGCTCGCCAACGGCCTTCTCGTCGGCGCCATGAAGGGTCGCGAGCGGTTCGCGGAGGTCAATCTGGTCTCGTCGGCCAGCTCGGTGCTGATGGCGACCCTGCCGCTCTGCGCGGCCTTCCTGTTCAGCCCGCGCCTGGACCTGCTGATCGCGATGTCCCTGCTGGCGCGCGCAAGCGCGGTGGTCGTGCAGTTCCTCCAGGTTCGCAAGGCGATCCCGCTTGGGCCCGTACAGCCGCCGCGCCGCCACATGGCGCGGTCTCTGCTGTCGTTCGGCGGATGGGTGTCGGCGACGACGCTGCTGACCCCGCTGCTGGCGTCGTTTGACCGGCTGGCGATCGGATCAATGCTTGGGGCCGCGGCGGTCTCGCTCTACGCCATCCCCTACAATCTGGCGTCACGCACGACGATGCTCTCGGCGTCGCTGGGATCGGCGCTGCTGCCGCGCTTCGCCGCGATCGACGAGTCGCTGCGGGACGGTCTGGAGCGGGAGGCCATAGCGGTGATCGCCACGGCGCTGACCCCGCTCATCATCGGGGTCATGCTCGTCATCGGCCCGTTCCTCAGATTCTGGATCGGGGAGGATCTCGGGGCCAGGGCGGAGCCGATCGCCATCATCTTCCTGGTGGGCTGGTGGGCCAACGCCTTCGCGGTCGTGGCGTTGACCCGCATTCAGGGCAGCGGTCGCCCCGATATCGTGACCAAGCTTCTGCTGGCCCAGGTGCCATTCTATTTTCCAGCCCTTTGGGTTGCGATGCACTGGTGGGGCATTGCCGGTGCGGCGGTGGCCTGGACGCTGCGGGCGATCGTCGACCCCGTGGCGTTGCTCGCCTACAATCGGCAGCTGCGGCGAGCGGCCCCCCGCCTGCTGCAGAACGGGGCGCTTGTCTTCGCCGCGGCGGCGGCCTCGGTACTGGTGGAGTACCACCATCCCGCGCGGTGGGTGCTGCTGGTCGCAACCCTGCTTCTGGCGTTCGCGCTCAGCTGGCTCACCGCACCTGCCCGCCTCGTTGAACTTCGCCGGCCCTTCGTTCGACGGGGCCAGCGGCAGCTCTCCAGATGCCTAGCGTTCCTCCGACTGGGGTCGGGACCGAAATGAACAAAGCCCTGTATCAACAAATCCTGACGGTGTAATCACATGCAGATTCAGCGAATCCGTCGCTTGCTGAAGCACATTTTGCGCTTTGATATACGGGCCTCTAGTCCATCGAGACTGGTTAAGGACCGGCTTCCTGATTTCGATATCGGGAGACACAGCTACGGCGATCTTCGCGTCGTGCGGTTCGAAAACTCGCCCGATCTAAAGGTCGGCGCATTCTGTTCCATCGCCGCCGGCGTAAAAGTTCTTCTCGGCGGCGAACATCGAACCGACGTCGTCAGCACCTATCCGTTCGATGTCTTCTGGCCATCCGCCCAGCACCTTTCGGTGCATCCGGTCAACCGGGGCGACGTGGTTATCGGCAACGACGTGTGGATTGGCGCCGAGGCGCTGATCCGGTCTGGCGTCACCATCGGCGACGGAGCAGTCATCGGGGCAAGAGCGGTCGTCACGCGGGACGTGGAGCCATACTCGATCGTGGCCGGAAATCCGGCGCGGTTCGTGCGGTTCAGGTTTCCGCCGGAAACCGTAGCCTCGCTGCTGGCTATTCAGTGGTGGAACTGGCCGGACGAAAGAATTTCCCGAGCAGCGCCCCTGCTTCTTGGATCCGACATTGGCGCATTCATACGCGCCGCCAATGCCGGTGAAATATGAAATGACACGTTGCTGTGTAAACGCTAGTTGGCAAACCGCTTATCGGAGGAAACGCCATGCACGACTCAAGCTATCGAAAAATGGGGTCCTTCCTCCAAACCTATCGGGATCGGTTTCCGACCCACGACGGGCGGGCCAGGGTCCTTGAGATTGGCTCCAAGTCCTACCAGGGGCAGGACACCCACCGCGGCCTGATCGACGACGCCCGCGAGACCTACACGGGACTCGATCTGGAAAGCGGCAAGAACGTCGATATCGTCCCCGCGAACATGTACGTCTGGGATGAGATCCCTGACTCCAGCGTCGACGTCTGCATCTCCGGCTCGACGTTCGAGCACAATCCCTTCTTCTGGGTGACCGCCTGCGAGATCGCGCGCGTGCTCACGCCCGGCGGCTTCGTCTGCATCATCGCGCCGGGCGGCGGACCGGTTCACCGCTATCCGGTCGACTGCTACCGGTTCTATCCCGACAGCTGGGGCGCCATGGCCGCCCTGGCCGGTCTGGAGATCGAGGAGGTCTATTTCGAGACCGACGAGACGGCGCTGCAGGTGCCGGGCGGCCTCTGGCGCGACAGCATGATGATCGCCCGCAAGCCGGTGGAGGACGCCGCCCAGGCCGCCATCGCGCAGGAAAGGCGGACCCAGGTGACCCAGCCGTTCCGGGGGGGCTTCGGAAAGTTCGAGGCCGTCGGCCACCGCTACGGCCCGGCCGTGGAAGCCTACAGGTCGAGCGTCACCACCGACGCCAAGCGTGAAATCCGTCTCAAGATTGGTCGCCGGATCGCGCCCTACAATGTCCTGAGAATTTATGTTGGTTGAAGTCGGCGTCGCGGGGGGGGGCTCCCCTCCCGCCCTGCGCCTAGACCAGACTCGGACTCGAATGACTCTGGTTTGTGAGAGTGCCCACGCCGGGTCCGCCCGCGCCGCCCGACCAGCGCCGGGGGCCCGGGTGCTCGACGTCGGCTGCGGCGCCGGCGGCTTTCTGGATCTGGTCCGGGCCAGTGGATGGACCGCCGTCGGGGTCGACTTCGATCCCGAGGCCGTGAAAACGGCGCGGGCCCGGGGTCTGGACGTCCACGTCGGCGACATCGGTCGGCTGGATGGAGAGCCCGGCACGTTCGACGCGATCAGCTTCAACCATGTGATTGAGCATCTGTTCAGTCCCGGGAAGGCGATCAACCAGGCCTTCCGCCTGCTGCGTCCGGGAGGCGCGATCCATCTCGAACTCCCCAACGTCGACGCCGTTGGCCTGGAGGTGTTCGGTGAAGACTGGCGTGGTCTGGAGCCGCCCCGCCACCTCGTCCTGCCGTCACGCGGCGCGCTGGAAGCGGCGCTTGTCGAAGCCGGCTTCGAGCGCCTGAGGTTCATCCCCATCGACGCCTGGCGCGCGATGGTGGAGGCCAGCCAGGAGATCCGAGGGCGCCGTCTCGGCGAAGGCCACGACCTGCCTGTGACGGCTGTTCGCCCGGAACGGCGGAACGATCAAAGGGCGGAGTTCTTCGCCCTAACGGCGCGGCGGCCGCTGTGAAGATCTCGATCGCCATGGCTTCCTATAACGGCGGCCGACACATCGGAGCGCAGTTGCGGAGCTTCGGGTCGCAGACCCGACCGCCGGACCAGCTCGTGATCTGCGACGACGGGTCGACCGACGACACGATCGCGATCGTCACGGCGTTCGCGGCCGAGGCGCCCTTCGAGGTCGTGATCCACCGCAACGAGGTCAACCTTGGCTACGCGAGAAACTTCCTGGGCGCGATCAGGCGCTGCACGGGGGACCTGATCTTCCTCAGTGACCAGGACGATGTCTGGCTGGACGACAAGGTCGCCACGGTGGCCGCGGTGCATGAAGCGGCGGAAGAGCCGCTGTTGACGATCAACAATCAGGAGATCGCCGACGCGTCGATGGTGCGCTCGGGGCGTACGACCCTGGAGCAGATTCGCCGCCACGGGCGTAAGGACGCAAGCTTCGTGCACGGCTGCTGTACGGCCTTCGGCGCGGCTTTCGTGCCGCTGCTTGGAGATCTTCCGGCGGGCATGGCCCACGACGACTGGCTTCACTTTCTGGCTACCCGACTGGGCCGGCGGCAGGTGGTCCCCGACGTCCTCCAGCTCTATCGGCGCCACAGCGGCGCGACGACCTCGTCGGTCTTCAACAGCAGCGATGAACCAGACCGCTGGGCGCCGCTGGCCCAGGCGACCCCCAAGGGCAGTCGCGCTGAGCGCCAAGCCAGCCTTGAGCGACGGCTCCGCCTGCTGGAAGAAGCGGGGAGCCGTCTGGAGCAGGCGAACCATCGCGGCTGGGCGCCGGCGCGGCTGAAGCAGGCGCGGGATGATCTCGCCCACGAGGCGGCGGCCGTTGGCGCCCGCCTCCAGCTCCTCTCGGGCCGGCGCGGACGCCTTGCTCCCCTGGCCATGCTGGCGTCGGGGCATTATCGTCACTTCGACGGCTTGCGGAGCTTCGTAAGGGATCTTCTGCTGTGACCCAGGCGCGACCACGGCTGGCTGTCATTACGCCAAGCTACAATCGCGAGGCCGGGGTCCGGCGGCTGTATCGCTCCCTCGTGGATCAGACCGAGGAGCTGGACTGGATCCACGTCGTGGTCGACGACTGCTCGCCGACACAACCTGACTACAGCGACCTCACGGACGCGGACCCCAGGTTCATCTTCCTGCGCAACGCGCGCAACCAGGGCCCGCTGATCAGTCGAAATCGCGCGATCGATGTCGCGGTCGCCAATGGGGCGGACCTGATCGCCTTCATCGATGACGACGACTACGCCGCCGATACCTTCTTCGACTATGTGAAGGACATCTGGACGAAGCACCGCGAGGTGGGCTGGTACATCAGTCGCTGCGCCTTCGTCGGCGAAACAGCGCCGGAGGATCGGGGCTTCCCGCCGGACGGACTCTACGACTGGTTCGACGACATGCAGCTGCGGCGCCGCTTCGCCAACGACGTGACACATGTCGTGTCCACCCGGCGCCTGGGATCGATCCGCATGGCGAAGACCGGTCGAAACCAACGCGAATGGACCATGCTGGCGAAACTGGCTCGAAGCGGCGGTTTCTATGCCAGCGACCGGGTGACCAAGATCGTCGAGTATCACGACGCCGGCCTGACCCTGCGCCCCCGGGGTATCGCGCCTGACTTCATCAGTTGCTGGAACTACGTCTCCAAGCCGCTGACCTACGTCATCAATCGTCCGACCTCGGCCGTCGCCTGGACAGTGTTCGCCGGTCAGCTGGCTCGCTTTCCCGTTCGCCTGCTGGCGCTGGCGTGGAGGCGCGTCCGGCCGACCCGCCCATAGGGCGCGCCCGCTCCGGATTCGCGTCAGCCCGGCAGGAGCTTGCCCACGGTCGGCAGCCGGCTCTCCGGAACAATCAACAGGTTGTAGCTGGCCGCCTCGGCCTTCGGCTCGGTGATCGGCGGGAGCCGGTAGCCGCCGTCGCTGAACAGCACGGCCCTGGGCAGGGGCTTGAGCACCCGGAAGAGGCGGACCGGATAGGGCAGCAGGGCTGACAGTCCGCCGCGCCGCTCGAGTCCCTCGACGGCGCTCTGGGTGATTTCGACCATCATCACGGGCTGATGGGCGGCGAGCGTGGCCTGGAGCCCGGCGACCACCTCGGCCTCGAAGCCTTCGACGTCGATCTTCACGAAATCCGCGCGGGGCAGGCCGCTGCCGGCGAACCAGTCGTCGCCCCGGCGGATCTCCAGGTTCACTTCCGTGTCCGCCGAGGAGTTGTGGGTTCCGACGAAAGACCCGGTGCCGAGATTCCGGGAGCGGGAGTTGAAGCGGTATGTCGCCGTGCGGGCTTCGGTCGCAAGGCCGAAAGGATGCATCGTCACATGGCTGAGCTTATTCCGCTGGAGGTGGCCGAGCGCCAGGTCCCGCACCAATGGAAACGGCTCGAAGGCATGAACCGCCGCCGAGTGCCTGGCCATCACCAGTGCGTGCTGACCGGTATTGGCGCCGACGTCGAGCGACACGCACCCGTCAATGGCGGCCGTCACGTCCTCGATGACGGCGAGTTCGGCCAGTTCGTATCCCCCGAAGAAGAACACTTGCCAGTCGATGTTGCTCGAGAAGGAGCCATCGTAGCGGTAGCCGCGAAAGCTGGTCGAGAACTGCCTCTCCGACACCGTGCCTTCCGGGAACAGCGCTCTCACCAGGCGCCGCCTGAGTCCAAGGCGCAACCACGGCTGAATGCCCACGAGCCTCACCAGGCGCATCAGGAAGCTTACCGATTGGGCCATCTGGATTCCCTTGTCGGTCAGGCCACCGCCGACCCGACACCAAGTTGTCGTTAGCAGTTATTGTTGATCAGCCCAAAGGGCGACGCTCGGGCGCGGGCGGCGCCGATGGCGGTTCGCTTGAGCCGGCCGTCCCGCGGTAACTCAGCACCCTGGCCGGCACACCCGCCACGACGGCAAGATCGGGCACATCGCGGGTCACCACGCTGCCGGCGCCCGTGACCGCTCCGGCGCCTATGGACACGCCTTTCAGCACGGCGGTTCCCGCGCCGAGCCAGACGTCCGGGCCGATACTGACCGGCGCGACCTCGAATCCCTGCTCGCGAATGGGACGGTCGAGCGCAGCGAAGGCGTGATCCTGATCGCGGATTATCACCTGCTCGGCGATCAGGGCGTCAGGTCCGATTTCAATGCTTTGGCGGCAGACAATGACGACACCGGAGCCGATGTAGCTGTCTGCTCCGATCAGGATGGTCCCGTGCTTGGCGACGATCGTCGCTCCCTGACCGATGGCGACCCTGTCTCCCAGATGGATCCGTCCGCCGTCCGTCGCCTTCAACGTCGCGCCCCGTCCGATGGCGACATCGCGTCCAAATTCGATCTCGGGGTAGCTGAGCCTGATGGAGGCACGACGCAGCCGCGCGGCGATTTGCCCGGCGGTTGTCAGCAGTTTCCTGACCAGGGCGCTGAGGACGCCAGATCTTCCGGGGTTCCTGGCGATCATCGACGTAAGTCCTCAAACAGGTCGAGATAGGGTTCGATGCACAGGCGTTCGGAGAACCGTTCCTCGGCGATCCGGCTGGCCGCGCGGGACATGGCCGCGACCTCGGCCGCGTCTTTCTCGGCCAGCGAGATCACCGCCTGCGCCAGTGAGGCAGCCGACCGCGCCTCGAACAGGAAGCCGGTCACGCCGGGCTCGATGGCGTGGCGGCAGCCTTCGACATCGCTGACCAGCGACACCCGCCCCATGCTGGCCGCCTCCAGCACCGTGCGCGGCATGCCTTCGCGATAGCTCGGCAGGACCAGACATTCGGCCTCGCGCAGTACGGGCCGCACGTCGGCCAGCTCGCCCAGGTACTCGACGTCGCCGCCGTAGCTTTCGACCTGTTCCAGCGGCACCCGGCCCGGCCCGTCGGTTTCCGCCGGGCCGACGAGGCGGAAGCGCAGGTCGGGCCGCGTGGCGCGCGCCTGACGCGCCGCCTCAAGGTACTCGACCACGCCCTTCTCGGCGATCAGCCGGGCGACCATCACGAACGAGCGCACCGGCCGGTTCAGCGGGTCGAAGGCGAAATGCCCGGTATTGACCCCCGAGCCCGGCAGCACGGCGGTGCGGCGGCCGGTCGACAGCCGGATGCGCTGGAAATGCTCCAGGTCGCTGGGGTTCTGGAAGAAGGTGGCGTGGGCGCGGCCGTTGGCGAAGCCGTACAGCCGGCGGACGACGCGGTGGGCCGGATGGCTGCTCAGGAACGCGGTCCCCAGGCCCGAGACATTGGTCACATAGGGGATGCCGAGCGGCAGGCAGGCCAGGCTGACCGCGAAGTTGGCCTTGAAGGTGAACGAGAAGACCACGCTGGGCCGGACGCGGCGCAACACGGCGCTTATCCGGCTGACCACGGCCAGCTCGTGCGCCGGGTCGAGGCTGCGCAGTTTCCAGTCGAGCGGGACCACCTCGCAGCCCATTGCCTTCAGCGTTTCCGCGCCGGCGCCGCCCTGGCCCAGGCAGACCACGCGAACACCGTCGGCCAGGAATCGCTCGATTGTCCCGCGCCGGAAATTGGCGAGATAGAACAGCTTGTTGGCGCAGAAGGCGACGCAAGGGCGGTCATCACGCTCGTCGGCCAACGTCAAACCCCGTCCTGGCGAGCGCGGGGTCGCCCCCCGCTCCGGATGTCACAGGCGAGGTCTAGACGATCACGGCCGGGCAGGCCACGGCCGCGCCGCGCGAACCGGCAAATTCTGTTGGCGGGCGGCCACCGCTTGCTCCATTTTGGCCGCCGGCGCCCGACGACAATCGACCGGAGCGTCCGGAGCAAGCGTCGAGGGCCCATGGAAGTCGAGCGTCTGGATATTCCCGAGATTCTGCTGCTCCGCCCCCAGCGCTTCGCCGATGACCGCGGCTACTTCGTCGAGTCCTTCAACGCCCGGCGGTTCGCCGACGCAACGGGGGTTGAGATCGCCTTCTTGCAGGACAACCAGTCGCTGTCGCACGCGGTCGGCACCGTACGAGGCCTGCATTTCCAGCGTCCGCCTTCGGCCCAGGCCAAGCTGGTCGGCGTGTCTCATGGCCGGATCCTCGACGTGGCGGTCGACGCCCGGCGCGGCTCGCCCACCTTCGGTCGCCATGTCGCCGCCGAGCTGTCTGCGGAGAACGGCTTGCAGATCTTCGTGCCCGAGGGGTTCCTGCACGGCTTCATGACCCTCGAGCCGGACACCCTGGTGTCCTACAAGGTCAATGCCTTCTATAACGCCGCCGCCGACGGCTGCGTGCGCTGGGACGATCCCGACCTGGCCATCGACTGGCCATCGCCGGGTCCGGCCCGCCTGTCGCCCAAGGACGCCGCCGCCCCGGCCTTCGCCGGATCCGATTTCGGCTTTGAATATGTCTCTGGAGAGTTCGCGTGAAGCTGCTGGTCACCGGAGGCGCAGGATTCATCGGGTCGGCCGTGGTGCGCGCCGCGCTGGCGGACGGCCACGAGGTCGTCGTCGTCGACAAACTGACCTACTCCGGCAACCTGGCCAATCTGACCGAGGTGGCGGCCCACCCCGGCTACGCCTTCGAGAAGGTCGATATCTGCGACAGGGCGGCGCTGACGGAGGTCTTCGACCGTCACCAGCCGGACGCGGTGATGCATCTGGCGGCGGAATCGCACGTGGACCGCTCGATCGACGGTCCCACGGTGTTCGTCCAGACCAATGTCATGGGCACCGCCGTGCTGCTGGAAGCGGCGCGCGCCTACCGCGCCACCCTGTCGCCGGAGGCCGCGGCGGCCTTCGTCTTCCACCATGTCTCGACCGACGAGGTGTTCGGCGAACTGGGCGAGACCGGCGCCTTCGACGAAACCACCCCCTATGCGCCCAGCTCGCCCTATTCGGCCTCCAAGGCGGCGTCGGACCTGCTGGTCCAGGCCTGGGGGCGCACCTTCGGCATTCCCTATGTGCTGACCAACTGCTCGAACAACTACGGCCCGCGGCAGTTTCCCGAGAAGCTGATTCCCGTGGTGGTGCTGGCCGCGCTCGAGGGCCGGCCGATCCCGGTCTACGGCAAGGGCGCCAACGTCCGCGACTGGCTGCATGTCGAGGATCACGCCGAGGCGCTGTTGCTTGTGCTCGCCAGGGGCCGGCGCGGCGAGACCTATTGCATCGGCGGCGAGGCCGAACTGTCCAATCTCGATCTGGTCCGCAGGCTCTGCGCGATCATGGACCGTTTGCGGCCCGCCGGCGCGCCGCACGACCGGCTGATCACCTTTGTCGCCGACCGGCCGGGTCACGACAGCCGCTACGCCATCGACATCTCGCGTATCCGCGGCGAGCTGGGCTGGAGTCCGGGCAAGTCCCTGGACGAGGGTCTTGAGGCGACCGTGCGATGGTACCTTGAGAGCGAGTCCTGGTGGGCGCCGCTGCGAAAGTCCGGCGCCGGAGCCAGCGAGAGGCTGGGCCTGGCCGTCGCCGGGACCTGACATGCGCGCCCTGCTCTTTGGTCCCTCCGGCCAGCTCGGCCGCGAGATCGTGGATCGCGCCGCGCGCCACGGCGTGACGCTCCTCCCTGTCGACAGGGCCATGGCGGACCTGACCGACGCAGGGGCCGTGGCCGCCGTGGTCGAGCAAGTGGACGTCGATATCGTCATCAACGCGGCCGCCTACACCGCCGTCGACCAGGCCGAGGCGGAGGAAGAGATCGCCCATGCCGTCAACGCCGCCGCGCCGGGGGCCATGGCCAGGGCCTGCGCGGCGCGCGGCCTGCCGCTGATCCATGTGTCCACCGACTATGTCTTCGACGGCTCCGGAACCACGCCTTGGCGGGAGGCTGATCCGGTCGGGCCGATCGGCGCCTACGGCCGCAGCAAGCTGGCCGGCGAGCGGGCGGTGGCGGAGGCGGGCGGCCAGACCCTGATCGTGCGGACGTCCTGGGTGTTTTCGCCCCACGGTCGCAACTTCGTGAAGACGGTGCTGTCACTGGCCGGCCGGCCCGAACTGCGCGTCGTCGACGACCAGTACGGGCGGCCGACCGCCGCCGGCGACCTGGCCGAGGCGCTGCTCGTCGCCGCCCGTCGCATGGTCGAGGAACCCGACGGGCCTGTTCGCGGCTTGCTGCATTTCGCCGGCGACGGGGCCACGACCTGGCGCCGGTTCGCCGAGGCGGTGTTCAAAGCCGCCGGTGGCCCTGCCCCGGTGATCACGCCCGTCACGACTCGCGAGTATCCTACCCTCACGGCGCGGCCGGCAAATTCGGTGCTGGATTGCGGGCGGGTCGAGACGCTACTCGGAATTCGGCCCCGCGCCTGGCGCGACGGCCTCGCCGAAACCGTCCGCGCGTTGGCGGACCGGGCTGGAGAACCTGAGGCATGAGACGTGGCATCATCCTGGCCGGAGGGGCGGGCACGCGCCTGCATCCGCTGACCCTTGCGGTCTCCAAGCAGCTGCTGCCGGTCTACGACAAGCCGATGATCTATTATCCGCTGTCGGTTCTGATGCTGGCCGGCATCCGCGAAATCCTGATCATCACCACGCCGGAGGACCAGGCGGGCTTCAAGCGGCTGCTGGGGGACGGCTCCTCCCTCGGCGTCCGCTTCGAGTATGTGATCCAGCCCAGCCCCGACGGCCTGGCCCAGGCCTTCATCCTCGGGGAGGATTTCCTGGAGGGTGGGCCGAGCGCCCTGATCCTGGGCGACAATATCTTCTACGGCGCCGGATTCAGCGGCCAGCTCGCTTCCGCGTCCGCCCGTGTCGGGGGCGCCACAGTGTTCGGCTATCGTGTCGCCGATCCCGAGCGCTATGGCATCGCCACGGTGGATGAGGCCGGAAAAGTGACCAGCGTCGAGGAAAAACCCGCACACCCGCGGTCGAACCTCGCCATCACCGGCCTCTATTTCTATGATGGCCGCGCCAGCGAGCTGGCGCGGGGCATGAAACCCTCGCACCGGGGCGAACTGGAGATCACCGATCTGAACCGGCTCTATCTCGAGGCGGGCGAGCTCAACCTGGAGGTGTTGGGGCGCGGCTTCGCCTGGCTCGACACCGGCACCCACGAATCCCTTATCCAGGCGGGGGAATTCGTGCGCACGATCGAGCAGCGGCAGGGCCTTCGGGTGGGCTGTATCGAGGAGATCGCCCTATCGAAGGGGTGGATCGACTCCGAACAGCTGGTGCGCCTCGCCGCGGGTTCGAAAAGCGCTTACGCGGACTACCTTCGGCGGCTGGCGGCTGGCGACCGCGAAGGCGCGGGATGAACATTCTCACGCGCACCGGTAATCGAGACGGAATGTTCACCATCGCGCGTTATCGAGAATCGGATGGGCCTTCGTGGAACGCAAACGCCGCGAGCACGCTCTGTATGTTTATTGGTCGGACCGCCTCGAACCACCCTTTTGCCGCGAACTACAGGTTGCGGTATTAGGTCGCACGGGGTAAGAAGACAGCGATCAATCGGAGCTCCGAGGCGGAGATCCTTGAGGGGAGTTTGAGAATGTACCGTAGCTTTGCTGCGTTTGTTGCAGCCGGCGCGCTGCTCGCGGGTCAAGCCGCCATCGCCGCCGAAGGCGCCCGCGTCAGCGGTGTGTCCGGTTCGGTCATGGTCAGCCAGAACGGCCGCTTCGTGCCGGCCGCCAATGGTGCGGTCCTTCGCGCCGGCGATCGCGTCGTGGCGTCGAGCGGCTCCGCTCGCGTCGTCTACGGCGACGGCTGCAACGTGGCGATCTCCGCCCGTTCAATGGCCACCGTCGCGGCGGCCTCGCCCTGCGTGGGCGGCTCGAGCGATCTGGTGAAGATTTCGACCCGGGCGGACGATGATGATCGCGGCGCCTACGGGTACGGCGACAACACCGACCTCTACCTTTGGCTCGGCTTCGGTGTTGTGACGGCCGTCGTCACCGCCGTTGCGCTTGAAGACGATTCGGACCCGAACAGCCCCTAGGCTCTTCGATCCACCTCGACGAAAATTCGACTCCCCCACGGTCTGACCGTGGGGGAGTTTTCGTTTGCGCTACCCTCACCCGAAACGGCGGTTGGCGCCTCCGCATCGCGCGGTCGCCCATGCGAAGTTCGCCGCTGGACGCTACGCCCGATCCACCCGATCCGCGGGATGGCCTGATCGCTTGATCTGACTGCCAGCCTCCACGATCCACCGGACCTCTTGCCAAGGTGATCCTGAGCGACGCCCCGACGGGGATGGCGCCAGATATACGGCGTCCATCATGGCCGGGCGATGATCACGAGGTCGAACGCGCCGCGGCTCCACCCTGATCACATGCAGCGCGAGCGCATGGTATCCGGAGCGCGCGAAGCCAAGGCGCTCTGCCGAGGGTCGCCGCCCTGAATCCGGGCTCCGGATGTAGCGGAGCCACGTCTCGCCATCGCCCTCAGACTTCGCGCGGCGCCCTGAGCGGCGGTGACCCCTCACGTGGCTCGCGGAGCCGGCCTGTAGCCGTGACCTTCGGGGCGTCGCCTAGAGGTAGCTATACTGGTCCACGCGACGGGGGGAGCTGAACAGCAGCACCGCTCGCTGTCCAAAGCGGCTCAGCAGGCTTCTTGGCTTCCTGAACGCCACCAGGGCAATCGCCATGAGGAAGTAGGGCATGATCTGGGTCGTCCAGCGGAACAGCGCGCCCGCGTTGGTGGTGCCGCCGATGTAGACGCCCAGCACCACGCCGGCGATGAGGATGACCGGCCAGGCGCGTCGCCGCGCCCGCCACATCTCCATCCCGCCAAGCGCCAGCGGATACACGAAGTAGGCCATGATCAGCACAAAGGGGATGGCGATCAGCTGGCGCGCGCTGTTGGCCTCCAGCGGATTCACTGGGATGAAGACCGAAAACAGCGTGAGGGCGATCGCTCGAAGGTCGCCCCAGATGCTCGAACCCCACCTATGGACTTCTCCGTGTTCGAAAAGCGCTCCGGTGCCGTGGTCACCCATCGCGACCCGCACATGGTTGATGTAGTCGAGATCGAAGTAGATCGAATTCTGAACCTCGCCGGACGCGAAGTACCCGTATCCGAACACCAGCGGAAGCGCGCCAAGCGCCGCCGGAATGAGCAACGTCCTCAAGTTCATCGCTGAGCCATTGGGTCGGAAAAGCATGAAGGCGGCCGGGATTATGATGATCAGCACCGTGAACAGGTAGGTGCGCACGCCGATGAGCACGAGGAGACCTGCCACGATCGCCGCCAGGGGCCAGGCCGCCCAACGCCGCCGGAGCTCAACCACGCCGTAGATGATCAGGGCGATCGCCAGGGTCGAGGCCGGGTCCTTCAACATCAGCGTCGACCAGTAGACGATCGACGGGAAGAAGGCGGTGAGAAGGGCGGCGAACCGCTGGGCGAAGACATCATTGGTGATGTTTCGGACGATGCCGAAGACAAGCGGCACCAGCGCAACGCCCAGCGTGATGTTGATCAGCTGCATCACGAAGGCCTGGGGCGTGATCAGATGATAGACAAGCCGGGTGAACTGGAACCAGCCGTCGTCGATCCAGGGCTTGTAGGCAAAGTCGCCAAACGCCATCGCGTTCATCGATTCGATGCCTTCACGGTGGTAACGTTCGGAGTCCGGCGACAGGCGCAGCTTGTAGATGGCGTCGGTCAGTGCATAGACAATGACAATCGCCAACCGCAGCAGCCACGCCAGGGACACGACCCGCCACAGAAAATTGCGGTCCGAGGAGACACTCAGCGTGTAGGCCGGATTCAGCGTAGCCTGCATGCTATAACTCGATCTTCCCTGTGGCCACGACCGCCCCGCTCACGGATACCTTTATATGCGATGCGTCTCAAGGAATTGGCGTTGGGCGTGGGCATCGTGAACGCCGTTGCGGGCGCCTGTCGGCGGGAGGCGGGCGCTTGATCGCCACCTCTTCACCCGGCCGGTCACCCGACATCTCCATCCTGCTTCCCGATCTGCGGCCGGGCGGGGCCGAGCGGGTCTGCGTCACCCTGGCCAACGCCTTCGCCGACCAGGGCCTGGCGGTCGATATCGTCCTGCGCCAGAACCAGGGCGAGTTGCTGGACAGCGTATCGCCCGCGGTGGCGATCCACGCGCTGGGGGCCCGCCGCGTGCGCGACGCCTTCGGACCCTTCGTCGACTACCTCAAGCTCGCAAGGCCACGGTCGGTTCTGGCGGCGATGTGGCCGATCACCTCGCTGGCGGTCGCGGCGCGCGCCCTCTCGGGCGTGCCCTGCCGGGTGGTGACCAGCGACCACGGCGTCCTCAGCGAGTCCGGACCGGGACGGCCCGGCCTGCCCCGCCTGGCCATGACCCTGTCGATGCGCGCCAGCTATGGCCGCGCGGACGGCATCGTCGGCGTCTCGCGCGGGGTCGCCGCGGATGTCGCCGCCCTCGCCGGCCTGCCCCTGGACCGCGTCACGACCATCTACAATCCCATCACCCCATTGCCGGCGCCGGCCGCGCCGGACGCCGACATCCTGGCGACCTGGTCCGGCGGCGGGCCCCGGCTCGTCACCGTCGGCACCCTGAAGGCGGTCAAGGACCACGCGACGCTGTTGCGGGCGCTCGTCCAGGTTCGCCAGGCGCATGACGCCCGGCTGCTGGTCCTGGGCGAGGGTTCGGAGCGGCCGAAGCTGGAGGCGCTCATCGCCGAGCTGAGGCTGACCGGCGTGGTCCAGATGCCCGGGTTCCGTCCCGACCCCCATGGCTATGTCGCCCATGCGGACGCCTTCGTGCTCAGCTCGCTGAACGAGGGGTTCGGCAATGTGCTGGTCGAGGCCATGGCCTGCGGAACACCCGTGATCAGCACCGACTGCCCGACCGGCCCGGGCGAGATCCTCGATGGAGGCCGGTTCGGCCGGCTGACCCCCGTCGGCGACGCCGACGCGCTGGCGACGGCCATCCTGGAAACCCTGGCGGCCCCGCCAGATCCCGCCGCGCTGAAGCTGCGGTCGGAAGCCTTTTCGACCGCCCGCGCGGTCAGTGCGTATCGCCGCCTGCTCGGGGTCTGATGGAACCCGCCTCGGCCGTTGCGCCGCCGGCGCCCGGGCCCTATCAATCCCGGGATCAAGGCGCATGGCGTCCGTAGCGGATCGAGGCCGAAGCGTGCGGAGCCGGGTGCTCTATATTTCGTACACCGGGCTGCTTCAGCCGCTCGGCCAGTCGCAGGTGCTGCAGTACCTCCTCGCCCTGGCGACGGACCACGACATCAGCCTGATCACCTACGAACGCCCCGAGGACCTGCGCGACAAGGCGCAGGTCGCGGTCCTGCAGCGGCAGTGCGACGAGGCCGGCCTGCGCTGGACCCGGCTGCGCTACCACAAGTCGCCGTCCATTCCGGCCAGCCTGTATGACATCGCGGTCGGCACGATGGTGTCGCTGTGGATCGCCGCGGCGAGGCGGATCGGCATTGTCCATACCCGCAGCTACGTCCCCGGAGTCATAGGCCTGCTGCACAAGACGCTGGCCGGTCGGAAGTTCATCTTCGACATGCGCGGTTTCTGGCCGGACGAGCGGGTCGACGGCGGCATCTGGCCGGCCGGCTCCCCGCAGTATCGGGTGACCAAAGCGCTGGAAAAGCAGCTGCTGCTGGGCGCCGACGTCGTCGTTTCCCTTACCCGGATGGGTGTTGAGGAGATGAAGCAGTTCGACTACCTGAAGGACCGTCCGGTTCGCTACGAGGTGATCCCGACCTGCACCAACATGGAGGTCTTCCGCCCCGCGCCCGCGGCCTCGACAGCGGATAGCTTCACCCTGGGCTACGTCGGGTCGGCGGGCGTCTGGTACATGTTCCCGGAGACGGCGGCCTGCATCCGCATCCTGTTCGACATGCGGCCCGACGCCCGGCTGCTGGTCATCAACCGCTCCGAGCATGACTACATCCGCAAGACTCTGGAGGCGGCGGGCGTGGACCTGTCGCGCGTCGAGATGCGCGCCGCCCGCTATGATGAGGTGGCCGCCCAGATCGCGCGGATGAACGCGGCGATCTTCTTCATCAAGCCGGTGTTCTCCAAGCGCGCCTCCTGTCCGACGAAACTGGGCGAGCTGCTGGCCTGCGGCCGGCCGGTGCTGACCAACCGGGGCGTCGGCGACGTCGACGTCTATCTGGCCCAGGGGCGGGCCGGCGCCTCGATCTCGGCGTTCGACGACGCCGCCTACGCCCAGGCCCTGACCGAGCTGCTCGCCCTGGTGAAGGACCCGGAGGTCGCGGCCCGGTGCCTGCAGCTAGCCCGCGACGAGTTCAGCCTGGAGGCCGGCGTGCGGCGCTACGACGCCATCTACCGCTCGCTGGAGCAGTCGGCATGAGTGATAACCGGCTGCGCGTGCTGTTCCTGACCCGGTACCCGCTGGAGGGCGCCAGCAGCCGCTACCGGGTATTTCAGTACCTGCCGCACCTGAAGGCGTTGGGCGTCGACTGGACGGTCTCGAGCTTCATGTCGTCGGCCATGTACCGGCTGAGCTTCTCGCCGGGGCGGACGATGGCCAAGATCCTGCACACCCTGGCGGCCACGGTCCGGCGGCTGGGCGTGCTGGCGGGGGCCCGGAAGTACGACGTCGTCTACATGCAGCGCGAGCTGTTCCCGTTCGGCCAGCCGGTCGTCGAGCGCTGGCTGAAACGGCGGGGCGCCAGGCTGGTCTTCGACCTCGACGATGCGCTGTTCATCGGCAAGCCCAGCCGCTTCAACCCCATCGCGACCTGGCTGCGGGCGCCGGGCAAGACGCTGGAGGTCTTCGCGCTGAGTGACTGCGTGATGGCCGGCAACAGCTACCTGCGCGACGTCGCTATCGAGCACGGCGCGACGCGGGCGGAGGTCTTCGAGGTGGCCGAGGACACCGACCGCATCCGCATGCGCCCGCCGCAGGTCGACCGGCCGGAGGTGGTGATCGGCTGGCTCGGGTCAAAGACGACGGTGAAGTACATCCTGACCATCGAGGCGGCGCTGCGCGAGGTCCATCGGCGCTATCCGGCCGTGCGGCTGAAGATCATGGGCGGCGGCGCCTTCGATCTGCCCGGCCTGCCGATCGAGACGGTCGAGTGGTCGCTTGAGGGCGAGCTGGAAGCGCTGGCCAGCTTTGACATCGGCATCATGCCCCTGCCGCTGGAGGACTGGTCGCAGGGCAAGTCGGGCGGCAAGGCGCGCACCTATATGGCCGCCGGCCTGCCGGCGGTCTGCTCCCGCATCGGCTACAACATCGACCTCATCCGGCATGGCGAGACCGGGATGCTGGTGCTGACGCATGACGAATGGGTCGACGCCCTCTGCGCCCTGATCGAGGACGCGGGCCTGCGTCAGCGCCTGGGCGAAGCGGCGCGAGCCGACGTGATGACGCGCTTCCCGGTGCGGGGCCAGGCGGCCGAGATGGTGCGCATCCTGCGCGAGGTGGCGGCGTCATGAGGCCGGCCGTCGTCCTGGGCCTGTCGCCGACCGGCCTCTACGCGATCCGCGAACTGGGCCAGGCGGGCGTCCCGGTGCTGGGCGTGGCGGCCGAGCCCCAGACCGCGTCACGGTCGCGCTATCTGACCCATGGCCCGGGGCGTCTGGTCGAGCCCGACGAGACCCGCCGGTTGCAACGCCTGCTCGACCTGTTCCCGGCCGACCAGCCGGCGCCGGTGCTGATCCCGACCTCCGACCAGGACATCGACTTCGTGATCCGGCACGCGGAGACCCTGCGCGGCCGCTTCCTGTTCCAGGACAGCTATGTCGACGGCGTCTGCGACCGCGTGTTCGGCAAGGCGCCCTTCTACGCGGCCTGTCGCGAGTTCGGCCTCGACGCCCCCGCCTATCTGGAAGCGCCGGTGGGCGAGCTGACCGGCCTGCGCGACAGGATCGTCTTCCCCTGCCTCGTGAAGCCCAGCGAGATTCACGCGGTGAAGGACTACATGGCCGGCCGCAAGGTGCTGATCGCGCGGACCCTCGAGGCGTTCGACGCCATCATCGCCGCCCTGCCCCCAACGCCGATGATCTGGGTCGTGCAGGAGATCGTGCCGGGCCCCGAGTCGAACATCACCCTCTGGTGCGCCTACCTGGACCGTGAGGGTCAACCTCGTCAGGCCTTCACGGCCAGGAAGCTGCGCCAGTTTCCGCCGGGTTTCGGCTCCGCCTCCCTGGTGGCCAGCGCGCCCGAGGAGGAGACCCGCGCGCTGAGCGAACGCCTGCTGACCGGCATCGGCTTTCGCGGCATCGCGGCGGCCGAGTTCAAGCGCGACCCTCGCGACGGCCGGCTCAAGGCGATCGAGGTCAACGCCCGTCCCTCGCTGTGGTTCGCGGTCAGCACCGCCTCCGGCCGGAAGGTGACGCTGGCGGCCTATCGCGACCTGGCCGGCGAGCCGCCGCCGCCCGAGACGCCGCAGCTTAACGGGGTCCGCTGGCGCTACATCCTCAAGGACGCCTGGGCGGCGCTCTTCTACCTTCGCAGCCGCGACTTCATCCTGCCGGCGCCGGACCTGACCTCGGCCGGACCGGTGACGGGCAGGGTCTATCCGGTGCTCGATCTCTCCGACCTTCGACCAACGCTCGATGAACTGCTAAACTACGGCGGCAAGTTCCTCCGCAGGCTCCGGCCGAAGACAAAATCCAACGCATGACAGGCGCCTTCGTCGTTTCCCTCGATCTCGAGCTGATGTGGGGCGTGCGCGACAAGCGCACGGTCACGAGCTACGGCGACGCCGTGCTCGGCGAGCGGCAGGCCATCCCCGGCATGCTCCAGCGGTTCGCCGCCAACGACATCCGCGCGACCTGGGCGACGGTGGGCATGGTCTTCGCCCGCGACCGGCGGGACCTGCTCAACCATGCGCCGGCGCTGAGGCCGGCCTACGCGGACGCCAACCTGTCGCCCTACGGCGCGCTGGAGGATCTGATCGGGTCCGACGAGGGCGTCGATCCGCTGCACTACGGGCGCGACCTGGTCGCCCAGGTCGCCGCCACGCCCGGCCAGGAGGTGGCGACCCACACCTTCTCGCACTTCTATTGCCTGGAGCCCGGCCAGACCATCGCCGCCTTCGAGGCCGATCTCGAGGCGGCCAGGGCCATCGCCTCGGGCGAGGGGTTGTCGCTGCGCAGCATCGTCTTCCCGCGCAACCAGATGACGCCCGAGCACATCGCGGCGGCGCACCGGCAGGGCATCGACTGCTATCGCGGCAATCCGGGCACCTACGCCTACCGCTCGCGCAGCGGGGCGGAGAACTCGGCGATGGTGCGGGCGACCCGCCTGCTCGACGCCGTCGTCCCGCTCGACGGAGCCCACGGCTATCAGCTGCGTGAAGTGGCGGAGGGTCCGTTCAACATTCCCGCCAGCCGGTTCCTGCGACCTTACGTCCGCAAGGCGCCGGCCTTCTCAGCCCTGCATCTGCGGCGGGTGATGGGGGAAATGACGGAGGCCGCCCGCAAGGGACTGATGTATCACCTGTGGTGGCACCCCCATAATTTCGGGCGGAACACCGAGCAGAACCTGGCGATGCTCGACCGGCTTCTGGCGCACTTCCAGATGCTGAAGCGCGAGCACGGCATGGCCAGCGCCAGCATGGGCGACCTGGCCGAGCGGCGGCTGAGCGCGGCGGCCGGGACCTAGCCTAGCGATCGCGGCCGGGGATCCACGCCCGGGTTCGCGTCCCGCGCGGCAGGCGTTCACCTCGAGGCTGGCCCGGCGCCTCGGGCAAGGCTGCGGACGACCGGTCCGGGACCTGGCCGGCGTATGGCAGCATCAGGGCGCAGGCGAATCCGAACAGCGCCGACAGGGCTCCGGTCCTCAGCGGGTAGTCGACGAGCGAATGCAGGGCCAGGGTCGCGACGATGATCGCCCCGGCGCAGGCCAGGTCGCCATCGACGCCGCGCCGGGCCCATGCGTCGCCGCCCCGCCGGGCGAACCAGGCCAGGAACAGGACGACCAGCGCCAGACCGGGAAGGCCGGTTTCGAGGGCGACCTCGAGGTAGTCGTTGTGCGCATGATTGAGATAGGCGTTGCTCAGCGACTCGACGGCCTCGCGACTACGAAAGACTTCGTCAAAGGTCCCCAGGCCCGTCCCGAACGGCAGGTTGCGGAACGCTTCGGTCGCAATGACAGGCAGGGCCCGGAGGCGCGCATCAGAGGCCAGGGCGTCGATGATATCAGGGCGCGACCATAACGCGCCGCCGGCCACCAGGCCGACGACCAGGACTGCTGAGGCCAGCGCAAGGAGCACCGCTCGCGCCGACCATCGCGGCAGCCGATCCCGAACCGCCATCAGCACGCAGGCCGCGACCACCGGCAGATAGAGAACCATTCCGGCGCGTGACTCCGAGAGCGCCGTGGCGACCGCCAGGGTCATCATCAGCCCCGCGCCCATGACCATCGCCGCCGCGCGCCGCCAGGGTGCGCGCCGGGTCCAGGCCAGGCAGATGACGGCGACGAGCGGCATCGCCACCAGTTGCAGCGAGGCCTGGTGGTTGCGGTTGGAGAAGAAGCCGACCGCGGCGGAGGCGTTGGTCGTTTCATAAAGACGCAGCAGCGATTCCCGGCCGTCGGCGACCTGGGCGATGCCCAGGAGCGTTCCGGCGAAGGCGAAGATCGCCGCGACGATCGCGACCTGCAGGCGGGACCGTGTGTTGAGGGACAGCCCGACCATGAACATCGCCAGGCCCGGCAGCAGGGCGAAGGCCGCGTTCAGGCCGCCTTCCGGATCCAGGCCCAGGCCGTGCCAGGGAACAGGCATTCCGGCGGCGTCGTAGAGCGCGGCGATCTCGCCTCGCCCCGGGAGATGACTCCAGATCAGCGGCGGGAGCGGAACCAGCTGGAGCAGCGGCAGCAGAGCGATGGCCGCGGCCAGGATGAGCGGACGCCGCCACTCCGTCCGCGCGTCGAAACGGCTGAGCTGGAATACGGCCAGCAGCAGGACAACAAGCGCCAGGATCCTGACGCCGGCGTTCAGCAGCTCACCTTCGCGGGTCGCGCCGCCGAAGACGATGGCGGCGATCGCCAGCAGGGCCGACAGCATCCCCAGCGCCGGGACGGGAAGCGACGGCGCGCTGATATGATAGCGGCGCATGCCTATCCCTCCGCCCTCGCAGCTTCGATCCGTATGGTGTCGAACCAACCCCAGACGGAGGCTCCGTCGCCGGTCGCCTTGAGTTCAAGCGTCTGGACGTCGCAGCCGCCCGTCACGGTGAAGGTTGTGGCCAAGGGCGTCCAGTCGGCGCTCCGCTTCACCGGAAGCCGCGCGATCGGACCGACCGGAACTCCCACGCACGAAACGCTCCATTCGACGCGGCCGTCACCCACGCCGTCCAGGCGGGCGTCCAGGCCCAGCCGATAGGTTCCCGGCGCAAGGACCAGCGTTTGGCGCGCCAGGCTTTGCTCCCCGCTGCTTGTGACCCTGGCGCTCAACGCCTGGCCACTGCGGCCAGACCCCGGGGCGATGTCGGCGGCCCTGCGATTGAGCGTCCAGGCAAAGGGCCCGGCGCTCGGCGGCCCGTCAAAGTCGCCGTTGTAGACGTTGCCCAAGGCTTCATACCCGGACGGCGGGAGGAGCAGGACCCAGGCAAGGTAAGCTTCCTGCGGACTCCCTTCGCGAAAGAGCCGGGTTGCGACCACGGCGGACTCGGTCGCGGTAAGCGGTGATCCGGCATCCTTGATCGCGAGAAGGATGGACAGCGTGACGTCGGGGCGTTGGCTTGCAGCCAGCTCCTGCACCACGATCTCGCGCCAGGCGGGGCCGGTCTGCAGCCTCTCGCCCAGGGCTCTGGCGGCGGCGCCGTCGGCGCCGGCGGCGGAGGTCATCAGCACCGCCGCCTCTCGAAAGGTCGCCGGATGCCGCATCAAGGCATCGCCATGGGCGAAGGCCGCGGGAAAGTCCCGCGCCTTCAGGCGATCATGGAACATCCACAGATGACTGGAGACGTCGCGCTGGCTTCGCGAGGCGGCGAGGCTCATCAGCCTGCGGGCGCGTCGATCATCGCCCTCGTCGGCGGCGACCCAGGCGAGGACGCGGAGCGCGCGAACCTCAAGAGGATTTGCATTGAGGGCCTGCCGGGCGAAAACGCGGGCCGCCTCGGGCGGCCTGCCGCTGGCCGCGGCGTCGGTGAACTCCTGCTCCGCGCGGTAGCCCAGCGCCCTGGCGTCATCGGGTCGCCAGGCCAGGGCCTCTTCCGGAGTCCCTTGGGCGAGGCTCCGCGCCTGGGCCACCGCAATGATCTGCGAGACAGCCGCGGCGGCGACCAGAAGCGTGACGACCAGAACGACCGCGCCGACGATGCGCCGGGCCGGAGCGCGATCCTCGCCGCGACGGGAAACGGACCTGTCCGCGGCGGACACGGCCTACTTCCCGCCCTCGATCCTCTTGTTCCCGTAGTCATACGAGTAGGCGTAGGCGGAACCGTAGCCGTAGCCGTACCCATAGCCGTAGCCGGCGCTGCGCACGTTGAACTTGCTGAGGATGCCGCCCAAGATGCGCGCGTTCCCCAAAGCGAGCCGCCGGATCGCCGCCTTGGCGAGCCCACGTCGGGTCTGGCCCGCCTCGATGACGAGAACGGTGCCGGCGACGGCGCTGGCCAGCAGCGGCGCGTCGGCCAGACCCATCACGGGCGGTCCGTCGATGACCAGCAGATCGAAGGCGCCTTCAGCCTCGGCGATCATCGCCCGGATCGTGGCCCCGGCGAGGAGTTCAGCCGGATTCGGCGGCAGGGGGCCGCAGGGAATGAAGGACAGGTTGGGCTGGTCGGTCGCCTGCACCAGGTCCGCCATCGTCGCCGATCCGGTGAGGTAGTTGGTGATGCCGGCGCTTGAATCGGCGCGCAGAATACGGTGCAGCGACGGATTGCGGAGATCGCCGTCGACCAGCAGAACATTCATGCCCAGCTTGGCGAAGTTGCGAGCCAGGGAGGTGGCGGTGGTCGACTTGCCTTCCGACGGCCTCGCGCTGGTCACCAGCAGACTGCGGGGCACGCCGTCGTTGGTCGAGAACTGCAGAGCCGTTCGCACAGAGTAGTAGGCTTCCGACAGTGGGCTTCTGGCGTCCGCCATGGCCTCTTCGACCGACACGCCCTTCTCCAGCAACGGAATGGCGCCCATGAGCGGCAGGCCCAGCTTGGCCTCGATGTCCTCGGGCAACTTGATGGTCTCGTCGAGACTCTCAAGAGCGAAGGCCGCGGCGAGGCCGAGGAGGAGGCCAACGCCCAGCGCGACGGCCAGATTGTTCATCAGGTTCGGCTTGTAGGGCGCGCGCGGCAGCTGGGCGCGGTCGACGATCGAGATGTTGTTGGCGCCGATGCCGCCGGCGACGCCGATGTCCTTGTAGCGCTGCAGGAGGCCGTCATAGAGGCTGCGGTTGGTATCCACCTCGCGCTGCAGGATGTTGTACTGGATGGACCGGCCGCGCAGGTCCATGACGCCGCCCTTCAGCGAGGCGACCTGGCCGGCCAGCTCCTGTTCCTGGCGAAGGGCGAGCTGGTACTCGGCCTGGACCGACTGTCGCACCGATTGCGCCTCGGCCGCGATCTGGCCCTCGATGGCGTCGATCTGGGCCTTGAGGGAAACCATGAGGGGAAAATCGGGCTTATAGGTCTGCAGCTTTTCCTGGTACTGCGCCTGCAGCGTCGCCTGCGTGCTGCGCAGCCCCTGGACCGTCTCGTTGGCCATGATCTGGGGCAGGGACATGCCCGACGAGCGCGCCTGGTTCCAGCGCTGTTCCGCGGCGATCCGGTTGCCCTTGGCGATTGTCAGCGCCGTGTTCATGGCGACCAGGTCCGAGGCGGCCAGCGAACCGCCTGCCGTGTCAGCCGCCCCACCCGTCGGCGAGGACATGGCGCTGACGTTCACGATGCCCTGGCTTTGGGCATAGGCGACTAGATCACGTTCGGACTTTTCCAGCTGGGCTTTCACCGTCGCCAGTTTTTCCTCGAGGAAGTTGCGCGCGTAGCCCGCGCCCTCGAAGCGTCGGTCGAGATTGGCGCCGATATAGTTCTCGGCGATGGCATTGACGACACGCTGGGCGACTTCGGGATTCGAACTCTCGTAGCTGATGCTGACAAGACGCGACCCCCGCACGGGTGCGATTGAAACCCCGCCCACGAGCTTCCCGGTCGCAACCCGGGCGCGTTGCTCGGCGGTGCCGCTTACAGCCGGTGTCGCCTGCTCCCGGCGAAACAGGCCGGTAATCTTCTTCAGCGGCGAGCCGCCTTGCTGGGACATGAAGTCCGGATCGGAGGCCAGATTTTCGCGCTGAACGACCCGCTCGGCCAGCGAGCGGCTCTGCAGGAGCGCGTACTGCGTCTGGTAGAAGTCGGCGTCACCGCCCTTCATCGGCTCGGTGCCCTCGATGTCCACCACGCGGGTGGCTTCGCGGTCGATCTGGATGGTGGCGGTCGCCCGGTAGATCGGCGTGGTCATCAGGGTCAGGGCCACGCCCAGGACGAGCGCGATCAGCACCGCGGCGGCGACCACGAGGCGATGCTTGACGATGATGTGCCAGTAGTGGGCGAGGTTCAGACCGCCGCCGCCCTCTTCGTCGTCGAATCCGGCGCCGTTCATCGTCGCCATCTGGCGACCGCCGCGCACGACGAGCGGCTGCGGCGACGAGGTCGTCAGGTAGCTGCGCCGCCCATCGGGCGCCTGGCCCCATTCCCTGTCATCGCCTGCGCCGCTCATACGTCCTCACACACGGTTGCCAAGTATTGGGCCAGGTCGTCCCCGGCCAGAAGTCTGTACTACGAAGAAAAAATGCCTCGAACGCTTACATCAGCGGCGTGAACATTCCAAACACAGGCATGACGCCGCGAAGATCCTGGAAGGCGCTCTTCATCCCCGAACGCTCCACGACCACAACGTCGCGCGCATAGACCTCGGGGTCCTCAAGCGTGCCCGCCCGGATCGCCGTCAGGTCGTAGAGGGCGCCCATCTTCTGATTGTTGATCGTCCGGTAGATGATGATCCGCCGTTCATTGGCGATGGGGTTCGTGCCCTTCGCCATGGCGATGACCTGGATCAGCGTGGTGCGACCCTGCAGGGCGTAGACGCCCGGCGCCGTGACCGAGCCGTCGACGGTGACCCGCTGGCTGGCGTACTGGCTGATGTAGATCGTCACTTCAGGAGACTGCAGGTATTTTACACGCAGGGCCGCGGCCACATCTTCCTGGAGCTGCGGCACGGTCTTTCCGGCGGCGTTCAGCGGGCCGATGAGCGGCAGGATGATCTGGCCGGCCGCATCGACCTGAACCGTCCGGGTCAGGTCCGGCACCTGGAACACGTTGATGTCCAGCTGATCCATGGGGCCGATGAGGTAGCCGGTCGCGGCGGTGACCGGGTCCATGCGCACCGGATCGGGCGGCGCCATCTGGCCGCCGGTCTGGACTCCGGACATTCGCGCCGGTCCGCAGGCCGCCGCGAGGACAGCGGTGGCGCCGATCAGGGCGATGACTGCGAACTTCCTGAGCATCAATCTCTCCAAACGCCTGTGCGCCATGATTCAAGCGGCCCGGAACAAACGGCGCAAGACCCCAAGGCTTGTGGAAGCCTTCGCCGCCGGGCCGACGGCGCGGGGGCCGGCCGCGGGCGCGGCGTTCGCCAGCACCATCCCCGGCCGGGTGACGACCATGTCCCGCGCGGCGGCGTCGCCGAGCCGGGCCGCAACCATCGCAACGGCGTCCGCCAGCAGCGGCTTGCGATTGCGCAGATTGTGGGCGTCCGTGGCCACCAGATGAACCAGACCCTCGTCGAGCATCCGCTCGGACCAGTACTGGGGGCGCTTTCCAAAACGGCCTGTGATCGAGCCGGCGGTCAGCTGCATCCAGGCCCCGGCCCGCGCCAGCGCCTTCATCGTGTCATAGTGACTTTCGATCCAGGACAGGCGTTCGGGATGGGTGATGATCGGCATGTAGCCGGCGTCGAGCGTCGCCATCACCGACTGTTCCAGCCGGGGCGGGGCCACGTGGTGCGGCGGCTCGAAGAGGAAGTAGCGCGAGCCGGCCAAGGTGGGAATATGCCCGCTGTTCAGCTCCCCGACCATGGTCGGGGTCAGGTGCGCGTCGCACCCCGCCACCAGCTTCAGCGCTATGCCGGCATCCTCCAGGTCGGCCTGCAGGGCGGCGACGCGACGCAGGATATCCGGACCGTTGTTATCGTAGAGGCCGGGGTAGATGTGCGGCGTGCAGGCGATCGTCGTGATGCCGTCGGCAACCGCGATCCGCGCCATTTCCAGCGACGTTTCGAGGTCCGGGGCGCCGTCGTCGATGCCGGGCAGAAGATGGCAGTGCAGATCGATCAAGAGCGGTTCATGCCCTGGGCTGAGAAAAGGTACCGTGCGGACAAGCGAAGGTAGCGTGCAAAGCCGCTACGCAGCGCCCGCCCACCTCGACGCGGCGTTATCCGGGATCGCGCACGCGGGCGTCAAGGCGGATCGCCCGCTCCGAAGACTTTATTCTCTAGCGGGATAGATAACGGTCACAAAGATTGCGCCATGTCATCAAGTAGACATTTTCGAAGTTCCCGCGTCTCGAACACCAGTTCGCCTTAGACGGCTGGAACTATACTGACACCATATAGCAGAGACGCCATTTGCCAGCCGTCCGACGGGACGCTATGTCGGGCGTCGATATGCTGGCGTTCCGGCGTCAGCTGGTGTTGCGTGGGGAGAGACTTGTCTTGCCGATGAAGACAGCGCTCGAGCTGGTGGGAAGCTTCAGCGGCGTCATCGCCCTGATCTACCTCCTGGACCCGCTTGCGCGGCGGATCGGGCTTCTCGACTACCCGGGCGGGCGGAAGGATCATGCCGCGCCCACGCCCGTGACCGGCGGTCTGGCGATCGCGCTGGGCACGATGGCGCCCGCGCTGCTCCTCACCGACCTGACCCCGCCGCTGCTGGGCCTCGGCCTGGCGGCGATCGTGCTGATCGTAACCGGCGTCATCGACGACCTTAAGGATCTGCGCTGGCAGTACCGCATTCTCGCGCAGATCGTCGCCGCCCTCTGCATCGTCGTGGTCGGCGGCGTGAAGGTCGAGGCGATCGGTCCCGTCTTCGGGCTGGGGCAGATGGCCCTGGGCTCGTTGTCGATCCCGTTCACGGTGCTGGCCACGGTGGGGCTGATCAACGCGCTGAACATGGCCGACGGCCTGGACGGCCTTGCCGGATCGATGGCCCTGTGCGCGCTGATCATGCTGATCGCCGGGTCGGTCTACTCGGGCTACTCCGAGCTCACACACGGCCTGACCGTGCTTGCCGGCGCGGTGGCTGGCTTTCTGGCCCTCAACATGCGCACGCCGTGGCGCAAGCGGGCCTATGTCTTCCTGGGAAATTCGGGAAGCGCCTATCTGGGACTGGTCATCGCCTGGGCGGCCTTCCGTCTGACCCAGAACCCCGAGCATCCGGTGACGCCGGTCCTGGCCCCGTTCCTCATCGCGCCGCCGGTGATCGATTGCCTGGTGCTTATCGTGAAGCGCCTGCGCCAGGGACGCTCACCTTTCGAGGCTGATCGCACGCACGCCCACCACCTGATGCTGGAGAGCGGATTCACGCCGACCGGCGTAGTCCTGACCATGGTTGCGGTATCCTTGGGCCTTGGACTCCTGGCGGGACTGGCCCTGCTCGCCGACGTGCCCATCCCGGTGTTCGCCCCGGTCTATCTTGTGATCACCGTCACCTGGCTGTGGCTGTCGGTGCGGGCAGGACGCGCCGTGGCCCTGTTCGCCGCTATTCGCCGGCTGGTGACCGGCGCCCCGCGGCCCACGGCGGCCAAGTCCGAAACGATCGTCGAACCGGTCGACTGACTCCGGAGCCCAGGCCCCGTCATCCTGTCCTCGTCGGCCGCGAGGCCCGGTGGCCAGGCCCGGCGCCCCGGGGCGGCGCTCCTCGGGATGATGACGCGCGCGTCGCGAACCCCGCACGGCTTCGCCGCCTCACGGGGTTTGCCCTGAAGGTTGGGGAGGTGGTGCGGAGCGCT
>JAUSPV010000064.1 GCA_030652755.1 Caulobacter sp. | reverse complement strand
CGGCTTCCAGCGCGGCAATGGCGGCATCGCGGCTGGCAAAGCCTCCGAGCCAAGCCTCGATGATGTCCTTCAGCGTCTCGTTGTTGTCGCGCCGGGCGCGGCCGTCGGCAAAACGCGGGTCCTTTTCCAGGTCCGGCCTGTTCATGGCCTTGACCATCTGCGGCCACTGGTGCGGCATTACCATGATCGAGATGAACTCGTCGCCTCTGTAGCGGAACACGCCGGTCGGGCCGCCATCGGGATGCAGCGAACCGGCGCGCTTCGGGGCGAACTTGTCGCCGCGCAGCGAGGTCTTCGGCACGTTGACTTCGTGCATGGCGAAATAGGTGTCGATCAGCGAGCACTCGATGTACTGCCCCTCGCCCGTCCGCTCGCGGTGCAGCAGCGCGAAGCCGACCGACATCGCCGCGGTCGGCATCACCAATCAGCGGGAAACCGTCGTGCTGTGGGAACGCGCGACCGGCACGCCGCTGGCCCCGGCCATCGTCTGGCAGGACCGGCGCACGGCCGACGACTGCGAGCGGATGAAGAAGGCCGGGCGGGAGGAGCGGGTGACCGAGATCACCGGCCTGCTGCTGGATCCCTACTTCTCCGCCACCAAGATCGCCTGGCTGCTGCGCGAGACGCCCGGGGCCCGCCAGAAGGCGGAGGCCGGAGAGCTGCTGGCCGGGACCATCGACAGCTGGGTGATCTGGAAACTGACCGGCGGCCGGGTTCACGCTACCGACGCCACCAACGCCTCCCGCACCCTGCTGTTCGACATCGGCCGTCAGGAATGGTCCGACGAGATGCTGGAGCTGTTCGACGTGCCGGCCGCGATGCTGCCCAGGGTGCTCGACTGCGCCGGAGACTACGGCGAGACCGAGGCGTCGATCCTGGGCCGCGCCGTGCCGATCCGGGGCGTGGCCGGTGACCAGCAGGCGGCGCTGATGGGCCAGGGGTGCGTTCGCCCGGGCGAGATGAAGGCCACCTACGGCACCGGCTGCTTCATGCTGCTCAACACCGGGACGAAGAAGTCGATCAGCCGCTCGCGCCTGCTGACCACGGTGGCGGCGCGCCTGGGCGGTCAGACGACCTATGCGCTGGAGGGCTCGATCTTCGTGGCCGGGGCGGCGATCCAGTGGCTGGGCGAGGAGCTGGGTCTGGCCGGCGGGCCTCAGGGGGCCGAGGCGCTGGCCCGCACCGCCAAGCCCGACCACGGCGTGGTGCTGGTGCCGGCCTTCACCGGCCTTGGCGCGCCCTGGTGGGACCCGGACGCCCGGGGCGGCATCTTCGGCCTGACCCGCGACAGCGGCCAGGCCGAGATCGCGGCGGCGACCTTCGATGCCTGCGCGTTGCAGACCCGCGACCTGATCGAGGCCATGCGGGCCGACGCGCCGCACGCCTTCCACGACGGGGCCGAGCTGCGCATCGACGGCGGGATGGCGAAAAGCGCCTGGTTCAGCCAGCGGCTGGCAGACCTGACCGGGCTCCCCGTGCAGCGGGCCAGCTATCACGAGACCACGGCTCTGGGCGCGGCGCTGTTCGCCGGCCTGGGCGCCGGGATCTTCAGCACGCCGGAGGAGGCCGCCTCGGCCCGGCCGGACGCGGAGTCCCTGACGCCGGTCGCCGCCAGCCACGAGCGCGAGACCGCCTACGCGCGCTGGCTGGACGCGGTTCCGCGCGTGCGGGGGTAGGGGCGAGCCTGTCCGGTCTTCGCAACGCATGGCGCGCCGCCACCGCTTCCGGGGCGAAGACTTCGCCGCGGCAGGCGAAGCCGGTCGCCTCGCCGAGCTCAAACAGAACCTAGGTCAAGCGTCCCGTGTCGGGATGCACGGCGTCGGCGTCGCGGACCACGGCCATCGAGCGCAGCGCCGGCACGACGTCTTCGGCCCTTTCGACCGACCGCCAGGCATTGGCGAAATCCGGCGGCGACAGCTTCTCGCGGATGGTGTGCTCGAACAGCGCAAACAGCGGGTCCCAGAAGCCGCGCGGATTGTAGAAGATCACCGGCTTGTCGTGCAGGCCCAGCCGCTGCCAGGACAGCAGCTCGACGATCTCCTCCAGCGTGCCGATGCCGCCGGGCAGGACGATGAAACCGTCCGACTCGTCGAACATCAGCATCTTCCGCTCGTGCATCGACTGCACGACGATGGTCTCGACATCATCGAACGGCTGCTCGCGGCTCTTGAGGAAGCCGGGGATGATGCCCAGAACCTTGCCCTTCGCATCGTGGGCGCCCCGCGCCGAGGCGCCCATCAGGCCAACGCCGCCGCCGCCGTAGACGAACTTGAGGCCGGCGCGGGCGATATCGCCGCCGATGTCATGGGCCGCCCGCAGGAAGGCGGGATCGGCGTCGTTGGACGAACCGCAATAGACGCAGACCGAATCCAGGCGTCCGGGCGGATTGGTCATGTCCTGGCGATCTCCGGGGATGAAAAAGGCGCGCTTGCGGGCGCGCCGTGGCAGTACGATGTGTTCATGATCGGATTTTGACAGAAGGGTTTCAAGAGTCGTGTCGTTTCGCGCGGTTGCTTTGTCGGGGCTGGTCCCCGTCCTGTTGCTCTCGGCCTGCGGTGAGAGCCGGCAACCGCCGTGGAAGGCTGCCCAGCCCAAGGCCGCGCCGGCCGCCGAGACGCGCTACCTGGCCGCGCCGGCCGTGGCCGAGGCGGTCGTCGCCGCGGAGGGCGTGCGCCTTTCCGGACAGGCCGCTGCCCGCGCCAGGGTCATGCTGGGCACGCCCACCGGCGAGACCCTGTCGGCCGTCGCTGATGATCAGGGCCGCTGGAGCGTCGTCGCGCCCACGCCGCAGGCGGTGGTGCTCTATGGCCTGTTCATGCTCGACGGACAGCGCAAGGTGAACGCCGAGGGCTATCTGGTGCTGACCCCGGACGGCCGGGCGGCGGAGTTGCGCTCCGGCGGCGGCGCCAGGGTGCTGGCGACCGCCTCGCGGCCGCCACGCATCCTGGCCATCGACTTCGACCGCGACGGCGGCGCGGTGGTGTCCGGCGTCGGCACGGCCGGCGCGGACCTGGGCCTGCGCATCGACCGCAACGCCGGCGGCACGGCCATGGTCTCCGACGCCGGGCGCTTCGCGCTCGTCCTCATGCGGCCGCTGCCGCAGGGCGAGCATGAGTTCGAGGTGGCGGGCGAGGGCGGCGAGGACTCCGTGACCGTCGCCATCCGCCGCGCCGATCCGCTCGGCGAGGCGGTGTACCGCGCCACCGCCGTCGGCGGCGGCTGGCGGATCGACTGGCGCACACCCGGCGGGGGCGTGCAGACGACCCTGCTGACCGATCGGCGCGGCTGATGCGGGCCTTCGCCGTTCGCGAGGCGCGCCCGCCTTCGCCTGAACCCACGACACGCGTGAAGCCCTTCACGGCCCTGGCCGACCTGATCGGACTGGTGCTCCGCTCGAAGGCGCCGGGCCTGCGCTGGCGGCTGACGACGTCCCTGAGCCTGACGCTGGCGGGCAAGGTCGCGGGCGTGCTGGCGCCGCTGCTGCTCGGAGCGGCCGTCAACCGCCTGGCGGCCGGACAGGACGCCGCCGTCCAGGTCGGCGCTTCGTTCGCGGGCCTCGCCCTCGGCTGGGCCGGCATCCGCCTGCTCTCGGCCGCGGCGCCGCAGCTGCGCGACGCCATCTTCACGCCGGTGGCCCAGGCCGCCCAGGCGCGCGCCGCCGCCGAGACCTTCGCCCACGCCCTGTCGCTGTCGATCGACTATCACCAGACCAAGCGCACCGGTTCGCTCTCGCGGGTGATCGACCGTGGCGCGCGGTCGATGGACTTCCTGCTGCGGGCGCTGGTGTTCAACCTGGGCCCGACCCTGATCGAGCTGGTCATCGCCGCCGTCGTGCTGGGCGCCGCCTACGACTGGCGGTTCGCCCTCACCGCCGTGGTCACGGTGCTGGTCTATGTGGTGGTCACCTTTGTGATTTCCGACTGGCGGATCGCCCATCGCCGCGCGCTGAACGAGGCCGATTCCGAGGCGGCCGGCCGCGCCGTCGACGCCCTGATCAACTACGAGACCGTCAAGGCGTTCGGCGCCGAGACCCGCGCCGTCGACGACTATGCCAAGGCCCTGGCGCTCTACGGCCAGGCCCAGGTCACCGCGACCAACAGCCTGACCCTGCTCAATGTCGGCCAGTCGGCGATCATGAGCATCGGCCTGGCGGTCATGGCGGTGATGGCGGGGTTCGAGGCGGCGGCGGGACGGCTGGGCCCGGGCGATGTCACCGCCGCCATCCTGATCCTGATCAACCTCTATGGCCCGCTCAACATCCTGGGCTTCGCCTATCGCGAGATCCGCCAGTCGTTCATCGACATGGAGGCCATGCTCGATCTACGCCGTCAGTCCCCTGACGTGGCGGAGAAGCCGGGCGCCGTGGCCCTGCCGCCGGCCGCCGAGGGCGCGGGCGGGGCGGTGGCCTTCGAGGGCGTCAGCTATCGCCATGACGCGCGGTCCGAGGGCCTGTCCGACGTCAGCTTCCTCGCCGCGCCGGGAACCACGGTGGCCCTGGTCGGCCCATCGGGCGCCGGCAAGACCACCATGGTGCGGTTGGCCATGCGGATGATCGATCCCCAGGACGGCCGGGTGACCATCGACGGCGTCGACCTGCGCGACCTGAAGATGGCGGCCCTGCGCGGCGCGGTGGCGCTGGTGCCGCAGGACGTGGCGCTGTTCAACGACACCCTGGAGGCCAACATCGCCTTCGGGCGCCCGGGGGCCTCTCCGGCCGAGGTCGCCGCCGCGGCGGAAGCGGCGGAGCTGTCGGGCTTTATCGGCTCCCTGCCCGAGGGGCTGGCGACCAAGGTCGGCGAGCGGGGCCTCAAGCTGTCGGGCGGCGAGCGTCAGAGGGTCGGCCTGGCCCGCGCCCTGCTGGCCGATCCCCGGGTGCTGATCCTCGACGAGGCGACCAGCGCGCTCGATTCCCGCACCGAGGCGGCGATCCAGCAGACCCTGCGCAAGGCGCGGCGGGGCCGCACGACCCTCGTCGTCGCCCACCGGCTGTCGACCATCGTCGACGCCGACGAGATTCTGGTGCTGAAGAAGGGTCGCATCGTCGAGCGCGGCGCCCACGCCGACCTGCTGGCCGCCGCCGGCGAGTACGCGGCGCTTTGGCGGCGGCAAACGCGGGGGAAGTAGGGGGCGGGCGGGGACATGTTCCGCGCAGCGGTACGTGTCCCCATCAGCTTGAAGCCGATGGGGACACGCACTGAAGTGC
>JAUSPV010000062.1 GCA_030652755.1 Caulobacter sp. | reverse complement strand
CTCCCTCCCCGCATGGGGAGGGTGGATCCTCCGAAGCCGCAGGCGAAGGAGGAGACGGGTGGGGCAATGCAGCCGCCCGCCCAGCACTGACCTTCGATCACCTTCGCCCCACCCGGCCCCTTCGGGGCCACCCTCCCCATGCGGGGAGGGAGGAGTTTGACATGACCACCCCCCGCTTCCGCCTCGACCGGCAGGTGACGCTGGCGGTTATCGTCACCCTCGCCATCCAGGCGGCGGGCGGCCTGCTGTGGGCGGGGCGGGCCTCGGCGCGGATCGACGAGCTGGAGCGGCGGGTCGAGGGCCAGGGTCCGACCGCCGAGCGGCTGGCCCGGGTCGAGGAACAGATCGCCGGCCTGCGGCTGACGCTGGAGCGGCTCGAACGACGGCTGGAGAGCGGAGAGCTTTAGGCGCCCTGCGTCCTTCGACACGCCCGCGTCGCGGGCTGCTCAGGATGACGTGTTCTTCCTTGTCATGGTGAGCAGCGCGAAACGCGTGTCGAACCACGCAAGGTCTCGATGAAGGCCAATCGCATGACTTCTGAAACCCACATCAGCGGCTACGCCTCGCTGTTCTGGACGCGCGACCTCAATGACGACGTGACGGCGGCCGGGGCGTTCGGCGCCTCTCTGGCGGCGCGGGGGCCGGGCGGCGTGAAGATGCTGTGCCAGCACGACGCCGACCGGCCCGTCGGGGTCTGGGACGAGGTCGTCGAGGACGGGCGGGGTCTGTTCGTGCGCGGCCGGATCCTCGACGCCACGCCGGAGGGCCGCATGTGCGCGGCTTTGGTCCGGGCCGGCGCCATGGACGGCCTGTCCATCGGCTTCAAGGCGACGAAGGCCCGACCCGACGACAGCGGTCGACTGCGGGTGCTGACCGAGGTGGATCTATGGGAGGTGTCGGTCGTCACCTTCCCGATGCTGCCCGGCGCGCGGATTTCCGAGACGTCGCGATCTTCGGCCCAGTCGTGAGGCGTCAGATCAGCCCGCCGCCGTCATCCGCTCCTCCGCCCCCGGCCACTGCACCGGCGTCAGGCCGGCCAGGGTCGGGCGGGCGAAGAGGTAGCCCTGCATCAGGGTGACGCCGAGGTCGCGGAGCACGTCGTATTCGCCGGCCGTCTCGATGCCTTCGCAGACCGGAGCGATGCCCAGGTCGGCCAGCATCGCCAGGATGTGGCTGACGATGGTGCGGCGGCTGCGGTCGGTGTCGATGTCGCGGATCAGGTCCATGTCCAGCTTGACGATATCCGGCTGGAATTTGGTGAGCAGGCCGAGGCCCGCGTAGCCGGAGCCGAAGTCGTCGATGGCGGTTCGAAAGCCCATCGCCTTGTAGCTGCGCAGGATGTTGGTGATGTGGGCGGCGTCGAGCCGCTCCTCCTCGGTGAACTCGAAGATGATGTTCCTGAGCGGGAAGCCGGTGGTCATCGCCGCCGTCAGGGTGGCGCGGATACAGGCGCGCGGCTCGTAGACGGCGTTGGGCAGAAAGTTGATGGACAGGCTGGCGCCCTGACCGGCGATATCGAGCCGGGCGGCCAGGTCGATGGCCGTTGTCCGGCACAGCTGGTCGAAGGCGTAGCGGTTGGTGTCCGAGACCTGCTCCAGGACGAAGCCCGCGCCCTGACCATCGACGCCGCGCACCAGCGCCTCATGGGCGAAAACCGTGCCGGCCGCGATGTCGACGATGGGCTGGAAGGCCATGGTGATCGCCAGGTCGAAGCCTTCGCCGTTGCGGCAGGACTCACACGTCATCGGTATCGCTCACTCAGAAGTGGAAACCCGTTCTGAGCCGGAACCGCTGAATTTTCGATTTAGAGAAAACCCCTCTCGCCAACGGGAGGGCGGACTATCCAACGGAGAACCACCCCCATGAAAGAGACCAAACACGCGGCGGCGGATCCCGCCGCGCGCGCCGCCATGCATGAAGTCATGGCCGCGTTCGAGGCCTTCAAGGCCGCCAACGACGAGCGGCTCGGCGCGCTGGAGAGCAAGCGGGCCGATGCGCTGCTGGAGGAGAAGGTGGCGCGCATCGACGCCACGCTGCAGGCGGCGCAGGGCCGGCTCGACCGGGCCCTGACCGACAGCCGGCGTCCGGCGCTGGGCCTCGGCGAAGGCGGCCGCGTCGTCGTCGCCGACGAGCGCAAACAGGCCTGGGACGGCTATCTCAAGACCGGCCAGAGCTCGGCGATGATCCTCGAGGCCAAGGGCCTCAGCGAGGGCGTGCCCACCGCCGGGGGCTATGTCGCCCCGCCCGAGACCGAGCGGATGATCGAGCGGCGGCTGCAGATGTCCTCGCCGATGCGCGACATCGCCACGGTGCGGACCATCGGGGCTGGCGTGTTCCGCAAGCCGGTGTCGACCGCCGGCATCGAGAGCGGCTGGGTGGCCGAGACCGACGCCCGGCCGGAGACCGATCCGCCTGTGCTGGCGTTGCTGGAGTTCCCGGCCGCCGATCTCTACGCCAGCCCGGCGGCGACCCAGGCCCTGCTCGACGACGCCTTCGTCAACCTCGACGAATGGCTGGCCGCCGAGTGCGAGGACGCCTTCGCGGCCCAGGAGACCGACGCCTTCGTGGGCGGCAACGGGACCAACAAGCCCAAGGGGTTCCTCAGCTACACGAAGGTCGCCGACGCGTCGCAGGCCTGGGGCGAGATCGGCTTCGTGCTGTCTGGCGCGGCCGGCGGCTTCCACGCCAGCGACCCGGTCGACCGCATCATCGACCTGATCTACGCGCCCAAGGCCCAGTACCGCGCCAACGGCCGGTTCGTGCTCAACCGGCGCACGGCGGCCCAGATCCGCAAGTTCAAGGACGCGGACGGGAACTACATCTGGTCGCCGGCCACGGCGCCGGGCGCTCCGGCCACGCTGCTGGGCTATCCGGTCACCGAGATCGAGACCATGCCCGACGTGGGGGCGGGCGCCTTCGCCCTGGCCTTCGGGGACTTCGCCAAGGGCTACCTGATCGTCGACCGGGCCGGCGTCCGCGTGCTGCGCGACCCCTACAGCGCCAAGCCCTACGTGCTGTTCTACACCACCAAGCGCGTCGGCGGCGGCGTGCAGAACTTCGACGCCATCAAGCTGATGAAGTTCGCGGCCTCGTAGGACAATCCTCCCCAGCTTGCTGGGGAGGGGGACCGCCGGAACGGCGGTGGAGGGGAGATGCCGCGCGACGGCCCCCCCCTTCCGCGCCGTGGAATGAGTCCGTGCGCCGACTCCCCTCCACCACGCTTCGCGTGGTCCCCCTCCCCGGCGGAGCCGGGGAGGATCACGGAGAGATTTCCCATGCCCCCCATCACCCTGGCCGAGGCCAAGGCGTTCCTGCGCGTCACCGACGCCGCCGAGGACGCGCTGATCCAGCTGCTGATCGAGGCGGCGACCGAGCGGGTCGAGCTGGCCGTCGGCCTGGCGCCGACCGATCCGGCGCCCTCGCCACTGCGGCTGGCCATCCTGATGCTGGTCGCCCACGGCCATGAGCATCGCGAAGGTGAGGTCCCGGCCGCGCTGATCGAGCCCTGGCTGGCCCCGTACCGGAGCGCCCGGCTGTGAGCATCGCGTCCTTGCGCACCCTGGCGGTGCTGGAAATCCTGTCCGAGGCCGAGACCGTGTTCGGCGGCCGGTCGCGGACCTGGACCGAAGCGGCGGCCGTCTGGGTCGACCTGCGCCCGGCCGGCCATCGCGAGGCCGGGGGGGGCGGCACGCGTCCCGTCCTGACCGAGACCGCCGAGGCCGAGGCCCGCACAGGCGTCGCCGCCCGCGGCATGCGGCTGAAGGCCGGGGGCGAGCCCTGGCGGATCGTCGCGGTGCAGCCCGGCCGGCCCCGTCCCGGCCGCATGATCCTCAAGCTGGAAAGAGCCTGGCCATGAGCCCCGACCTGGCGCTGCACAAGGCGCTGCTCGACCACCTGCGCGCCGATGCGTCGGTGAAGGCCCTGCTGGGCGATCCGGCCCGTGTGCACGACGCGCCGCCCGATACGCCGGTCTGTCCCTATGTCGCGCTCGGCCGGGCCGAGACCCGGCCGTGGGGCGGGCTGGACGGGGAGGGGATCGAGCATCTGCTGACCCTGACCTGTGTCTCGCGCTTCGACGGCGCCGAGGAGATCAAGGCGGTGATCGCCGCCGTGCGCACGGCCCTGCACGGCGCGGCGCCGACCCTGGACGGCCACCGGCTGGTCAACCTGCGCGTCACCTACGCCGACGTCTTCCGCGCGCCCGGCTGGCGGCCGCTCTACGGCGTGTTGCGGATCCGGGCGGTGACGGAGCCGATGTAGCGCTCTCCCTCCCCCTTGTGGGGAGGGACGGCGGCCGAAGACCGACAGGGTGGGGCAAGCAGCGATCCTCACCATGCGCCGGGCGCGGCCAGCTCATGCCCCACCCTGACCCGCTGCGCGGGTCTGTCCCTCCCCATGAAGGGGAGGGAGGAAGAGGAGACACCCCATGACCGCCCAACGCGGAAAAGACATCCTGCTCAAGGTCGGCGACGGCGAGGCGCCCGAGGGCTTTGTCACTGTCGCCGGCCTGCGGGCGCGGACCATCTCGCTGAACGCCCGGTCCGTCGACGCCACCGACGGCGACAGCGCCGGGCGCTGGCGGGAGTTGCTGGCCGGGGCGGGGGTCAAGCAGGCCAGCGTCAGCGGGGCGGGCATCTTCCGGGACGCCGCCAGCGACGCCATGATCCGCGAGGCCTTCTTCGCCCAGTCGGCGCGGGCCTGGCGGATGATCATCCCCGACTTCGGCCAGCTGCAGGGGCCGTTCCTGGTCGCGGCGCTGGAGTACGCCGGCGAGCACGAGGGCGAGGCGACCTGGGCCCTGACCCTGGCTTCGGCCGGCGAGATCGCCTTCGAGGCGCTGGCGTGACCGGCGCCAACGCGGCGCGGGGCGAGGTGGTCGTCACCCTGGCCGGGACGCCGCGCCGGCTGTGCCTGACCCTGGGCGCGCTGGCGGAGCTGGAGACCGCCTTCGAGGTCGACGGCTTCGCGGCCCTGGCCGAACGCTTGCGGACCCTGTCGGCGCGGGACCTGGCCTTCGTGCTGGGCGCCCTGCTGCGCGGCGGGGGCGAGGCGGGGGTCGATGTCTCGGCCGTCGACTTTCGCGAGGCGGCCGATGCGGTCGCGGCGGCCTTCACGGCGGCGGCGCGATGACGCCCTGGCCGGGCCTGCTGCGGCTGGCCGCGCTGCGGTTCGGCATCGGGCCCGAGGCCTTCTGGCGGCTGTCGCTGGTCGAGTGGCGGGCGCTGGTCGACGAGCCCGCCGACACCCTCAATCGCGCGGCGCTGGACGCTCTGGTCCGCGCCTGGCCTGACGGATGATCCCATGACGTTCGACGAAGACGGCCTCGCCGGCCTGCCCCGCCAGACAGCCGAGGCGGCCGCGGCGCTGGAGGCCCTCAAAGAGCCCGCCGCCCGCGCCGCCGCATCCATCGACGAGGCCTTCGCGCGGGCCGGCGAGAGCCTGGCCCGGTCGCTGGGGCGCGCGGCGGCGGACGGCGAAATCTCGCTGGCCGAGCTGGCCCAGGCGGTGCTGGCGGCGATCAACGCCGCCTCGCGCGGCGGGGCCGGCGGCGGTCTGGCCCAGGCGTTGACAGCGGCGCTCGGCGGCGGTCAGGGCGGGGCCTTCAGCGGCGCGAGAGCGGGCGGCGGGCCGGTGACGTCCGGCGGCGCCTACCTGGTCGGCGAGCGCGGGCCGGAGGTGTTTCGCCCGGCCTCGGCGGGGTCGGTCGAGCCAGCGGCCGGCGGCCTGACCGTCAATGTGACGGTGCAGGGCGAGGGCGGCGCGCCGTCGCTGCTGCGGTCCGAAGCGCAGATCGCCCAGGCCCTGGCGCGAGCCGTCAGCCTGGGCGCGCGGCGACTGTGATCAGAACGCCGGGGCCGGCGGCGGGCCGTAGCGGTTCGCGTCAGGCTCGCCCAGGGCCACGCCCTGCCAGATCAGGAAGCCGATCCCGATGACGAGGGCGCCGAGCAGCAGCAGCGCCGATCCGGCGACCGCGCTGAGCACGGCGGCGATGACCGTCTCATCACCCGCGCCGGAGATGGACGCGGCGACCGCCGCACCGGCGATGGCGAGGACCGCGCCGATCGGCATCACGATGCTCAGCGTCACCGGGATGGCCGACAGCCAGCCGGACCGGCCCATGTCGTGGAACCGCTTCGAACAAACGCAGATCCAGCAGTAGATCGTCACCAGCGACAGGAACGGCACCCAGAACAGCAGGGTGTTCACGCCGATCAGCACCAGCCAGCCGATCCAGTAGGCCTGACGGCCGATGCGGCCGTCCGGCGAGAAGAACAGTTTCGTCCAGTCCATCGCAGCCCCCGTTTTCCCCAGTGACGCGAGGTCACACGGGCCGGCGGCCGGCGTCAACATACGGATCGTTCATGCCCTTCCACGAAGTCCGCCTGCCCGCGCGGCTGGCGTTCGGCTCCACCGGCGGGGTCGAGCGTCGCACCGAGGTCGTCACCCTGGCCAGCGGATACGAGCGCCGCGCCACGCCCTGGGCCCACGGCCGCCGGCGCTACCTGATCGGCGGCGGCGTGCGGTCGCTGGACGACGTCGCCGTGCTGGTCGCCTTCTTCGAGGCCCGGCGCGGGCGGCTGCACGGCTTCCGGTTCAAGGACTTCGCCGACTTCAGGTCCTGCGCGCCGTCGGGGGTGATTTCGCCGCTGGATCAGGCGCTCGGCGTCGGTGACGGCGAGCGCGTCTCGTTCCAGCTCATCAAGCTGTACGGCGATGTCGAGCGACCGATCCGAAAGCCTGTCGCGGTCACGGTCCGGGTCGCCGTCGACGGCGTCGAGACCGGGTCTTTCGAGATCGACCCGGCGAGTGGCGTCGTGACCCTCGCCGCGGCGGCGCCCGAGGGCGCCGTGATCACCGCCGGCTTCGCCTTCGACACACCCGTGCGCTTCGACACCGACCGCATCGATGTCAGCCTCGAGGGCTTCGAGGCCGGGCGGGTGGTCGCCGCGCCGCTGATCGAAATCAGGGTCTGACCATGAGAACCGTTCCCGCCGAGCTGGCGGCCCGGATCGAGTCCGGCGCCGCGACCCTCTGCCATGTCTGGCGACTGACCCGCGCCGACGGGGCGGTCAGCGGCTTCACCGACCACGATCGCGACCTGTCGCACGACGGGCTGCTCTGCCTGGCGGGCGACGGCTGGACCGGCGGCGTGGCGGGCTGGGGCCTGGGCGCCGGCGAGGCGGGGACCATGGTCGCGGCCGGGGCGTTCGCCGCCGAAGGACTGGATCCGGATGATCTCGCCGCCGGCCTCTATGACGGCGCCGTCGTGGAGTGCCGGCGCGTCGACTGGGCGGCGCCGGAGCTCTTCGTCCCGCTGTGGATCGCCCGGATCAGCCGCGTGCGGCGCGAGGGCGAGGCCTTCACCGCCGACCTCGAGGGCCCGCTCGCCCAGCTGGAGCGGGTGGCGGGCCGAAGCTATGGCCGGCTGTGCGACGCCAACCTGGGCGATGATCGTTGTGGCGTTGCGGCGGACCATCCCGACCTCGCCGCCGGCTGCGACAAGCGGTTCGACACCTGCTCGGCCCGCTTCGACAACATCCTGAACTTCCGCGGCTTTCCGTCCATTCCGGGCAACGACTTCCTCAGCCGCTGGCCCGCCAAGGGCGAGCGCCATGACGGGACCAGCCGTCGTGGATAGGGCGCGGATCGTCGCCGTCGCGCGCGACTGGCTGGGTACGCCCTACCGCCATCAGGCGTCCGTAAAGGGCGTCGGCTGCGACTGCCTGGGGCTGGTGCGCGGAGTCTGGCGCGAGCTCTATGGCGAGGAGCCGGAGATCGCGCCGCCCTACCGGCCGGACTGGGCCGAGACCGGGGCGGCCGAGACGCTGCTGGCGGCCGCCGGACGGCACCTGGCTCCCGCCCCGCCGGGCGCGTTCCGGCCGGGCGACGTGCTGCTGTTCCGCATGAGCCCGGGCGCCTGCGTCAAGCATTGCGCCATCGTCTCGGAGCGCCGGCCGGGCGATCCGGAGCCGCGCATCATTCACGCCTACTGGGGTCGCGCGGTCGTCGAAAGCTGGCTGGGCCCGTGGTGGCGACGCCGGCTGGCGGCGGCCTTCGCCTTCCCGAACACGAGCGACTGACATCCATGGCGCAGCTGATCCTCTCGAACATCGGCCGGGCGCTCGGCAGCAATGTCCTGGCCACGCTGGGCAGCATGGCCGGCCGGGCGATCGACCAGTACGCCATCGCCTCGCTGCAGGCGCCGCGGCAGGCCGGGCCGCGTCTGCAGGACCTGCACGTCATGTCCGCCGCCGAAGGCGCGCCGGTCCCGGCGGTGTTCGGCCGCGCCCGCGTTCCGGGTCACGTCATCTGGGCGGCCCGCTTCCGCGAGAAGCGCGTCGAACGCCAGGCCGGCGTCGGCAAGGGCGGGCCCAAGACCGTCGAGTATCACTACAGCCTGTCGTTCGCCGTCGCCCTCTGCGAGGGGCCCGTCGAGGGCGTCGGGCGGGTCTGGGCCGACGGCAAGCCCATGGACCTGACCGGCGTCGCCATGCGCCTGCACCCCGGGACCGGCGACCAGACGCCCGATCCCCTGATCGAGGCTGTCGAGGGGGCCGCGCCGGCCTATCGCGACTGCGCCTATGTTGTCTTCGAGGACCTGCCGCTGGAGCCATTCGGCAATCGCCTGCCGCAACTGTCATTCGAGGTGTTCCGGCGGCCGCGCGGAAGCGGACTGGCGCTCGAGGACCGGCTGACCGGCGTCTGCCTGATCCCCGGGGCCGGGGAGTTCGCCTACGCGACCCGGGCTATCCAGCGCCGCGACGGCCTGACCCGGTTCAGCGTCGAGAACGTCAACAACGTCGAGGGCCGCCCCGACCTGCTGGTCTCCCTCGACCAGCTTCAGGCCCAGCTGCCGAACCTGGAGGAGGTGACCCTCGTCGTCGCCTGGTTCGGGACCAGCCTGGACGCCGGCGCCTGTGCGTTCCGGCCGGGGGTGGAGCAGGCGTCCAAGTCCACCCTGACCATGACCTGGCGGGCCGGCGGCGTGGGCCGTGGGGCCGCGCATCTGGTCAGCCGGATCGAGGGCGCGCCCGCCTATGGCGGCACGCCGGCCGACGCCAGCGTCGTGCAGGCCATCGCCGAACTGAAGGCGCGCGGGCTGAAGGTGACCCTCTGCCCCTTCATCCTGATGGACTGCGCCGGCTTCCCGTGGCGCGGCAGGATCAGCGGAGAGGCCGCTGATGTGGCGGCCCTTTTCGGCTCGGCGGAACCGTCGGACATCGTTATCGCCGGGGGGCAGATCAACCACGACTGCGCGGACTGGGGCCTTCGGCGCATGGTGCTGCACCAGGCGCGGCTGGCCCAGCTGGCCGGCGGCGTCGACAGCTTCCTGATCGGATCGGAGCTGCGCGGGATCACCACCATTCGCGACGGGGCCGGCGGCTATCCGGCCGTCGAGGCCCTGCGCGCGCTGGCCGCCGACTGTCGCGCCATCCTGGGAGCGGAGACCGCCATCGGCTACGCCGCCGACTGGAGCGAGTATTTCGGCCATCAGCCGGCCGACGGCTCCGGCGACGTCGCCTTCCACCTCGACCCCCTGTGGGCCGACGACGACATCGACTTCGTGGGGATCGACTTCTATCCGCCGCTGGCCGACTGGCGCGGCGAGCCGGACTTCGACGCCATCGCGGTGGCCAGCGGCGAGGGCTTCGACTGGTTCTACGCCACGCCGGAGGACCGTGAGGCGGGCCTGCGCACGCCGATCACCGATGGAGCCTACGACGAGCCCTGGGTGTTCCGGCCCAAGGACCTGGTCGGCTGGTGGAGCCACGCCCATCACAATCGCCCCGGCGGCGTCCGCGACGCGGCGCCCACCGCCTGGGTCCCCTGCTCCAAGCCGATCCGACTGATCGAGATCGGCTGTCCGGCCGTCGACAAGGGCGCCAACGCCCCCAACCTGTTCATCGACCCCAAGAGCGCCGAGAGCGCCCTGCCGCCGTTCTCCAACGGACTGCGGGACGATCATGCCCAGCGCCGGACCCTGGAGGCGGTGCTCAGCCACTTCGACAGTCCGTCCGCCAATCCGGTCTCGCCGCTCTACGGCGGGCCGATGATCGCGGCGATGAGCGCCTGGTGCTGGGATGCGCGGCCGTTCCCGGACTTTCCGGCTCGAGCCAACATCTGGGCGGACAGCCCGAACTGGGCGCTCGGTCACTGGCTGAACGGCCGGCTCGGCGCCGCGCCGCTCGCTGACCTGGTTGTCGAGCTCGGCCTGCGCGCCGGGGTCGAGATTGATCCGGGCGACGTCGGCGGCGTGGTCACCGGCTATATCGTCGACCATCCCTCGCGGCTGCGCGATGCGCTGGAGCCGCTGGCCGGCGCCTTCGCCTTCGACCTGGCGGAGCGGGGCGGCCGGGTGACCCTCGTCGCCCGCGACGGGCCCCTGGCGATGAGCTTCGCCGACGAGAGCCTCGCCCTGCCCGACGACCGGGACGCGCAACGGACCGCCCGCACCCTCGAGGCGCCCAGCGACGCCGTGCGTCTGCGCTTCATCGACGAGACGGCCGAGTATCAGGTCGGCGGCGCCACGGTGCGCCGCGATCCGGCCAGCGCCGGCGACGTCGCCCAGGCCGACCTGCCGATGGTGCTGACCCCGGCCCGGGCCGAGGGGATTGGCCGCCGCCTGCTGGCGCGGGCCGGCGCGGCCGTTGAGACTGGCGAGGTCTGCCTCTCGCCGCTCGACGCTCTTCGGGTCGAACCCGGCGACAGGGTCTGCCTGCCCGGCGATGAGCGGACCTGGCGCGTCGAACGGATCGACCTCGACGAACAGCCTCGCGCCGCCCTGACCCTCGCCGAGCCGGCCCCGGCGGGTGACGGCGTCGACGATCGCTGGACGCCGCCGCCGCCGACCGAGCCGGCCGCGCCGCCTGCGCTGCATGTACTCGACCTGCCGCCGCTGCCCGGCGCGGAGACCGACAGCCGGCCGCTGGTCGCCGCCGCCGTCGAGCCCTGGCGCGATCTCGACATCCATGCCGGCGCCTCGGTCGACGCGCTGAGCGTTCGCGCCAGGGTCCATCAGCCGGCCGCGGTCGGCGAGACCCTGGATGACCTGCCCGCCGGTCCGCTGCATCGGCTGGACCATGCCGGGCGGCTGACCGTTCGTCTCGAGGGGGCGACGCTGGAGATCCGTCCGCCGGCGGCCGTGCTGGCCGGCGCCAACGCGCTGGCGGTGCGCGGCGCGGGCAGCGAATGGGAGATCGTCCAGTTTCTGACCGCCGAGCCCGTGGCGCCCGAGGTCTGGACGCTGTCAGGCTTGTTGCGCGGTCAGGCCGGCAGCGACCCGGCCATGGCGGCGCTGACCCCGGTCGGCGCGTCCGTCGTCCTGCTGGGCGAGGGGCTGGCGCGGGCCGAGATGGCCCTCTCCGAGCGCGGCCTGCCGATGATCTGGCGCGCGGCGCCGGCGGGCGGGCCGCCGGGCGGGGAGGCGATGAGCGAGGTCGAGGCCGTCTGGCGCGGCCTCGCCGACCGCCCCTGGAGCCCCTGCCACCTTGGGCGGACCGATCTGGCGGGCGGCGACATCCTGTTCCGCTGGATCCGCCGCGCCCGCCTCGGCGGCGATCCGCTGGACGGCGATCCGCCGCTTTCCGAGGAACGCGAAGCCTATCGGCTGGAGATCCTGGATGGCGAGACCGTCGTGCGGTTCGTAGAGACGGATGCGCCGATGTTCCTTTGGGAAACGGCGATGCAGACGTCCGACTTCCCGGGCGGCCTGCCCGCCGCCGTGACGATCCGTGTGGCGCAATTGTCGGCGGTGTTCGGCCCGGGCGCGACAACCACCCGCAGCCTGTAGCATCCGGCGCCGGGACGCTCTATTTCATGCGGCGTAGAATCCGCTGCGAGGGGCCTTTGGCGCGCGATCCATATCTCGAACTCGGTGTACCGCGGACGGCGAGTTCGGATGAGATCCGAAAGGCCTTCCGCAAGCTCGCCAAGCAGTTCCACCCTGACGCCAATCCCGGCGACGCCAGCGCCGAGGAGCGGTTCAAGCGCGTCTCCGGCGCTTTCGACATCGTCGGCGACGAGGACAAGCGTAAGAAGTTCGACCGCGGCGAGATCGACGCCGACGGCCGCGAGCAGCACCCCGGCTTCGGCGGCGGCAGCCCGTTCGGCCAGGGCGGCGCCTCCGGCGGCCGCTATCGGCCCGGGCCGGGCGGTCCCGGCTTCGAGGGCGTCGACATCAACGACATTCTCGGCGAGGCCTTCGGACGCAGCGGGCGGAGCGGCTTTGGCGGCTTCGGCGGCGGCGGCAAGGGCCCCGACCTGCGCGCCCACCTCGACATCGACATCGAGGAGGCCATTCGCGGCGGCAAGAAGCGCATCGCCTTCTCCGACGGCCGCACGCTGGAAGTGAATATTCCCAAGGGGGCTCAGGAGGGCCAGACCCTGCGCCTCAAGGGACAGGGGTCTCCCGGCCGCGCCGGTCCCGGCGACGCCCTGATCGAGATCGGCTTCAAGCCGCACCCGATCTATCGCCGCGAAGGCGATGCGCTGCACATGGACCTGCCGGTGTCGGTGCCCGACGCGGTGCTGGGCGGCAAGGTCGAGGCGCCCACGCCCGACGGCCCGGTCAATGTGTCGGTGCCCAAGGGCGCCAACAGCGGCGCGCTGCTGCGGCTCAAGGGCCGCGGCTTCGTCAATCCCAAGGGCCAGCGCGGCGACCTCGTCGCCCGCCTGCTCGTCACCCTGCCCGAAATGACCGACCCGGCGCTCGAGAAGTTCGCCGAGCAGTGGCGCAAGGAGCGGCCCTACTCGCCTCGCAAGCGATAGGGGATCGTCCACGGGTGACAGGTTGTCGCGGGGCCGCCATAAACTCCCCATTCAGCCGGCATTCAGCGTTGGCGCTCTAAACCGTCGGGCATGAACCGTCTTGTCGCCCTCTTCGCAGCTGCCCTGATCAGCGCCGGCCTGCCCGCCGTCGCCGAGGCGCAGAGCCGTGGACGGCCGTCCGACTGCCCCGGCGGGGTGATCGGCCAGGCCTGCCGCGAGGTGCTGCGCGATCAGCGCGACGATGGCCCGTCCCGGCCGCCCGGTCGGGGCGGCAACTCCCTGGGCGACGGCTGGAGCCCGCGCGAAAGCGAAGCCCGAGACGGCGTGCGCGGCGGGCGGCTCGTGTCGCTCGAGACCGTGATCCGCAGCATCGCCCGCTCCAACCCCGGCCAGTTGCTCGACGCCGGCCTGGAGAATCGGGGCGGCCGGCCGGTCTATCGCGTTCGCTGGCAGACCAACGACGGCCGTCGCATCGACTTCATCGTCGACGCCACGACCGGCCAGATCATCGGAAGGAACTAGGCCCCGCATGCGTATCCTGCTGGTCGAGGACGATCCGGACCTGTCGCGTCAGCTCAAGCTCGCGCTCGGCGACGCCGGCTACGCCGTGGACCATGCCGCCGACGGCGAGGAGGCCCACTACCTGGGCGAGGCCGAACCCTATGACGCGGTGATCCTCGACCTGGGTCTGCCCAAGATCGACGGCGTGTCGGTGCTGGAGCGCTGGCGGCGCGAGAAGCTCGCCATGCCCGTGCTGATCCTCACCGCCCGCGACAACTGGAGTCAGAAGGTGGCCGGCTTCGACGCCGGGGCCGACGACTACCTGACCAAACCGTTCCACACCGAGGAGCTGCTGGCCCGGCTGCGCGCGCTGCTGCGCCGCTCCGCCGGCCACGCCACGCCAAATCTCGCCTGTGGCGGTCTGCGCCTCGACCCCCGTTCGGCCCGGGCCAGCGTCAATGGCGAGCCGCTGAGGCTGACCTCGCTCGAATACCGGCTGCTGCACTACATGATCATGCACCAGGGCCGGGTCATCAGCCGCACCGAGCTGGTCGAGCACCTGTACGATCAGGACTTCGACCGCGACTCCAACACCATCGAGGTGTTCATCGGCCGGGTGCGCAAGAAGATCGGTCCCGACCGCATCGAGACCGTGCGCGGTCTCGGTTACCGCCTGACCCCGCTCGAGGGTGAGGCCGCCGAGTGAAGCGACCGCGCCTGCCCGGTCTGAGCCGCAGCTCGCTGGTCGGGCGGCTGGTTCTGCTGGCGGCGGGCTGGAGCGTCATCGTCCTGATCGTCACCGGCGTGGCCCTGACCGCCTTCTTCCAGCAGGCGGCGTTGCGGCGGTTCGATCTCGGCCTGGTCGACCTGACCCAGGGACTGAACGCCGGCATCAGCATCGAGGACGGCAAGGTCATCGCCCCGCCGCTGACCGACACCCGCGCCCTGCGGGTCTATTCGGGCCGATACTGGCAGCTGGCCGAGCATGCGCCGTCGGGCAAGGTGCGGCTGATCGTCCGGTCGCGATCCCTGTTCGACCGCGACCTCAAGATCCCCGAGGCGGTCGTGGCCCAGGTCGCGGCCAGTCCCGGACAACAGATCTTCTACGAGACCGAAGGGCCGCTGGAGCAGCCGTTGCGGGCCAGCGCCATGCAGGTGACCATCGGTGATCGCGCGGCGCCGGTCATCATCATGGCCGCCGAGGACCGCTCGCCCGTCGATCGCGAGGCCCAGCGGTTCGCGCTGCTGACCGCCGGCGCGCTGATTGTCCTGGGCGGCGGCATCCTGGCCGGCGTCTTCCTGCAGGTTCGGATCGGCCTGCAGCCGCTGTTCCGGCTGCGCCGCGAGGTCGCCGACGTCCGCAAGGGCAAGATCGAGCGGATTGAGGGGGAATACCCCAGCGAACTCAATCCCCTGGCCACGGAGCTGAACGCCCTGGTGGCGCACAATCAGGATGTGGTCGAGCGTCAGCGCACCCACGTCGGCAACCTCGCCCACGCGCTCAAGACGCCGATCTCGGTGATGTTGACCGAGGCGGTCCAGCAGCCGGGCCAGCTGGCCGATGTCGTCACGCGCCAGGCCGAGGCCATGCGCGGCCATGTCGAACACCACCTGCGCCGGGCCCGCGCCGCCGCCCGGTCGCAGTCGCATGGCGAGCGCACCCTGGTGGAGCCGGTCATCGACGAACTGGCCGTGACCCTGGAGCGGATCTTCCAGGAGAAGGGCGTCGAGATCGACTGGCGCTGTCCCGAGGCCCTGTGCTTCCGCGGCGAGAAGCAGGACCTGCTGGAGATCGTCGGCAATGTCATCGAGAACGCCGCCAAATGGTGCGGCGGCAAGGTGCGGGTGAAGGCCGGGCCCTTCGGCGCCGGGGTAATGACCGTGACCGTCGAGGACGACGGACCCGGCCTGCCGGCCGACCGCCGGGAGGACGCCCTCAAGCGCGGCGCCCGCCTGGACGAGAGCGCTCCGGGGTCGGGCCTGGGCCTGGCGATCGTCGATGAGCTGGCCCGCGCCTACGGCGGCGCCCTGACCCTCGGCGATTCCGCGATGGGCGGCCTGAAGGTCGAGATCACCCTGCCGCGCGCCGAAACCTGAGATCACGGTTTCAGTCGCCGTTAACTCCGTTCAGCGCAAGGATTGGCTGGAAGCGAATGGCTTCCGCCGACCATCGAGGGCCGCCTTGTCGCCCGACAAGATCGCAATGCTGAAAGGGCTCCTCGCCGCGTCACCCGATGACGTGGTGCGCGGGCTCGAGCGCGCGGTCTGCAAGCAGGATTCGAGCGGATCGCTGGCCGCCATCGGCGCCATGATCGAGCGCGAAGTGGCGACACGCTCGGTGCGCGCCCACGCCCTGGCGCCCGTGAAGGGCCTGTTCCGCGCGCGGCACGCCGACGGCCGGCCGACCTTTCCCGTGCCGGCGCTGTCCCTGCTGTGGAAGGCGCTTCAGTCCGACAGGCCGGACTGGATCAAACAGGCCGAGGACGCCTGCTACTACATCGACCCCGATGAGCCATCGCCCCCGGTCTTCGACCTGTTGTGCACCCACGCCGCCGAAGCGCTGCGCGCCGCCGACAAGCCCGAGTATCAGGCCGTGATGTCCATGCTCGAGGCCGATCGCCGGGGCTCGACCCAGACGCTGATCCTGGCCCTCGACCTGGCGCCGATCATCCGCCAGCCGCTGCTGAAGCTGAGCGACTGGATTCAGCGCATGACCGACGACCGTCGCGCCAGCGCCCGCATCGCCTACAAGGACGCCGGCGCGCTGGGCGAGGGCGGCGGCCCCCTCATGTTCGAGATGCTCGCCGCGCATCTGAAGCATCCCTGCCAGGTCCTGCGCGTGGTTTCCGCCATCATGGACCACCCCGGCGAGCGCTATCTGGCCGCCTCGGAACTGGCGACATTCGGCGAACGGGCCATCGACGCCATCGACGCACAGGTGAGCCTGGTGAAGAGCCTTCGTCCCGGCATGGGCGTCGGCGCGGCCGAACAGGCGGCGCAAGCCGTCCAAGAGGCGGTGGAGACCATCACCGAGCTGGGCCAGTCGGTTCAGCTCTATCGGGACGGTCCCTGGGGCCAGCGGGTCGTCAAGCTCAAACAGGCACTGGCTTCGACGGTCGAACAGCGGCTGTTCGAGATCGAGGAGGCGGTCAGCCTGGCGTTGCCGATGCAGAAGCTGCGCTATTCCGCCCGCATTGTTTCCACCGCACCCAAGCTCGACGAACCGCCGAGCGACAGCGCGTTACAGCTGGCGATCGGCCTGCTGACCTTTTCCGAGGCGGTGCGGGGTTGCGCCAACGAGGGCGGCTTCGCCGGCGCCCGCGGCAAGGTGCATGAGACCGTCGGCGTCCGCATCGACCGCTATGTCGAGGACGTGCTCGAGCAGATCCGGCTGGGCGAGGCCATCGACATCCACCGCGCCCACGAGTTCCTCGACGTCGCCGCGCAGCTGATGAGCCTGGTGCGGGATCGCAAGGCGGGCGGCGTGGTGCGTCGTCGTGCCGCAGCCGCCTGACCCTCTCGCTATCGCGGTCGTGATCCGCTAACACCGCGCCATGTTCGCATTCTGGATCGCGGCGGCGGCCCTCTCAGCGGCCGTGGGCTGGCTGGTGCTCAACGGTTCTCGCGCCGCGACGGTGCGCGCCGGGGAGGACGACCCGACGCTCGCCGTTCACCGCCGCCAGCTGGACGAAATTGACGACCTGGCCGCCCGGGGACTGTTGCCCGAGGGCGAGGTCCGCTCGGCCCGCGCCGAGGCCGGTCGGCGCCTGCTCGCGGCGGCCGACACCGTCGTCGCGCCGGAAAGCGCGGCGGGTCGCCGGCTTGCCCTGGCCGCCGCCCTGGCCGCGCCGGTGCTGGCCCTGGGAGTCTACTTCGTCGTCGGCGCGCCCGACCAGAAGGACCAGCCGTACTCCGCCCGTCTGGCGGACTGGCGGTCAGGCGATCTCGAAAACCTCGACATGCCGCGGCTGGCCGCCATCCTGCGCGCCATCACCCTTGAGCGGCCGAACGACGCCGAGGCCTACTACAAGCTCGCGTCCGTCGAACTGGGCCAGGGCGACGCGATCGCCGCCGGCACGGCCCTGCGCCGCGCCGTGAACATAGCGCCCGAGCGGGCTGACCTCTGGGCGCTGCTGGGCGAATCGTTCGTGGTCCAGGCCGAGGGACGTGTCGACGGCGACGCCCGCGCGGCTTTCACAGAGGCCCTGAAGCGCGACGCGACCAACGTCAGCGCGCGCTACTTCCTGTCGCGGGCCGAGATCCAGGACGGCCGGGTGGCCGAGGGCCTGGCCGGCTGGCGAGCCCTGCTGGCGGACCTGCCGTCGGCCCGCCCCTCCGAACAGGCTGTTCGCGCCGCCCTGACGGCCGAGATCGCGGCGGTCGAGAAGGCCGGCGCCCTGCCGACGACCACGCCGGCTCCGCAACCGCAGCCCGGCGTGCCGGACGACGCGGCGATCCGCGGCATGGTCGATGGCCTCGCCGCGCGGCTCGAGACCGAACCCAACGATCCCGAAGGCTGGGTGCGGCTGGTCCGCGCCTGGACCGTGCTCGGCGAGACCGGCAAACGTGACGCCGCCCGCGACCGGGCGCGCGGCCTCTTCAAGGACAATCCGCAGGTGCTTCAGGCGCTCGACCAGGCGACGGAGGCTCCGCGATGAGCTTCTGGCCAAAATCCCGCACGGCCCGCCGGCGGCTGACCATCCTGCTGGCCATCGCGCCCGTGCTGGTCCTGGCCGTCGGCCTGACCATGTGGGGCCTGCGGGACTCCATCTCGCTCTTCTACACGCCGGCCCAGGCGCAGGAAGCCAAGGTCGCGCCCGGACGCGCCGTCCAGCTGGGCGGCCTCGTCGAGGTGGGCAGCGTCCGCAAGTTCCCGGACGGCCGCGTCGAGTTCTCGGTGACCGACAACGCGGCTTCGGCGAAGATCAGCTACCAGGGCGACCTGCCCGACCTGTTCCGCGAGGGGCAGGGCATCGTGGCCGAGGGCGCGTTCGAATCGTCCGGCCTGTTCGTCGCCCGCCGGGTGCTGGCCAAGCACGACGAGCAGTACATGCCGCGCGAAGTGGCCGAGGCCATCAAGGAGCAGGGCGAGTGGCGCGGAGACGGAGCGAAGGGCGCCAATGACCGCTGAGCTGGGCGCCTTCGCCCTCACACTGGCTCTCGCCCTGTCGGTGGCCCAGACGCTGCTGGGCCTGTTCGGCGCGCGCCGGCCGACTCTGGCGGGCGCCGCCAATGGCGCGTCGCTGGGCGCTTTCCTGTGCGTGGCGGCCGCGTTCGCCGCGTTGCTGGTCGCCTATGTGACGTCGGACTTCTCGGTCGCCAACGTGGCGGCCAACTCCAACACCGCCAAGCCGATGCTCTACAAGGTCGCCGGCGCCTGGGGCAATCACGAGGGCTCGATGCTCCTGTGGTGCATGGCGCTGACCGGCTATGGCGCCGCGGTGGCCGGCTTTGGCCGCGACCTGCCGCTGGCGCTGCGCAGCCGGGTGGTCGGCGTGCAGGGCGCGCTCGGCATCCTGTTCCTGGCCTACACGGTGTTCGCCTCCAATCCCCTGGCCCGCCTGATCGATCCGCCGATCGAGGGCCGGTCGCTGAACCCCCTGCTGCAGGACCCGGCGCTCGTCTTCCACCCGCCCTTCCTCTACCTCGGCTATGTCGGCTTTTCGGTGGTGTTCTCCTTCGCCGTCGCCGCCCTGATCGGGGGCAGGATCGACGCGGCCTGGGCGCGCTGGGTGCGGCCCTGGACGCTCGCGGCCTGGAGCATGCTGACCGTGGGCATCATGCTGGGGTCCTACTGGGCCTACTACGAACTCGGCTGGGGCGGCTGGTGGTTCTGGGACCCG
>JAUSPV010000061.1 GCA_030652755.1 Caulobacter sp. | reverse complement strand
GTCGAGCATGCGGTCGGCTTCGTCGACGACCATCATCTGCACGCCGGTCAGCAGGATCTTGCTGCGCTCGAACAGGTCGAGCAGGCGGCCGGGCGTGGCGATCAGCACGTCGACGCCCTTGTCCAGGGCCGAGACCTGGTCGTTCATCGACACGCCGCCGATCAGCAGGACCCAGGACAGGCGGGTGCCCTTGGCGTACTTCTCGAAGCTGCTGGCGACCTGGTCGGCCAGCTCGCGGGTCGGGGCCAGGACCAGGGCGCGGGGCATGCGAGCCCGGGCGCGGCCGGCCGAGAGGCGGTCGATCATCGGCAGGGTGAAGGCCGCCGTCTTGCCGGTGCCGGTCTGGGCGATGCCCAGGACGTCGCGGCCGGCGAGGGCCACCGGGATGGCCTGTTCCTGGATCGGAGTGGCCGTCGTGTAGCCGGTATCGGCCACTGCCTTGAGTGTGGAGGCGCTAAGCCCCAGCTGGGAAAATTCGGTCATGTCTCGCTTAAACTGAAAGCGCCGAGCCGCCCGGATCATTGGGCGAGCGGGCGGCGCGGATTCGCCAGACCTGCCCGGAGCTTGCGTTTACATAGTCTCATGCCCCGAAAAGTCAACGAAAGCCTTGCGTTGCCTAGGGCGAGGAAGTCTTCGCGGCCTCACCGAGGCGCGGGCGCGGCGGCGTGTGGGGCAGGCGGGCGAGAAGCGGCCGCTCGATCCACAGGTGGAAGGCGACCCCGGCCGCCAGCGAAACAGCGGTGACCAGCAGGAACAGCGGGATCGGGGCCTGCCGCAGCTGCGGCGCCAGCGCCAGGGCGCCGGCGGTCGCCGCGTAGATCGCCGGCGCATGGACCAGATAGATGGCGTAGGACGCCTCGCCCAGGAACGACAGCCAGCGCGGAACGGCAAGACCGCGCGCCCGCTCCAGGCTGGCGGCGCCCAGGATCGCCAGGGTCGCGCCAAGGCCGAAGGCCCAGTTGCCGATGATGCCGTTCAGCGGCAGCTTCATCACCGGGATGGCCCAGGTCGCGGCGAACAGCAGCAGCCCGAGGCTCATCACCAGGCCGGGCAGGGGAACCCTGCCGCGCTCGAACAGCAGGAAGGCGGCCGCGCCGAAGGCGAACAGCAGGTGCTGGCTGGTGAAGAAAAACCGGAGCCAGCCGTCGATGCCCAGCCACGGCAGCGTCGCCGACAGCGCCATCCAGATCGCGGCGACAGGGAGCCCGACCCGGGGCCGCCAGAGGATGAGGCCGAACACGGCGTAGAACAGCGCCTCATGCCGCAGCGTCCAGATCACCGACAGCAACGGATCGTGGGGGTCGGGGGTCAGGGCGATGGCCGACAGCACGTCCAGGACGCTGAAGCCGACCCCGTTGTTCAGCAGCGGCAGCATCAGCATGGCCGGAACGAAGATCAGCAGGGCGGCCCAGAGCGGCGGGTAGATCCGCCGGATCCGCTTCCAGGCGAAGGTCGGCAGTCGGTCCGCGCGCCCGATGTCGCGGCGGTGCGCCATCATGATCACGAAGCCGCTCAGCACGAAGAAGAAGTGCACGCCCGAGTAGCCCGACCGGAAGACCGGAAAGGTGTCCCGGTCCAGGTACTGTGGCAACGCCAGCGTCAGCTCGACATGGAACAGCAGCACGGCCAGCGCGGCGAAGGCGCGTCCGGCCTGAAGGCTGTCCAGTGCAGACCGGGGCTGTTGCGCGGCGTCCATGAGCCGGGGCGCAATGACGGTCCGGCGGGCGGACGTCAATAGGCGACGACGGCCGGCTCTCCGGCCGGGCGAAATTTGATGACGCTTCCGCGATGGATATGTGATGAATTGTCGTCAGTGTACGGCGTGGGAGGAAGCCGATGTCAACGCAGCTGGTCGCCGCCGCGATCATGGGCGCGGCGCTCGCCGCGTCGCCGGCTCCCGACGTCCTGAAGCCCGCCTTCAGCAACACGATCGTCAGCGTCTATCCGGACGGCAAGACGACCCGGCTCTGGCTGCATCCCGATGGCGACTATGACGCCCAGCGCGCCAACGGCCAGCGCACCGGGGGCGAGTGGGAGATCAAGGGCGAGAGGGTCTGCATGACGCAGAAGCGCCCGTTCTTTGTCCCGATCGCCTTTTGCACCGCCATTCCGCCGACCGCCGGCGGCGTCGGCGCCAGCTGGACGGCCAAGGGCCTGAAGGGCGAGCCTGTGCGACATACCCTGACGGCCGGGCGCGGCGCGTTGCCCTGATCTCTCCGGGAAGGGTTAACGGAACGTTGTTTTTCTGATTAGCCTGCCCATGTTCGCCCGCGAGGCGAGCCTGCGACAACAACTCGGGTGGGAAACTAAATCATGCGACTCTTTGCGACCGTGGCGCTCGCCGCCGCACTGCTGGCCGGTCCGGCCCTGGCCGATCCGATGGCGACCGCCTACGGCAACACCGTGGTCATCACCTACGGCGACGGCACGGCGGTGAGCCTCTACGTCAACGCGGACGGCACCTACACCGGCAGCAGCCCGGCGGGCGAAAGCGCCGGCACCTGGGCGATTTCGGGCAGCCAGACCTGCTTCACCCAGTCCAGCCCCGAGCCCGGCGAACCGTCCTGCTCCAAGACCGTGAGCAAGAATGTCGGCGACAGCTGGACGTCGACCGGACAGGGCGGCGCGCCGGTGACCGTCACTATCCAGGAAGGTCGTTAGTCAGGCCGCGTCGTTGGCCAGCCTGGCGGCAGGCGTCCGCACCTCGCCCTTCAGGGCGTCGACGAACGACTCCCGCCAGGCGACGATGTCCTCGGTGACGACGTTGTCCATCAGCTTCTCCCAGCGTCGACGGCGCTCGGCGTAGCCCATGGTCAGCGCGCGCTGGATCGCGCCGGAGACCTCGTCCCGGTCGTAGGGATTGACGATCAGCGCCGACCCCATCTGGGCCGCCGCGCCGGCGAAGCGTGACAGGATCAGCACGCCGGGATCCTCCGGGTCCTGCGAGGCCACGTACTCCTTGGCGACCAGGTTCATCCCGTCGCGCAGCGGCGTCACCAGCCCGACGGCGGCGGCGCGGTAGATCCCGGCCAGCTCGTCCTGGCGGTAGCCCGTGTTGACGTAGCGCAGCGGCACCCAGTCCATGGTCCCGTAGGCGCCGTTCACACGGCCGGCGATCGCGTCGAGCCGGCCGCGCAGGTCCTGATAGGCCTCGACCGCGTCGCGGCTCAGGGTGGCGATCTCCAGCATGAAGACCTTTTCCCGCTGGGCCTCCTGCGTCGCCAGGAACTGCTCATAGGCCAGGAAGCGCTCTTCCAAGCCCTTGGAGTAGTCCAGCCGGTCGACGCCGACGATCATCCGCCGGCCCGCCATGGACTCCTGCATGCGGGCGAAGGACTCCTGTCCGCCCTGCGACAGGGCGCCGTCCGAGAAGTCGTCGGCCTTGATGCCGATCGGGAAGGCGCCCAGCCGGGTCCGCCGCCCGAAGGCGGCGACCATGCCGTGATCATCGGGCGTGCCGACGCCGATCTCTTTGGAAAGATAGCCGGTGAAGGCCGACAGGTTGTCCTGGGTCTGGAAGCCGACCACGTCGTAGTGGAACAGCGCCTCCACAAGCTTCCGGTGGCCGGGCAGCGTCACCAGCAGCTGCCGGGCCGGCCACGGGATGTGCAGGAAGAAGCCGATCCGGTTCTTGACGCCCAGGGCCCGCAGCTCGCGCGCCAGCGGCGCCAGATGGTAGTCGTGCACCCAGATCAGGTCGTCAGGCCCGATCAGCGCGGCCAGCGCCTCGGCGAAGCGGGCGTTGACCCGCGCATAGCCGGCGTCGAACGAGCGCTCATAGGCGGTCAGATCGATCCGGTCGTGAAACAGCGGCCACAGCGTCTTGTTGGCGTAGCCGTTGTAATACTCGTCGACATCGACGGGTTCGAGGTCGACCCGCGCGAGCGTCACATCGCCGATGCGCTCCATCGCGATCTGGCCGGTGTACTGCGGCGTCGTCTCGCCGCTCCAGCCGAACCAGACGCCGTGGTGCTCGCGAAGCGCCGCGCCGAGCGCCGCCGCCAGCCCGCCGACGGAGCCGCCGCCAGTGTCACGCGGCAGGCTGACACGATTGGAAACGACAATCAGGCGGCTCACGACGCGGCCTCCTCCAGCCAGGCCAGAACAGCGGCGGGATCACGCAGTCGGTACAGAGCGTCGGTGGGGCGGGGCTCGCCGACCAGCACGCTCCAGCCGCCCAGATCGCGGGCCGCCTCGAACGCGTGCTCGTCGGTCAGATCGTCGCCGACCATCACCGGGGTGGCGCCGGCGAAGGGCGCCTGCGCCATGAACAGGCGCAGGCTGTCGCCCTTGTCCGGCCCGGGCGTGCGCAGTTCGACGACCATCCGGCCTTCCTGCAGCTGCAGTCCGTGCATGGCGGCCATGCGCCGGCCGATGTCGATACAGGCCTCCTCCGCCGGCGGATGACCGCGATAGTGCAGGGCGACGGAGCGGGCCTTGCTCTCCACCAGCAGACCCCTTTGGCCTTTGGCGAAACAGGCCAGCGTCTCCTCGACCCGGCCCAGCGCGGGGTGCGGCGGTACGGCGGTGATGTCGCTTGGCGACGTCCGACGCTCAAGGCCGTGGACGCCCGCGACGTTGGCCACGGCGCCGTCGAGGATGCGGTCGACTTCGGCGATGGAGCGCCCGCTCAGGATGGCCACACGCCCGTCGAACCGCTCCACGACCCGGCGCAACAGCCGGGTGCGACGGTGATCAGCCCGCACGGCGTCGGGCGTCGCCTCGATGGGCGCCAGCGTGCCGTCCAGGTCCAGGAAAAGCGCCGCGCTTTCAGGATGCGGCGAAGGCGGGCGCGCCTCCGTGGTCGGAGACGGGCGTTCAAGATCGATATTCAACATTCCAATGCCCCGTGCATACGCCGTCGGGCGAACTTACCGCCGCGAACGTACTCCGGATAACCCATGAGCCGGCCAGGCGTTCCGGTCAAAAAAGCTTGATCAGAGTTGGGTTGACCCCGCTCGGCGTCGATACCGCCAAGGGTGGATGAGCTTATTGACCTACAGGCTGAGTATAGAATTCAGGAAGATGGGCCCTCGCCGGGCGTCGTCGTGCGCGAGATCTCGTCAGATATCGACGTCAGCAGCCGCGAACTCCGCGTTCTCTTGAATGAAGCGGAAGCGAAGCTCTGGCTTTCGCCCCATGAGCGTCTCGACCAGGTCCTCGACGTGACCTTCGTCGCGAGGCAGGGTCACCCTCGCCAGCGTGCGCTTGGCCGGGTCCATGGTGGTTTCCTTGAGCTGGGCCGGCATCATCTCGCCAAGGCCCTTGAAGCGGCCGATCTCCGGCTTCTTGCCCTTGAACACCGTGGCCAGCAGCTCGTCCTTGTGCGCGTCGTCGCGGGCGTAGAGCGACTTCTTGCCGTCGCTGATCCGGTAGAGCGGCGGCATGGCCAGGAACAGTTTCCCGCCCCGCACCATCTCCGGCATCGTCCGGTAGAAGAAGGTGATCAGCAGGGACGCGATGTGGGCGCCGTCGACGTCGGCGTCGGTCATGATGATGATGCGGTCGTAGCGAAGGTCGTCTTCGCGGTACTTGCTGCCGCCCTGGACGCCCAGGGCCAGCATCAGGTCGGCCAGCTCCTTGTTGCCCATCAGCTTTTCGCCGGTGGCGCTGGCGACGTTCAGAATCTTGCCGCGCAGGGGCAGGATGGCCTGGGTCCGCCGGTCGCGCGCCTGTTTGGCCGAGCCGCCGGCGCTGTCGCCCTCGACCAGGAACAGCTCACTGCCGTCCATGGCCGTGCCGGAACAGTCGGCCAGCTTGCCCGGCAGCCGCAGCTTGCGGGTCGCCGAGGCGCGGGAGACTTCCTTGTCCTTGCGCCGCTTCAGGCGCTCCTCGGCCCGCTCGACCACGAAGTCGAGCAGGGCGCGGGCCGCCTTGGGCGAGGCGGTCAGCCAGTGGTCGAACGGGTCGCGCAGGGCGGTCTCGACCAGCCGCTGGGCGTCGGACGACGACAGCCGCTCCTTGGTCTGGCCCTGGAACTCGGGATTGCGGATGAAGACGCTGATCAGGGCGCCGGCGTTGGCGATCACGTCGTCGGCGGTGATGATGCCGGCGCGCTTCTCGTTGACCATCTCGGCGTAGGCCTTGAGGCCCTTGGTCAGGGCGGCGCGGAAGCCGGCCTCGTGCGTGCCGCCCTCGGGCGTCGGCACGGTGTTGCAGTAGGACTGCATGAAGCCGTCGGCCTCGCCGAAGCCCTGCGGCGTCCAGGTCACGGCCCATTCCACGGCGCCGGCTTCTCCCGTCCGCTCGATGCGGCCGCTGAAGGCGGTCTCGGTGACGGTGGATACTGACTTGATCCGCTCGGCCAGGAAGTCGGCCAGGCCGTTGGGGAAGTGGAAGACCGCCTCGGCCGGCGTCTGGTCGTGGATCCGCGAAGGGTCGCAGGACCATTTGATCTGCACGCCGCGGAACAGATAGGCCTTGGAGCGGGCCATCCGGTAGAGCCGCGCCGGTTTGAACACCAGGCTGTCGCCGAAGATCTGGGTGTCGGGCAGGAAGCGGACCTGGGTGCCCTTCTTGCGGGACGGACCGACCTGCTCCAGCCCGCCGACCGGCTTTCCGCGCGAGAAGGCCTGCCGATGCTCGAAGCCGTCGCGCCAGACTGTGACCTCCAGTTCGGAGGACAAGGCGTTGACGACCGAGGCGCCGACGCCGTGCAGGCCGCCGGAAGTCTCGTAGGCCTTGCCGCTGAACTTCCCGCCGGCGTGGAGGACGGTCATGATCACTTCCAGCGCCGACTTGCCCGGGTGCTTGGGGTGGTCGTCCACGGGCATGCCGCGACCGTCGTCCTTGACCGTCAGGTAGCCGTCGGCGTCGAGCGAGACCTCGATGGTCTTGGCGTGGCCGGCCACGGCCTCGTCCATGGAGTTGTCGAGGATCTCGGCGAACAGGTGGTGCAGCGCCCGCTCGTCGGTGCCGCCGATGTACATGCCCGGCCGCATGCGGACCGGTTCCAGCCCCTCCAGCACCTCGATGGCGCTGGCGTCATAGGCGCCGGACGGCGCGGCGAGCGGCGGCTTGTCTGCGGCCTTGGCGGACGTCACGGCCTTCGGGTCGGGGCGCGGCTCATGCGGCGTCGCCAGCGGGCTGGCCGGCACGGGCTTCAGCGCGTCGTCATCATCGCCAAACAGGGGAAGGGCAGGGGAAGTCATGTAAGCGACAGCATCGAACGATTCGGGAACGAAGGGGTATGCGGCCAAGGGGTGAGCGAGGGCAAGAGCACGATGGTCGCGGCCTGCCCAGCCAGCGCCACATTCAGCGGCAGGGTCTGGATCCGCGTTGGGACTTGAAGGGGGTGATTCCATGAGAACGACGACGATGCTGCTGGCTGCCGCTCTCGCCCTCGCCGCCTGTTCGGAGTCGGCCAGCTCGCAGCCCCCCGCCGCCATTGAGCCCGAGGGTCGCCCCTACCAGCTCGCCGGGACCCAGGTGTGGACCGTGCCGGACCCTGTCTCCGGGCGGCGTTACGAGGTCTTCGTCGGCCTGCCGGCCTCCTACGACAAGGAGCCGAACCGCCGCTACCCGGTGGTCTATGTCACCGACGCTCCCTACGCCTTTCCCCTGATCGGCAGCATCTCGCGCCGGGTCGGCGGCGGCGGCGAGGGGCTGGAGGACTTCATCCTTGTGGGCCTGTCCTACGCGGAAGGCGACAATCCGGTGGTCAGCCGCAATCGTGACTACACCACCACGGCCAAGGGTTCGGGCGGCGCCTCGAAGGGCATGGTCCACGGCGGTGCCGCGGCCTACGCCGACTATATCCGCGCCCGGGTGTTGCCCTTCGTGGACGACCGCTTCCGCACCGACCCGAAGCGTCGCGTCTACATGGGCCATTCGTATGGCGGCCTGCTGGGCGCCCACGTCCTGTTCACCGCGCCGACGACCTTCAGCCACTACATCCTGGGCAGTCCCTCGCTCTGGTATGACCAGGGACACATGTTCGGCGTCGAGGAACGTTACGCCGCCGCCAACAAGGACCTGCCGGCCGATGTCTTCCTCTACATCGGCGCCTTCGAGACCCTGAAGCCGGGCGATCCTCGCTACACCACCACCAAGGACATGGTCGGCGACAACAGGCGCTTCGAGGAGCGGCTGCGGAGCCGCGGCTACCCGGGCCTCGCCATCGCCTCGACGATCATCGACGGTGAGGACCACCTGTCGGTCTTCCCCGGCGGCTTCACGCGCGGGATCAAGCGGGCCCTGCCGCCGGAACGCTGAGGGCCGGGCGGGGAGGGCTACTCCGCCGCCGCCGTGGTCGCCTTCGCCTTGGCCGGAGTCTTCTTCTTCGCGGCCGGCTTCTTCTTGGCCGCCGCCGCCGGCGCCGTCTCGGCCTTTGCCTTCGGCGCCGCCGCCTTCTTCGCCTTGACCGGCTTCTTGCCGCCGCCCTTGGCCGCGCGTTCGGCGATCAGGGCCACGGCCTCTTCCAGCGTGATCTCGGTCGGCTCCTTGCCGCGCGGGACATTGGCGTTGGTCGCGCCGTGCTTGATGTAGGGGCCGAAGCGTCCCGACAGGATTTTGATCGGCTGGCCGTCGCCCGGGTGAGCCCCAAGGTCCTTGAGCGCCGAGGCCGTCGCCCGGCCGCCCTTGCCGCCGCCGGCCCGCTTCTCGGCCAGCACGGTCACGGCGCGGTTCAGGCCGACCTCGAACACCTCGTCGATGCTCTCCAGGTTGGCGTAGGTCCCCTCGTGCAGCACGAAGGGCCCGTAGCGGCCCAGGCCCGCGGTAATCGGCTTGCCGTCCTCGGGGTGCAACCCGACCTCGCGCGGCAGTTCGAGCAGGCGCAGGGCCTTGTCGATGTCCATCGCCGCCGGCGGCCAGCCCTTGGGCAGGCTCGAGCGTTTGGGCTTGTCGCCCTCGGCCGGCGTTTCCTCGACGTAGTGGCCGAAGCGTCCGTTCTTGAGCCAGACCGGCTGGCTGGTCCGGGGATTGACGCCCAGCTCGCGGTCGCCCTCGGCGGCGTCACCCTCGCCGTCAGGCTGGGCGATCGGCCGGGTGAAGCGGCACTCGGGGTAGTTGGAGCAGCCGATGAAGGCGCCGAACTTGCCGGTCTTCAGGCTCAGCTGGCCGACGTTGCAGGTCGGGCAGAGGCGCGGGTCGGACCCGTCGGCCTTGGCCGGGAAGATGTGCGGGCCGAGCGCCTCGTTCAGGGCGTCCAGCACGTGGGTGACGCGCAGCTCGGCGATCTCGCCGACGGCGGCGTGGAAGTCCTTCCAGAAGTCCCGCAGGAACTCCTTCCAGTCGAGCTTGCCGTCGGAGACGAGGTCGAGCTTTTCTTCCAGGGCGGCGGTGAAGTCGTATTCGACGTAGCGCTTGAAGAACTCTTCCAGGAAGGCGGTGACCAGCCGTCCCTTGTCCTCGGGGATGAAGCGCTGCTTCTCCACCCGGACATAGGCGCGGTCGCGCAGCACGGTCAGGATCGAGGCATAGGTCGAGGGCCGGCCGATGCCGAGCTCTTCCATCTTCTTGACCAGGCTGGCTTCCGAATAGCGCGGCGGCGGTTCGGTGAAATGCTGGTCGGCCCTGGCGCGGAGAACCCGCGCATCAGCCCCCTCGTTGATCACCGGCAGGCGGGCGCTGTCCTCGTCTTCCGCGTCATCGCGACCTTCCTCGTAGACGGCGAGGTAGCCCGGGAACTGGATCACCTGGCCGGTGGCGCGCAGGCCGGTCTGGCCATCGCTGCTCTCGATCTCGACCGTGGTCTTCTCGATGCGGGCCGCTTCCATCTGCGAGGCGATCATCCGCTTCCAGACCAGCTCGTAGAGCCGGCCCAGGTCGCTTTCGAGGCGCAGGGAGCCGGGATTGCGCTCCAGCGAGGTCGGACGGATGGCCTCGTGGGCCTCCTGGGCGTTCTTGGCCTTGGTCTTGTAGTGGCGGGCCGTCTCGGGGACGTAGTCCTTGCCGTACAGGCCGGCGATGACCTTGCGGGCCTCGTCCAGCGCCTCGGGCGCCGACTGGACGCCGTCGGTCCGCATATAGGTGATCAGGCCGACGGTCTCGCCGCCGATGTCGATGCCCTCGTAGAGCTTCTGGGCCGCCTGCATGGTGCGCTGGGCCGAGAAGCCCAGCTTGCGCGAGGCTTCCTGCTGCAGGGTCGAGGTGGTGAACGGCGGCGGCGGCGTGCGCTTGGCCGGCTTCTTCTCGACCGAATGGACCTTGAAGGTGGCGGCCTGCACCGCCGCCTGGGCGGCCTGGGCCGAGGCCTCGTCGCCAAGGTCGAACTTGGTGAGCTTCTTGCCCTCGTGCTTGGCCAGGCGGGCGACGAACGGATCGGCGCCGGCGGCGACGTCGGCCTCGACGGTCCAGTATTCCTGGGTCCGGAAGCGCTCGATCTCGAGCTCGCGGTCGACGATCAGGCGCAGGCTGACCGACTGCACCCGGCCCGCCGAGCGGCTGCCCGGCAGCTTGCGCCACAGCACTGGCGATAGGGTGAAGCCGACGAGGTAGTCCAGCGCCCGGCGGGCCAGATAGGCCTCGACCAGCTCCATGTCGATCTGGCGCGGGTTGGCGATGGCGTCGAGGACGGCGGTCTTGGTGATGGCGTTGAAGGTGGCGCGCTGGACCTTCACGTCCTTGAGCGCCTTCTTCTTCTGCAGGACTTCCAGCAGGTGCCAGCTGATCGCCTCGCCTTCGCGGTCGGGGTCGGTGGCGAGGAACAGGGTGTCGGCGCCTTTCACGGCGTCGACGATGTCGCTGATCCGCTTGGCCGACTTGGCGTCGACCTCCCAGCTCATCGAGAAGTCATCGTCCGGCAGGACCGAGCCGTCCTTGGAGGGCAGGTCGCGGACGTGGCCGTACGAGGCGAGAACCTTGTAGTCCGAGCCCAGGTACTTGTTGATGGTCTTGGCCTTGGCCGGGCTCTCGACGACGACGACGTGCATGCTTTTCCGGGAATGATCAGGAGAGTCGGCGGGCAGGGTCGCCTGCCGAGCGAGCGCGGAAAGTGGGGGCGGGGCAGGGGCAATGTCAACTTGGCGTGGCTTCGTCCACCCTGAATCGCCGCGCGGCGCCTGTTTCGGCGCGGTGATCCGGGGCGTCAGGCGAGACGATGGCGCCTGCGGAGTCCCGGTGAGCCAGAGATTGTGGGGGGAGGGTGTCGGCCGACCGGCGCCCGATACGGAGGGGCTGGGGGGGCTGTTCAGGACCGCACCGGATGCGATCGACCGACGCTGACAATCTCACTGCTTCGTATGGCGGTCCCAAGCCGTGATTGTGACCATTCGGCGGCGCGGGAGACCGTGGTTTGCGGAACACAGGCGCCGGCGGAATGCGTTGGAAAGGCAGAGCCGCGTTGCGAACCGCCGTTCAAGACCGGATAATCTCCTCAACGACGACCTCCCCGGAGGCCGTCAGGGCGTGGGGCCCCGCGGTGTCTCCAGAATCCGGTTCGGGTTCTGCGCGGTTTAGAAGAGACGGCGGAGGCGGCCCCCAGGGGCCGCCTTTTTGCTTTCAGGCCCTTGAGACCATGCCGTCGGCGCCGAACACGGCCCGTCCGGCCAGCGACAGCTCGACCAGCGCGGCGAACACGGCCGGGGCCGGGGCGCCCGCCGCTCGCACCAGATCGTCGGGCGAGACCGGCGTGGGCGACAGCAGATCGGCCAGCCGGTCCTGCAGCGCCGCGTCAGGCTCGGCGGCGACCGGGCCGCGCCAGGTGCGGCGCTCGGGCTCGCGCAGGCCGCCCAGCCCCTCCAGAACCCGCAGCACGTCCTCCGCGCCCTCGCAGACGGCCGCGCCCTGGCGCAGCAGGTCGTTGGTCCCGCGCGCCCGGGGGTCCAGCGGCGACCCGGGCACGGCCAGCACCTCGCGCCCCTGTTCGGCGGCGAGGCGGGCGGTGATCAGCGAGCCGGACTTCAGCTCGGCCTCGACGACGACCACCGCCCGCGACAAGCCGCTGATCAGCCGGTTGCGGCGCGGAA
>JAUSPV010000060.1 GCA_030652755.1 Caulobacter sp. | reverse complement strand
GCGAGATGCGGGTCAAGGAAAGCGACCGCATCGCGCTGATGGCGGCCGGGCTGGAGGCCTGCGGCGTCGATGTCGAGGAGGAGCCGGAGGGCTTCATCGTCCACGGGACCGGCCAGGCGCCGAAGGGCGGCGCGCTGGTGGAAACCCATGGCGATCACCGCATCGCCATGAGCCACCTGATCCTGGGCCTGGCCGCCCGCGAGGCGGTGCGCGTCGACGAACCGGGCATGATCGCCACCAGCTTCCCCACCTTCGCCGGCCTGATGCGCGGGCTGGGCGGCGACATCGCGGAGGGCTGAGGCTTGGGCTTCGTCATCGCCGTCGACGGTCCGGCCGCCTCGGGCAAGGGGACCATCGCCGTGAAGCTTGGCGCGCTCTACGGCTATCCGGTGCTCGATTCCGGGCTGCTCTACCGGGCCGTCGGGGTGAAGGTGCTGGAGCGCGGCCAGGATCTGGGCGACGAGGCTGCGGCGCTCGCGGCCGCCCGGTCACTGGATCCCGCCGAGCTGGAACAGCCGCGGGTCCGCACCCGGGCCGCCGGCGAAGCGGCCAGCCGGGTGGCGGTCTACAGCCCCGTCCGCCAGGCGCTGCGCGAGTTCCAGCAGGTCTTCGCGACCCGGGAGCCGGGCGCGGTCATCGACGGCCGCGACATCGGCACGGTCATCGCGCCTGACGCCCCGGCCAAACTCTATGTCACCGCCACGCCGGAGACTCGCGCGCAACGCCGCTGGAAGCAGCTGACCGGCCAGGGCGAAGCGGTCAGCTTCGAGGATATTCTGGCCGACATCCGTGTTCGGGACGAACGCGACAGCGCCCGCGCCGACTCGCCGATGACCATGGCGGCGGACGCGGTCTTGCTCGACACGACTGAAATGACTATAGACGCGGCCTTCGATGCGGCCCGCCGCATCGTCGAGACGGCGCGCAGCCGGTGGGAAACCACCCAGGGCTAATCCAACGCGCCGGACCTCGATGGCCGCGGGCACAAAAAACTCCAGAAAACCCAGGAACGCCCGGACTCCGTGGCAATCCCGCCCATGGCGCGTTCCGCAAGCAGAAATGACCTGAACACCTATGGCCGACGATCTCAGCCTCAACCCCACTCGCGACGACTTCGAAGCCCTTCTCAATGACTCCATGGGCGGCGCCGGCGGCGATTTCGCCGAAGGCACCGTCATCAAGGGTCTCGTCGTCGGGATCGAAAAGGACTTCGCCATTGTCGACGTCGGTCTGAAGACCGAAGGCCGCATCCTGATCAAGGAATTCGGCGTCGACGAGAACGGCAAGCCCACGCTGAAGATCGGCGACACGGTCGAGGTCTTCCTCGAGCGTCTCGAGAACGCCCTGGGCGAAGCGGTGCTGAGCCGCGAGAAGGCCAAGCGCGAAGAAGCCTGGACCCGCCTGGAAGTCGTGTTCGCCGATGGCCAGCCGGTCATGGGTTCGATCGTCGGCCGCGTGAAGGGCGGCTTCACCGTCGACCTCGGCGGCGCCAGCGCCTTCCTGCCGGGCTCGCAGGTCGACATCCGTCCGGTCCGCGACGTCGGTCCGCTGATGGGCAAGGAACAGCCCTTCGCCATCCTCAAGATGGACCGTCCGCGCGGCAACATCGTCGTCTCGCGTCGCGCCATCCTGGAAGAAGCCCGCGCCGAACAGCGCACCGAACTGGTCAGCCAGCTGCTGGAAGGCGAAGTCCGCGAAGGCGTGGTCAAGAACATCACCGACTACGGCGCGTTCGTGGATCTGGGCGGCATCGATGGCCTGCTGCACATTACCGACATGGCCTGGCGCCGCGTCAAGCACCCGTCCGAAGTGGTGCACGTCGGCCAGGAACTCGAAGCCAAGATCCTGCGCTACGACACCGAGAAGAACCGCGTGTCGCTCGGCATCAAGCAGCTGGGTGACGATCCGTGGGTCGGCATCGCACGCCGCTACCCGCAGGGCACCCGCATGTTCGGCAAGGTCGCGAACCTGACCGACTACGGCGCGTTCGTCGAGATCGAAGAGGGCATCGAAGGCCTCGTGCACGTCTCCGAAATGGACTGGACCAACAAGAACGTCAGTCCCTCCAAGATCGTGCAGCTGGGCGACGAAGTCGAAGTCATGGTGCTCGACATCGACGAAGACAAGCGCCGGATCTCGCTTGGCATGAAGCAGTGCAAGTCGAACCCGTGGGAAGATTTCTCGATGAACCACAAGAAGGGCGACAAGGTCGGCGGCGCGATCAAGTCGATCACCGACTTCGGCGTGTTCATCGGTCTGCCGGGCGGCATCGACGGCCTGGTCCACCTGTCCGACCTGTCGTGGAGCCTGCCGGGCGAAGAAGCCGTGCGCAACTTCCGCAAGGGCCAGGACGTGGAAGCCGTGGTGCTCGGCATCGACCTCGAGCGCGAGCGCATTTCGCTCGGCATCAAGCAGCTTGAAGGCGATCCGCTGACCAGCTATGCGACCGGCCATGAGAAGGGCAGCATCGTCAAGGGCACGATCAAGACCGTGGAAGCCAAGGGCGCCACCGTGCAGCTGGACAGCGACATGGAAGGTTACCTGCGCGCATCCGAAGTTTCGCGCGATCGCGTCGAGGACATGCGCACCCACTACAA
>JAUSPV010000069.1 GCA_030652755.1 Caulobacter sp. | reverse complement strand
TGGTTCAATCCCAGTCGTGTCCACCATCCTGCTTCGCGCTACGCGCTTCGCAGGACAAGCCCTGCCCTTACAGTCGAAGCCGGAACGCCCTTCGTAGCCTCGGCGAGGCAGGGCTGACGACCTCACTTCGCCGGCGGCGGGGCCGGCGGAACCTTGATCGCCACAGGCGACGCGCCATCCGGCGTCACGGAGTACCGCTGGCCGTCTATGATCAGGTCGTCGAGCGCGGGCGTCCCCGCGCTGAGCCCGCCCTTGCGGATGGCCTCGACGAGCGCCGCGTCGTTCTTGCGATCGGGCCGCCAGAGCGCGGCTTCACCCATGAAGCGCCACTGGCCGTCGACGCGGCCGTGGATCCAGGCGCGTTGCCGGTTGATGATCACCACCTCCTCGACGCCGTCGCGTGTCAGGTCCAGCAGGGCGGCCTGGCATTCGTCGCGGCCCAGGGTGCAGGACCGCTGCTGGTCCCGCGCCCACTGCTGGACAAAGAAATCCTGCGGCAGCGTGCGCCCGGCGGGCCAGATCACCGGCAGATTGGCGGCCTCGAGCAGCACCGCGTCAGGCGCATCGCCGCGCCGCTCGGTCTCCGCCAGGGCGGCGGCGGCGCGCTTGCCGACCTCGCCGCCGCGCGCCTTCAACGCGATCAGCGCCTCGCGGCCATAGCGCCCGCTGTCGAACCGCAGGAACTGGTAGTCGAGCTTCGCCGCCGTCACAGCTCCCGACTCCAGCCGGCCCATCTGGTTGTTCACCGACAGCCGGGCCGGGTCGGCCAGCGGGCTGAAGATGGCCAGCAGCAGGGCCAGGGAGACGAAGGCGGCGACGATGTTGGTGATCTCCAGCCGCCGCATCCAGCGTCCCGGCCGCACCGCCGCGACCAGATAGCCGACGGCGTAGACCAGGCCGGCGACAACGCAGGCCACCGCCACGATGCGGTCGGGAGTCAGGCCGTACTGGCCGATGCGCAGCCACAGGGCATAGCCGGCCAGCACGATCATCGGGGCCAGCAGGGCGCCCGCCAGCTTGCCGCTCCAGCGCAGCACCGGCGGCACGGGGCTGTCGGGCTCGCCATCCTGGTAGGCGGCGTTGGTCAGCACGATCAGCACGGCCATGGCGCTGAGCAGGATCGCCGCGCCGCTGCGCGTGCCCCACAGGGCGTCCAGGCCGGTGAACGGCAGGGCCAGCAGAAAGGCGGCGGCCAGCACCACCAGGATCGGCAGCAGCCAGGCCAGCAGGGTCAGGGCCACTGTGCGAATGCCGCGGATCAGCCCGGCGCGGACGTCGGTCAGGTGCACGGCGGCGGCGAACATCGTCGCCGTGGCGGGAATGGCGAACCAGGCCTTCTGCAGCAGCTCGCCGACCGCCTTGATGCCGATCAGGTCGAACATCGCCCCGCCCAGGAACAGGATCAGCCAGAACACCCCGACGAAGGCGGCCGACAGCGCCAGCTGCACGCCGTGCTTCCAGGCGATCTCGAAATAGCGGGGAAAGGGCGCGATGATCCGGCGCTCGGCGTCGGCGCCCTCGACCAGGTGATGGGCGATGAACAGGCCGGCTGCCCCGAAGATCATCAGCTGCGGCGAGAGCCAGGGATCGTTCAGCGTCTCGAACCGGCGGGCCAGGTCGTGGGCGCCCAGCGCGGCGAGCACCACCGCCGATCCGGCTGTCCAGAGGGCCAGGGTGCGCGTGCGCAGGGCGCCCAGCCCGCCGACCAGCACGAACGGAACGAACACGGCGACCATGATCAGCGCGCCGAACAGCGGCGGAACCGTCGCCGGCCACAGCTTCTGATCACCGGCCTCGTTCAGCGCCCAGATGAGGACGCCGGCCAGAAAGCCGATGGCCACCCGCGCCGCCCCGAGAGGGCGGGAGGGCGGGCGTTGATCGAGCGGGCTGTCGGACATGGAGGCCTCCTGTCGGTCGGGCGGACACTCACCCATGCCCGCCCCGCTGGCAATCGCCCGTGCAACGCGCGAACGCTTTGCGCATTACGGCACAGCGTGGCAGTTTCGCGCCGGACGATGGAGCCGCCGACGCGCCGATGAGCAAACCCGCCGACTTCAAGCTCCAGGAGGGCGAGCATGGCGCCACCGCGTTCCTGTCGGGAGACTGGACCGCGGAATCGCTGGACGACGCCGGCCGGCGCCTGACCGAAATCCTGCTGGGGTCGAAGGCGGTCAATCTGGACCTGAGCGGGGTGCGCCGGTGCGACACCGCCGGGGCCTACGCCATCGTTCGCGCCACCGACGGGCGCGTCAGCGCCGGCAAGCTCATCGCGCGCCCCGAACAGACCCGCCTGCTCGATCTGGTCAGCGACGCCGTACAGGTCGAGCCCAGTCCGCCGGTCGTCCAGCGAGGCTTCTACGATCTGGCGGTGCGGATCGGACGCGGCGTCTTCCACCTCGCCGGAGAGGCGGTGGAGACCTTCGCCTTCATCGGCCGGGTGCTGGTGGCGGCCGGGCGGGGCATCGCCATGCCGCACAAGGTGCGCTGGGCGCCGATCGTCACCCTGTGCGAGCGCGCCGGTCTCGACGCCCTGCCCATCGTGGCGGTGACGACCTTCTTCATCGGGGCGGTGATCGCCCTGCTGGGCATCAACGTCCTGAGCGACTTCGGCGCCTCGGTCTTCGTGGTCGAGATGATCGGCATCGCCGTGCTGCGCGAGTTCGGCGTGGTGATCACCGCCGTCCTGCTGGCCGGTCGCTCGGCCTCGGCCTTCACCGCCGAGATCGGCGCCATGAAGATGCGCCAGGAGATCGACGCCATGCGCGTCATGGGCGTCGATCCGTTCGAGGCCCTGGTGTTGCCGCGGTTCGTGGCGTTGCAGCTGACCATGCCGTTGCTGGTCTTCGTCGCCAACGTCGCCGGCCTGATGGGCGGGATGATGGTGACCTGGCTGGTCATGGACCTGTCGCCGACCTTCTTCCTGCAGCGCATCGTCGACAATGTCGGGCTGACCCACTTCATCGTCGGCCTGGTCAAGGTGCCGATCATGGCGGCGGTCATCGCCGGCATCGGCTCGCGGCAGGGCATGGAGGTCGGCGGCGACGTCGTCTCCCTGGGCCAGCGGGTCACCGCCTCGGTGGTCCACGCCATCTTCTCGATCATCCTGATCGACGCGATCTTCGCGCTGATCTTCATGGAGCTCGACTTCTGATGGTCGAGCCGCGCCCCGCCATTGTTGATCTGGACGAGGACGGCCTCGACGACAACGCGCCGCCTGTCGAGGTCATCGATCTGATCTCGCAGTTCGGGGACAACGTCGTCCACGACCACCTGAACCTGACCGTGAACCGTGGCGAAGTCCTGGGGGTGGTCGGCGGCTCGGGCAGCGGCAAGTCGGTGCTGCTGAACAGCATCATCGGCCTCAAGAGACCCGACGGCGGTACGATCCGCGTGTTCGGACATGACGTGAACGACGCCACCCGCAAGGAGATGAAGGCCATAGAGCGCAGCTCCGGCGTGCTGTTCCAGCAGGGGGCCCTGTTCTCGGCCCTGACCGTGAAGGAAAACGTCGCCGCGCCGATGTTCGAGCACACCGAGCTGTCCAAGGCCGAGATCTACGATCTGGCCGAGCTGAAGATCGCGCTCTCGGGCCTGCCGCCGCGCGCCGGCGGCCTGAAACCGTCGGAGCTTTCGGGCGGCATGATCAAGCGCGCCGCCCTGGCCCGCGCCCTGGCGCTGGACCCGCAGATGCTGTTCCTGGACGAGCCGACCTCGGGCCTCGACCCGATCGGCGCGGCGGCTTTCGACGAGTTGATCGCCGACCTGACACGCAGCCTTGGCCTGACCGTGTTCATGATCACCCATGACCTCGACAGCCTCTACACGATCACCGACCGGGTGGCCGTGATCGCCGACAAGAAGGTGACGGCGGTGGCTCCGGTCGAGGAACTGGAGCTTTCCGAACACCCGTGGATACGGGATTATTTCATGGGCCCACGCGGACGCGCGGCCCAGAGCGCCAAGACAAGGGCGGGACAGACGGTCTGATGGAAAGAAACGCCAACTACGCCCTGGTCGGCATCGCCTCGATCCTGCTCTTCGTGGGCGCGATCGTGTTCGGCGTCTGGCTGGCGCGCTTCGCGGTCAACCGGGACTACGATGTCTACGACATCCTGTTCTTCGGACCCGTGCGCGGCCTGTCCGAAGGCGGCGAGGTCCACTTCAACGGCATCAAGGTCGGCGAGGTGACAAAGCTCGAGCTCGACCGCCGCGATCCCAACCGTGTCATCGCCAGGGTCCGGTTGACAGCGGACGTTCCGATCCGCGAGGACTCCTCGGCGACCCTCGAGCCGCAGGGCATCACCGGCGTGAACTACGTCCAGATCACCGCCGGCACCTCCAGCAAGCGCATGCTCAAGGACACGGTTCCGGCCGGCGAGATTCCCGTCATCCGAAGTCAGAACAGCGCCCTCTCCGACCTGCTGCAAGGCGGCGGAACGGTGCTGACCCGAACGATCGAGGCGCTGGACCGGGTCAACAACGTGCTTTCGGACGAGAATGTGAAGACGCTCGGCGCCGCGCTGAGCGACGTCCAGGCCATCACCGCCGAGGCCCGCGAACGCAAGGCGATCATCGCCGACGCCCAGAAGGCGCTGCAGAACATCGACGCCGCCGCGATAGAGATCAGCGAGCTCACCCGCTCGACGCGGGGTCTGGTGGAGACCGACGGCAAGCGCACGCTCGCCGAGCTCGCCGACGCGGCCGAGGAACTCAAGGCCGCGACCAGGGACGCCCGCTCGATGATCACCCGGCTGGAAGGCCCGACGACCGACTTCGCCACCACCGGCCTGCCGCAGCTGACGCGGGCCGTCACGACGCTTCAGTCCGCCGCCGAGTCGCTGGACCGTCTGGTCGGCGAGGTCGAAGCCAACCCGCAAGGGGTCATCAGCAAGTCACCCGCCAAGGAAGTGGAGGTCCGCCCGTGACCCGCCGCCGTATCGCCATCGTGGCCCTGGCGCTGGCCGCCGTCGGACTGTCCGGCTGCATCAGCCTGTTTCCCAAGGCCGAACCGGCGCAGCTCTACCGGCTGCAAAGCAATGTCGAGCCGCGCGCCACGCCGGCCGGACCGGTGTTCGGCGTCCTGCGCCTGAGCACGGGCTTTCCCCGCGCCGCGGCCGGCGATCGCATCCTGACCGTCAATCCGGGCGGCGAGGCCGCCTATATCGCCGGCGCGCGCTGGGTCTCTCCCGCCGCCGTGATGTTCGAGGAACTGACCGCCCAGGCCTTCCAGGGCGGCGGCCGCGCGCGGCTCATCATCCGCGGCGACGTGGTCAAGGCCGACTACACCCTGAAGCTCGACGTCCACGGCTTCGAGACGGTCTACGACCGGGGCGCCAAGGCGTCGCCGCTGATCCTCGTCTCGGTCCGGGGCGTGATCACCCGCTCCGACGACCGCACCCTGGTCGGCGACCGCACCTTCACCGCCAGGGTCCGGGCCAGCGACAACCGGATCAGCGCCATCGTGCCCGCCTATGACACGGCCGTCAGCCAGGTGCTGGGCGAACTCGTCGGATGGGTGAACGGGGTGGATACGGGCGGGGGTTAGGGCCTCTTCCCCCGCTTTCCCGGCGCAGGCCGGGATCCATGAACCGCGCTGAGCCCTTGCCCCGGATGGACCCTGGCCTTCGCCGGGGAGACGGAAATGGGAGATACATCAATCCGCTTTCGACCCATCTCTGCCGTTGAGAGAGTCCGCTTGCGGGCGCTCATCTGGCGCCAGGTGTCAGGTCTATCCAATAGCGGCCGAGCGCCGCTCCGCGCGCCACTCCTATGGCATGTCGAACTGCCCGGCCCAGATCCCTCGACGTGCCATCCTCGACCCCGAAGGACTGCACAGCGGGTCTGGGGGTTTCATCACCATGCAATGGCTGAAGATATTCGGCGCCGCCGGCCCGGCCCCTCAGCGGCAGTAGACGCCCTTCAGCCCGGCCCAGATCGCGTCGCCATAGGACATGCGGTCATACTCCGGATGCCGCTTCAGCCATGCGACGACGGCCACCACCCGCTGCGTGAGCCGCCGCTCCAGTTCGGCGTTGTCGGGGGCCTGCAGCAGGCCGTCGATCCCGCCCTCGCAGGTGGCGTTGGGATTGTCGCGGTCGTTGACCACCTGCTCCACATGCAGCACCGCCCCGGTGCAGTTCTCGTTGGACGGGGTCGCGGCGCAGCCGTCGACGAAGTCCGCCCCGGTGCGGAAGGTCTCGACGGCCTGGGCGCCGGGTCCCGGCCAGACGAGGGCCGCGCCGAGCGCGAGGGAAAGCAGCGTTGTTCTACGCATGCAGCGCCTCCTAACGGACCCTCGAACAGACGAAATCCAGCAGTTCCTCGCCCATGGTCCCGAGAACCACCGCCTTTCCCTGGGACCGCCAGTCGGGGGTGAATTTGAGATCATAGGACGAGTATTTTATCCGGCGGACGCAATCGACGGCGGCCTGCCGGGGCGTGGGGTCGTCGCCGTACTTGTCCTTCTCCAGATAGTAGATCAGCCCGTCGGCGCCGCGCTGAAAGCTGTCCACATCGATATAGGTCACGTGGCGGGTGTCGACCCAAGTCTCCGCGAGCGCCGGAGACGCGGCTCCGAGCAGGGCGGCGATGACCAATATCCTTAGGAAATTCATGTAACCTCCTAGGGCGTTCGTCTCGCACGAAAGCCTACGTCCGTCGGCTACCCGACGCAAGCTTCCGACGACGCGCCCGCGAGGGTTGGGCGGAACACCAGGGTCCTCTAACCACCCGTTGCTGACCCAAGGCCCCACGCCAGCAGCGGATCGGCCATGCCCCCATCTCCCCGCTCATCCTCGCGGAAGTGAGGACCCAGGTTTACGGCCGGTGCACGCAGGGTCGGGGGTGGCGTGGGTCACATAGGGACAGACACCAGGGTGTCTGTCCCTGACGTCGCCAGTCCCCACGATGAGCGGCTGCATCGAAAAGCCTGGGTCCTCGCTTCAGCGAGGATGAGCGGATTTTAGGGGGTGGTGCACCCTCCCTACCCCACCCCGAACAGCGCCCGCAGATACGGGTTGAGCAACCGCCCCTCGGGATCAAGCTCCCGCCGCACCTCCAGGAACTCGCTCCAGCGCGGGTACAGCGCCGCCAGTTGCGGGGCCTTGAGACTGTGCAGCTTGCCCCAGTGCGGCCGGCCGCCGTTGCGCAGGAAGACCGGCTCGATCAGGTCGAACAGCAGCCGGTAGTCGTCCTTGTAGTGGGCGTGGACCGCGATGGAGCCGCGCTCGCCGCCCTGGAAGGGCGACAGCCACGCGTCATCGGGCGCGATGCGGCGCGCCTCGATGGGGAAAAAGACGTCAGGCCGTTCCTTCTCGATCAGCGCCACCACCTCGGCCAGCACCTTCAGATGCACCTCGGCGGGCAGGTGGTACTCCATCTCGTTGAAGCGCACCGGGCGCTCGGTGGAGAGCAGCTTCCAGCCCTCGTCGATCGACATCTCGGGCTCGACGCCGCCCAGCAGCGCCTTCGCCGCCGCCTTGCGCATGCCGGTGGAGAAGCCCAGCAGGTTGCGCAGGCTGCGCAGCACCTCGAGGAAGGCGTCGTCCTGGCTGGGCGTGCGCACCGTGGCGGGCTCATCGGTCTCGTCATGGGTGATGTTGGCCGCAAGGCCGGTGAACGGCACGGCGTAGAATTCGAAGTTGCGGTATTTCGCCCACCGTTCCTCGGCCCTGGCCAGCGACTCCTCCAGCGGCTCGACCCAGACCTGGCGCTTCAGGCGGCGGTTGGCGGTGGTGTTCAGGGTGGCGCGGGTGATGACGCCCAGGGCGCCCAGCGACACCTGCGCCGCGGCCAGCACGTCCGGACGGCGGCGGGCGTCCGCCTCGATCACCTGGCCGGTCGCGGTGACCAGCGTCAGGGCCGTGACGTCGCCGTGGATGGCCTTGAGCGTGCGGCCGGTGCCGTGGGTGGCGGTGCCCAGCGCGCCGCCCAGCGACTGCTTGTTGATGTCGGGCAGGTTGGCCATCGCCCGGCCCTTGGCCGCAAGCGCGGGGCCCAGCGCGCCCAGACGCGTGCCGGCCATCACCTGCGCCCGGTCGCCGTCCCAGCCGGTGATCCCGGCCATGGCGTCCAGGGTGACCAGGGTCCCGTCGGTGGGGATCAGGCCGGTGAAGCTGTGGCCGGAGCCGACGACGCGCACCGGCGCGGGGGCGGCCTTGATCGCGGCGGCCAGTTCACCCTCGTCCTTCGGCGCGAGGCGCTGGGCCGGATAGCTGTGCTGGATGCCCGACCAGTTGCGCCACAGGACCTTGCCGTCCTTCGTGGACGGCGGCGACGGCGGCTCGGGCTTTTCGCGGTTGGCCAGGGCGATGGCCCCCGCCCCGCCGCCGACCACGGCCACGCCCGCCCCGCCGGCGATCAGCGCTGTGCGCCTGGAAATCATCGCAAAGTCCCCCGCTAGTTCGCGGAGTCTTCGCGCCCCGCCATGAATCGTATCAGGGCCTTGAAATCCTCCGGCGTGCAAGACGCGCACTGGCCGCCGGCCGGCATGGCGTTGAACCCCTGGATCGTGTGGTCGAGCAGCACGGTCTCGCCCTGCTTCCAGCGCGGGTCCCAGGCGGCGTGATCGCGCACCTGCGGGGCCAGGTTGCCGGGCATGGCGTGGCAGGCCTTGCAGGAGGTCTCGTAGAGCCCGGCCAGCCGCGCGTCGGCGGGGGTCAGGGCCATGACCTGCTCGGGCGTCAGGGCCGCCGGCGGCGGGCTGCAGGCCGTGACGGCGAGCGCCGCGGCCAGTGCGCCGACATGCCTTGCGTGGTTCGACACGCGGCTTCGCCGCTGCTCACCATGACAAGGAAAATAGCCAGTCATCCTGAGCAGCGCTCGCAGAGCGCGTGTCGAAGGACGCAATGCCTCAGCCATACCCCTACCCCTCAACCCCGTGAATGCGCTTCGCCGCCGTCAGGGTGTTCTGCAGCAGGCAGGCGATGGTCATCGGCCCCACGCCGCCCGGCACTGGCGTGATCCAGCCGGCGACCTCGACGGCCTCCTTGAAGGCGACGTCGCCGACCAGCCGCGTCTTGCCCTCGGCGGCCCGAACGGGATCGAGCGACGGCAGGCGGGTGATGCCGACGTCGATGACCGCCGCGCCCGGCTTGATCCAGTCGCCGCGCACCATCTCGGCCCGGCCGACGGCGGCGACGAGGATGTCCGCCTCGCGGCAGACGGCCGGCAGATCGACGGTGCGGCTGTGGGCGATGGTCACCGTGCAGTCGGCCGCCAGCAGCAGCTGGGCCATCGGCTTGCCCATGAGGTTGGAGCGCCCGATCACTACCGCCCGCTTGCCGCGCAGGTCGCCGAGAACGTCCCGCAGCAGCATCATGCAGCCCACCGGGGTGCAGGAGGTCAGGGCCGGCAGGCCGCTGGCCAGGCGGCCGGCGTTGGTCACCGTCAGGCCGTCGACGTCCTTGTCCGGCGAGATGCGGGCGACGATGCGATCCTGGCTGAGGTGCTCGGGCACCGGGAACTGCACCAGGATGCCGTGGATGGCCGGGTCGGCGTTCAACCGGTCGAGCAGCGCGAACAGATCCGCCTCGGCGGTGTCGGCGGGCAGGCGGTGCGTTTCGGAATGCATGCCCGCCTCGAGCGTCTGGACGCCTTTGTTGCGGACATAGGTCTGGCTGGCCGGATCCTCGCCGACCAGCACCACCGCCAGGCCCGGCGTGACGCCGTGGGCGGCCTTCAGGTCGGCGACCTCGACCGCGATGCGCTCGCGCAGATTGGCCGCGAAAAGCTTGCCGTCGATGATGGTCGCCTGGGCCATGCCGTCTCCTCCGGAACAGGGGCCCCGCCCTACCCGTTCACTCGCCGCTGCGCAATCGGAGCCAGCCTGTCAGGAGCCTCTTGTTCATGGGACTCAGCGTCGCCTTCACCCGCTTCGCCAACGCCACGGCGAAGTTCACCGGCAAGCCCGTCGCCTTCGTCGCCTGCATCTCGCTGGTGGTGGTTTGGGCGGCGAGCGGCCCGGTCGCCGGCTTTTCCGACACCTGGCAGCTGGTGATCAACACCTCGACCACCATCATCACCTTCCTGATGGTGTTCCTGATCCAGAACACGCAGAACCGCGACAACGCCGCCCTGCAGGCCAAGCTCGACGAGCTGATCAGGATGAGTGACGCCGACAATGGCTTCATCGGCATCGAACATCTGACCGACAAGGAGCTGCAGGCGATCCTCGAAAAGGTCGAGAAGGACGCCCATGCCCTGCATGCGGAGAAGACCAAGCGCGGCCGCAAGGGAGAGCGGCGACCGGTGAGGTCGCCCCGCAAGACGCCGACGAAATCGACCGCCGCCTAGCCTTCGGGCCGGAGCGTGATATGCGAAGGACATGGCTTCCTCCCGTCCCAACAGCGCCGACGTCGTGCTCGTGGGCGGTGGTCTGGCCAACGGCCTGATCGCGCTGCGGCTCAAGGCCCTGCGGCCGGACCTGAAGGTGCTGATCCTCGAACGCGGGGAGGCCCTTGGCGGCCATCACACCTGGAGCCACTTCGCCACCGACGTCAGCGCCGAGATCGGCGCCTGGCTCAGCCCCCTGATCGTGCATCGGTGGGACGGCTACGAGGTCCGCTTTCCCGGCCATTGCCGCGACCTGACCACGCCCTATCTGGCCATCACGTCGGACCGGTTCCACGAGGTGGTTGCAGCAGCGATGGGAGAGGACTGCTGGACCGGCATCGACGTCGCCGAGCTTGACGGGACCCGCGTGACCCTGGCCGACGGCCGGGTGATCGAGGCCGACTGCGTGATCGACGGCCGGGGGCCCGGGTCCAGCCCGGCCCTGGCGCTGGGCTGGCAGAAGTTCGTCGGGCTGGAGGTCGAGCTGACCGCGCCGCACGGCCTGGCCCGGCCCATCGTCATGGACGCCACCGTCGATCAGCTGGACGGCTATCGCTTCCTCTACAGCCTGCCCTTTTCGCCGACCCGGCTGCTGATCGAGGACACCCGCTACAGCGACGGCGCCGACCTCGACCGCGAGGCGTTGCGCGCCGACATCACCGTCTATGCGGCTTCACAGGGCTGGACCATCGCCCGGGTGGTGCGCGAGGAGAACGGCATCCTGCCCATCGCCCTGGCCGGCGACATCGCCGCCCACTGGCGCGAGACCCGCCTGCCGCAGGTCGGCCTGCGCGCGGCCCTGTTCCAGCCGATCACCGGCTATTCCCTGCCCGACGCCGCCCGGCTGGCCGACGAGATCGCCGCCCTGCCCGCGCTGACCAGCGCCGCGGTGCGGGCCTGCGTCGAGGACCGGTCGAAGCAGCGCTGGCATGAGCGCGCCTATTACCGCCTTCTGAACCGCATGCTGTTCAAGGCCGCACGGCCCGGCCGCCGCTATGTGGTTCTGGAGCGGTTCTACCGCCTGTCGCAGGGTCTGGTGGAGCGGTTCTACGCCGGCCGCATCACGCTGGCCGACAAGGCCCGCATCCTGATAGGCAAGCCGCCGGTGCCGATCCCGGCAGCGATCGCCGTGCTGTCCGAAAAATCGGTGTTCCCAAGGGGCGTAGACGTATGAGCAAGCCGCGCGCGGCCGTTATCGGTTCCGGCTTCGGAGGACTGGCCCTGGCCATCCGTCTGCAGTCGGCCGGGATCGACGTCACGGTGTTCGAACGCCGCGACAAGCCGGGCGGCCGGGCCTACGTCTGGGAGGACGAGGGCTTCATCTTCGACGCCGGCCCCACGGTCATCACCGACCCCGATTGCCTCAAGGAGCTGTTCACCCTCAGCGGCCGCAAGATCGAGGACTATGTCGAGCTTCTGCCGGTGAACCCCTTCTATCGCCTGGTCTGGGAAGACGGCGACGTCTTCGACTACGTCAACGACCAGGACGAGCTCGACCGGCAGATCGCCGCCCGCAATCCCGCCGACGTCGAGGGCTATCGCCGGTTCCACGCCTATTCCGAGGCCCTCTACCAGAAGGGCTATCTGGAGCTGGGCGCCGTCCCGTTCCTCGACTTCGGCAGCATGATCGCCGCGGCTCCGTCCCTGATGAAGCTGCAGGCCTGGCGCAGCGTCTATGACAAGGTGTCGAGCTATGTGAAGGACGAACACGTCCGCCAGGCGCTGTCGTTCCACAGTCTGCTGGTCGGCGGCAGCCCGTTCGCCACCTCCTCCATCTACGCCCTGATCCATGCGCTGGAGCGGCGCGGCGGGGTGTGGTTCCCGCGCGGCGGCACCGGGGCCCTGATCCGGGGCCTGGTGACGCTGTTCGAGGAGCTGGGCGGCAGGATCGAGCTCAACGCGCCGATCTCGAAGATCACCACGGCCGGCGGCCGCGTCACCGGCGTGATCCGCCATGACGGTGAGTTCGAGGCCTTCGACACCGTCGCCTCCAACGCCGACATCATGCACACATACCGCGAGCTGCTGGTCGACGATCCGCGCGGCAAGGCGGCCAGCAAGGCGCTGGAGAAGAAGCGCTGGAGCCCGTCGCTGTTCGTCATCTACTTCGGCCTCAAGGCCGAACACCCGCAGATCCGGCACCACACCATCTGCTTCGGCCCGCGCTACCGCGAGCTGATCGGCGACATCTACAACAAGGACGCGCTGTCGGAGGACTTCTCCCTCTACCTGCACAACCCCTGCGCCACCGACCCCGGCATGGCGCCGCCCGGGGGCAGCGCCTTCTACGTCCTGTCGGTCGTGCCCAACCTGGAGACCGCCGACGTCGACTGGGCGGCCGAAGGTGAAGTTTATCGCGACAAGATCCTGAAATACCTAGAGGATCGCTACATCCCCAATCTGGCGCGCGACCTTGTCACCTGCCGCATCTTCACGCCGGACGACTTCACCAGCGAGCTGAACGCCTGGAACGGCGCGGCCTTCTCGCTGGAGCCGATCCTGACCCAGAGCGCCTGGTTCCGGACTCACAACCGCGACGACAAGATCCCCAACCTCTACTTCGTCGGGGCCGGCACCCATCCGGGCGCGGGCATCCCGGGCGTCGTCGGTTCGGCCAAGGCGACGGCGGCGTTGATGATCCCGGACCTGCAACCGTGACCGACCTCGCCGCCGCCAGCCGTGAGACCATCCAGAAGGGCTCGCAGAGCTTCGCGGCGGCGGCGGCGCTGTTCGACCCCCAGACCCGCGCCGACGCGGAGATGCTCTACGCCTGGTGCCGGCACTGCGACGACGTCATCGACGGCCAGACCCTGGGCCATGAGCGCGAGGCGCTGGCGCCGGACGAGGTGCAGCGGCGGCTGGAGGGGCTCTATGCGCAGACCCGCGCCGCCCTGGCCGGAGAGCCGACCGACGATCCGGCCTTCGCCGCCTTTCGCGAAGTGGCCAGAAGGCGAGCGATTCCAGAGCAGTACGCCATCGAGCTCATAGATGGTTTCGCCATGGATGTTGCCGGCCGGCGCTACGAGACGATCGAAGACACCCTCGACTACTGCTGGCACGTGGCCGGCGTGGTCGGGGCGATGATGGCCATCGTCATGGGGGTGGCGCCCGGCGACCTGACCACCCTGCGCCGCGCCCAGGACCTGGGCCTGGCCTTTCAGCTGACCAACATCGCCCGCGACATCGTCGAGGACGCGGTGAACGGGCGGGTCTACCTGCCCGCCGACTGGCTGGCCCAGGCCGGCGTGGCAGAAGACGCCATCGCCGCGCCGGAGCACCGCGCCGCCGTGGCCGGGCTGGCCAGGCGCCTCGTCGAGGCCGCCGAGCCCTACTACGCCTCGGCACGCTGGGGCCTGCGCGGCCTGCCCTTCCGCTCGGCCTGGGCGGTGGCGGCGGCGCTGGGCGTCTATCGCGAGATCGGCGTCAAGGTCGTGGCGCGCGGCCCGGCGGCCTGGGACGAGCGGGTGTCGACCAGCACGGGGGAGAAGGTGATGCTGGCGCTGGGCGGCGGCCTGATGGCGGCGCGCGGCGCGACCCTGGACCGCTGGCGCAAGGGCCCGGCGCGGCCGACGCTGTGGTCGAAGATCTGAGCGATCAACGGGGACAGTTTAAGGTGTCCCTGCAGGGACACATTAAACTGTCCCCGGCTCCCGGCTCCGCCTCCACGCCCCGCGCCCTCAGCTGTTCCT
>JAUSPV010000052.1 GCA_030652755.1 Caulobacter sp. | reverse complement strand
CCGTCTCCCCGGCGAAGGCCGGGGTCCACGCGGGGCCAAAGATCGGGGGCGCCTTATGGATCCCGGCCTCCGCCGGGAAGACGGCGAAAGTGGCAGGGGACACGTACCCAGGAGGGTACATGTCCCCGTTCCCCCTACGTCCCGGTAAACCGCCCCGGACGCCGCTCGGCGACGGCGCGGACGCCCTCGGCGAAGTCGTTGGTCGGGCGCAGGATCGCCTGCTCGGCGGCCTCGAGGTCGGTCTGGGCCCGCACGTCATCGGCGAGACCCGCCCGCAGCGTGGCGCGCGTGGCCTGCACCGCCAGCGGCGCGTTCTCCGCCAGCTCATTGGCCATCCGCATCCCCGCCTCGCGCAGGTTCTCCAGCGGCGCCACCTCATCGACGAGGCCCCAGTCCAGCGCCTGGTCGGCCTTGATCCGCCGACCGGTCAGGAACATCAGCGCCGCCTTCTGCTCACCCACGACGCGGGGCAGGCTGGCCGTCGTGCCGAAGCCCGGATGGAAGCCCAGCTTGACGAAGTTGGCCGAGAACCGGGCCTCCGGCGCGGCGATGCGGAAGTCGGCGACCAGCGCCAGCCCCAGCCCCGCCCCGACGGCCGCGCCCTGCACCAGGGCCACGATCGGCTTGCGGCTGGAGAACAGCCGCGCGGCCTGGGCGTAGAGGGCCTTGGTGGAATCGACGATCAGCCCGCCCTCGCCCGGCGGCGTCACCAGATCGGCCCCGCCACAGAACACCTTGCCGGCCGTGCACAGCAGGACGACCCGCAGGGTCTGATCCACGTCGACATCGTCCAGCGCGTCGGCGAGATCGCGGATCAGGTCGACGGTGACATGGTTGTTGGGCGGCCGGTCGATCTCCAGCGTCGCGACATGGCCCTCGATGCTGACGCGGACGTCTCCGTAGGCGGCTCTCATCGCTTCAGTCCCAGCAGGTTGCGGGCCACGACCCATTTGTGGACCTCGGTCGGGCCGTCATAGATCCGCATGGTGCGCAGCTTGGACTGCATCAGATGCAGGGGCAGCTCGCGGGTCATGCCCATGGCCCCGAAGGCCTGCATGACGTTGTCGACCACCTCGTAGGCCATCTCGGTGCCGTAGGCCTTGATCATCGAGATCTCGTTGCGCACGTCGCGGCCCTGGTCGAGCTTCCAGGCGCAGTCGTAGGTCATCAGCCGGGCGGCGTGGATGCGGGTGGCGGCGTCGGCGATCCACCACTGGATCTGCTGGCGCTCCGACAGCGGTGCGCCGAAGGTCGAGCGCTGCGGCGCGTATTCGATCAGCATGTCGAGCGCCCGCTGGGCCATGCCGATCGACCAGCTGGCCATTTCGATCCGCCGGGTCGAGAGCCGCACCTGCATCGGCGCGAAGCCCTGGCCCTCCTTGCCCAGCAACTTCCAGCCCGGGACGCGGCAGTCCTCCAGCGCGATCTCGTAGCTGTACTGCCCGCCCAGCATGGGGATGCGGCGCAGCACGTTGAAGCCGGGCGTGCCCTTGTCGATCAGGAAGGCGGAGATGCCGCCCCGGGCGCCCTTCTCGCGGTCGGTGACCGCCATGGTGATGGTGAAGTCGGCCTCGGCGCCGCGGGTGATCCAGATCTTGCGGCCGTTGAGGATCCAGTCTTCGCCGTCCCGGTCGGCGCGGGTGATCATCCCGGCCGGGTCGGACCCGGCGCCGGGTTCGGAGATGCCGATGGCCGAGATGGTCTCGCCGGCCACATAGGGCGCCAGGTAGGCGGCGCGCTGGCGGTCGTCGACCGTGGCCATCAGCATGCGCAGGTTCGGGCTGTCGGGCGGCAGGGTGTAGGGGGTGACCGTGCGGCCCAGCTCCTCGTTGACCCCGACCAGGGCCACGGCCGGCAGGTCGATGCCGCCGACGTCCTCGGGCGCGTCCAGGCCCCAGAGGCCCAGTTCGCGCGAGACCTTGTCGATCTTCGCCTGCTCCTCCGCCGTCAGCGCCGTCGGCCCGCCGGACGCCTCGCGCTCCAGCACCGTGGCCTCGAGCGGCATCAGCTCGTCCTCGACGAACCGCCGCACGAGCTCCTTGATCATCCGGTGCTCTTCACTGAGCTCGAAATGCATGACGGCGCGCTCCCTTGTTCGGGCGCGACCTTAGAGCCCGCCGCCGACCGGGGGAATGGCGCCGTTGCGTCAGGCCCGGCGGCCGGCGGCGATCAGTCGCTCCACGTCGCGGCGGATCTCGCCCAGGGTGGCGATCCCGTATCCGTCGTCATCGCCCCACGCCTGGCGGTGCGCTGTCATGAGATCCTCGAGCGCGGTCAGAAGGGCGCCGAGCGGGTCCCGCGGCGGCGGCCGGAGCGCGGCGACCCGCCGGAGCGTCTCCAGCGCGCCATGGCGGGCGCGCAGCACGTCATGGCCTACATTGCTTCCGCTCCCGGACGCCCAATGGCTTGAGGACAGCCGCCGGTTGGCGTCGGCCAGCTGCCTCGCGAAGATCAGGATCAGCTCGTCGCGGTAGGGCCGGAGCCCGGGCCCCAGCGCCCTGGGGGTCAGACCCTCGCTCGTTTCGATGATCGCCGCCCGCAGGCCTTCGGGCGGCGGGCCGTCCATGAGGGCGGAGACCCGTCGGACGAGCCGGTCCTGCGACCAGCGCGCGAGAATCATGAGCGGCCGCCTCCGGCCGCCGCAAACTGTATGCGCATGGTCGCCCCTCCGCTTCACTCTCGCCAACCGCACGATGGGAGACGCGCGCCCGGCCGCATAGCCGTGTCACGCCACGGGAGAACTGGAGGGATTTCGAAGGAGTGGTGCCGCTTAGGTGACTCGAACACCTGACCCCCGCATTACGAATTTTGTCCTGTGGCTACGGCACAACGCGGACTCTTACGGAAATCCCTTTTCAATCAAGGATTTCGACGATTTGGCGCGCGCCCGTCTACGGGTGAAAACGGCACTCTACGGCCCCTCCTGCTTCCACATTGCTTCCACGGATGAGCGCCCCTAGGTGGTCGTCATGCACACAACATCAGCCAATCGAAAGGCCCAACGCCTCACCAAGACACTCATTGAAAACACTCCTCGCGATGCGATCTGCTGGGAAGCCGAAACGCCCGGCTTTGGCCTGCGGACCACCCGAGGTGGCGCGAAAAGCTTCATCTTCCAGTTCCGGACCGTCACTGGCGAACAGGGACGGATCACTCTCGGTCGCTATCCCGCGATGACGGTTGAAGAAGCACGTCGGCTGGCCCGCGAGCACCGGGTCTTGGTGGACAAGGGCGGCAATCCAAGTCGAGACCGCCATGAAGCTCGTGAGGCTTCAGACCTCCGCAGCCTCGCCCATCACTACTGCGAAGAATACGGCCCACAGAGGGGGCTGAAGTTCACGACGACCAGAGACGCCCGAAGGATTCTGGAGCGATATGCCCTTCCCGAGTTTGGCAGGAAGAAGGTCAAGGATTTCGCGCCGCGCGACATCAGGAAGATGCATGCCCAAGCACGTGACGGGTCAGGGCGCTACCAAGCGAACCGACTGCTCGCGGTGCTTCGGAAGATGTTCAACCTCGCGAAGGCGGACCAAGTGGTCCTCACTAACCCCTGCACCGGGATCGAAAAGTACCAGGAGGACCAGCGCTATGTCTTCCTGGGGGAGAAGGAGGTCGGCGCACTCCTGTCTGCGTGCGCCCGATATCCAGATCAGAATGGGGCCAACGCGGTCCGGATGCTGCTGTTCACCGGAGCCCGCCTTCGGGAGGTGCTTCAAGCGGATTGGGATCAGATCGATCTTGAAGCAGGGGTCTGGGTAAAGCCGTCGGCGCACACCAAACAGAAGCGCATACATCGGCTGCTACTTCCGCCCGGTCTGGTCGAAACGCTCCGGACGATGAAGGAACGCGATCCCGACACCCCGTTCCTCTTCCCCGGAAAGAGCCGCATCAAGCCCCGAGTCGATCTCAAGTCACCTTGGGAGGGCATCCTGAAAGCGGCGGGGATCGGGCATTTTCGAATTCACGACCTGCGCAGAACGACGGCTAGCTACATGCTTTCCAGCGGGTCCGACCTCGCGACTGTGGGCAAGAGTTTGGGGCACACCCAACCATCGACCACCCAACGATATGCCCAGCTGTTTGAGGACGTTCAGAGGGCGGGTCTGAGCCGGGCCGAGGAGAAGATGCTTCAACTCTCAGCAAGCTGAAGTCCTAGAGATATTGTCGCCCTCGGGACCCTGGTCCCCAGACAATAGTCTCGTCTCGGCCCTGAACCCTTATACCCCCAGGACACCTAACGTATCCGAACGGTTTTCGGCCCAGGTTGTTTGGCAAACCCTTCTGGTTTGTGTTCGGCCAGCGCTAGGTGGCGCAATCGCTTGCCTCACAGGGCTTTGCGGGCGTGCCGTGAGCTCAGCGTTCGGCTGGGGCTGCGATCTACCTAACCCAGCTTAACGACCTTTTCGCCTCAAGCTCGGATCGCTGACTTGTCTGGCATGACCCTCGAGGCGTTCGCCTTAAGTGGCGGCTTGGGAGGCCACGGGGGTAAGGGCAGTGGCTAAGCTATACCGGATGTGTTCCAAAAAAAGCTGTCAAAGTATATCAATGGACCATTGCGCAGTCCGGAGCCGTTCTGCATCGAGTAACTATTGAACCAGCGCTCAGAACGTGCGATAATCTTCCATCATCAACAAACACAGAGGTGTCGCGAGGAATTTGATTGTTGCCTACCGGAATAAGCCGCCAGCGCTTGGGGGAGTCGCTCGCTGAATGGGCAATCCGGGAAAGGGCCAACCACTTCCTGACGCTTCAGCCCGGCCTGTTTGGCCGCAGGCTCCGAGACGAGGATAGCAACGTCCTCCAAACCCTCGGCAACCTCTTCAAAGACTACGCCCGCCTACGCCGCGAATTGCCAAGGCGGTACGTGATCGGGAGAGATGATCTCCCGTGTATCCTAGGCGTACTGGAGCGGTTCGACGGCTTCGGAAATGCCGCTCCCCACCTTCACTGCTTCATCGCGCTCGACCCGGAAGAAGAGCCGCTTCTTCGCGGCTACCTGCGATGCATGTTCGGATCGGACAAGACGGAGGGTGCTGGCACCCTGCCTGCTATCGTCCGCGACAAAGGTCATGTCCTGGCGCGCGGCGAGCCAAAGTCCGTCCCGGTAGACTTCCCAACCAAGCGGCGGTTGGTGGGTCACTGGAACTCAAATCCGACCTTCGATCTCCAACCCATCTACCGATCGCCGGAGAAGGTGGGGCGCTACATGACCAAGCAATTCCGCAGCCCTGACATCATCACGCACCTGGACCTCTACGACGCCGCCCTGACACGCACCTGAACCCTCCCCACCACGAAACAACGATCAATCGAAAATCCCTGCAGCAAATCGGCGGGGTCGGGAGCAAGTGGAAAGCCACGGCCCCGTTCAAGCGGAACAGTGCGCGCAAGCATGTCGCGTGAAAGTTTCGGCCCGGTTGGGACGCTCAAAGACGCGGGCGCAAATCGCTTCTTCCTGCTCAGCAGCATGGAGTTCGGAGACCTCTCCGGACCCCAATAGAAAACTATTACCTGAACCCCTCGAAGATAAGAATGTCGAGCGCATCGCCGGAGCCGGGAGCGAAGCGGACGGTGGAGGGGATCGCTCTGGAGGCGAAGCCTCCTCACTCAATGAATAAACAGTCCACGCTGAATGGATACTAATCCAAATTATACCAATCTCCATTTCCCACTGGATCGTCAAAATTCAGACTGTATTCTCTTCCTACAAGATCATCATTGAGAGAAGAGATTTGACTAGCTACCAGCTGACTGTGACCAGTCTCTCCGGAGATATGGTTTGCTCCCCGTTCGAAGGGAAAGACGACTTCGAAGCCTTCATTCATGCGAAGGGCTTCCTGTCCGGGCTGCTTCATCGAGAGGGGAACATCCCGACTTCACTCGTCGCCGAACTTCGGACTGAGGCTACCGCTCCGGTGTTCGCCAGATGCGCTGTAAGCGCTCAGGACGGCGTTCTGGAGCCCTCCTGGACCTTCACGCCCCGGACCCGCTCAGAGCCGCTGGCGGGCCGGGATTTCAGCGTCCGCGATCCGCATGATGAGCCTCCGGTTCGCGTCGTTGGTCCTCCCAGAACGGTCCGGAAGATCTCCATCGCCGCGAGGGATTGATCCCCGGCTTCAGCTCTTGATCTGCCTTTGACTTGGCCGACCCGTTTCGGACTCTTTCCGGCGGGTCGGTCCCTTTTTCTAGCCTCGCAGCCATGGGGGTCAGCGGTGACGATGCTCTACACCTCATTCCGGCTTGAACGGTCAGAGGCGAAGGATCGCCTGAGCCCTCTTGCTAGCTCCGCTGGTCATCGGGACGGCGTCTACATCATCGCCCGGTCCCGAGAGCCCGGCGCATTATCCCCTGAAGAGCTGCCTCGGCTGCTGGCCGAAGACCTCATCGTCTACATCGGCTGCAGCACCAATCTGCCGGAGCGGGCTCGGATCGCGATTCGCTCAGCGCACGAGATCGTCCTGCCGGGCTATCAGCACGGATTCGGACAGACGTTCCGGCAGCTCCAGGCGGAGGGCCTGACCTTGGATGACCTGGCGATGCTGGCGATCAGCTTTGCCCCCGGCTTCGCCCTGGAGGACTTCCTGCTCAAGGAGTCGGTCCGGATGACGGGTCGCTATCCGCTCGGCAACCACGGCCCGTCCACGATGCCGTCAACCACCATCCGGCGTCGTCCGGTGAAGGTGGGATGGAGCGACTTGGGGGCACCGGCCTAGCGTTTTCGAATCTGCGCTCACGGCGTCCCATTGTGACCGATACTGACGCAGCAAATCTGTAAGTCCCCTTCATAACCGGAGCCGCGAAATGGACGACCGAAACGAACGACAGGTCTCGCGTCAGAAGCTGGAAGGGTTGAAGGCACGCATCTCCGGTGCACAGGAGCGCGGTGATCGGCGCGAAATAGATGTCGAGATCTTCAGGCTCTTGCGGGACGAGAAAGTCTTTGTGACGGAGGCCGATTCCGTCACGCGGTGGTCCGACAACATCAAATTGTCGGGCCGCGAATTTGCCTATGAGGTTGGCGGTCCAGCCCAACTTGAAGTGGCAAATGTGGCCGATGGGCTTCTCGAAATCTTCCCGCCGCTGGCAACCCGTTGGGCCGTGCCTTTCTACCTCGAAAATACTGACGACGCGCTGGACCTCTCTTGCATCAGGAGCCTAGGCAGGACGATCTCGTGCCAGAGTGGCTGGAATGAGGACGGCCACAGTTGGCGCGTCGCGTTCATGCGAGACGGCGTCGTTGTGGCCTCAGGGTGTGATCCTTGGCTATCTACGGCCATCGTCCTCGCCGTAATCGATGACCTGCTCTCAAACGCGGACGCATCTTATTGGGTCAAGGTGGCGGGCTGACGCCATGCGTTGCAACGCTCACCGACCGGATCAGGAGAAGGCATGTTGGAATCGCTTCTTGAGCTTGTGCCACCCGAAATCCAGCACCGCTCCGGATCGGTCTTCTACTCCGGCAGGAGCGCTTTCGCCGGCCCGTCAAAGGTCTATCTCCTGGGCCTGAACCCGGGCGGTAGCCCCGAGGACCAAGTGGGCAACACGATTGGGCGCAACATTGCCGACGCAGTTGCCCGCAAAGAAGATGACTGGTCAGCCTATGTTCACGAACGCTGGGAGGGGGCAAAGGCGGGAGCCCACGGGATGCAGCCCCAAATCCAGCACATGTTTGGACAGCTTGGATTTGAGCCGCAGCACGTTCCAGCAAGCAATGTCGTTTTCGTTCGCACCAAGGGTGAGGCGGGCCTGAAGGCCGAGAAGAATGCGTTGCTCGACCAATGCTGGCCTGTCCACGCTGCAGTGATCGAACGTTTGGGTGTGGAGGTGGTGCTGTGCCTTGGCATGACGGCTGGTCGCTGGGTTGGCGAAAGGCTGAATGCCGACCATCCAGTCGCTGAATTCACGGAGACCAACCAGCGTGGTTGGACAAGTCAAATCCACCGGAACTCATGCGGACAGTACGTCGCGGCGCTAACCCACCCTGGCCGGACCAACTGGCGCAATCCGGACGCAGACCCAACGCCAATGGTTTATGATCTGCTGTCCTCCCTTGGCATCAGGTAGTCGCGACCTATCCGCCGCTGCTGATCGTAGGAAGCGCGGCTGCGTTTGATCCGAAGGTGCTGCGGTTCGGTTGGTGTGCAGAGCTGATACGCATTCGATCGGCTCAGTCACATCCTCACCAAGCTACCGTCCGGCAGGGGCCGCTGTAGGGCGCTCGCTTCGCTCCACGGCGCACGCATCCAGACGTCTCGCTCTTCGTCCGTGGTCAGGATCACCGGCATCGCCTTGGGATGGACAGCGCCGACTTCCGCGTTGGGCTCTGTCGTGAGGAAGGCGAACACGTCACAGGTCTCCCAGCCCGTCTTGATTTTCCGTACGCAGGACCACTCCCGCGTCTCGATACCGGCGAAGAAGGTGAGAGGTTCATCCTCCGCCAGGGCAAACCACACGGGCTTGTATTTGCCGTCCGTGTAGCCCGGCTCGCTGAAGGAATTGAAGGGGACGAGGCAGCGGTTCTCTGGGCCTAGCCAGCGGGTCCAATGCCGGGAGGCCGTGTTGCGGACGTTCGTTGTCCCATTGTCCGGCTCGTTCCTCAGAAGCTCCTTGAAGGCCGCGTCGTCGAACTCCCTGCCCTTGGCCCGGAGCTTGTCTGCCCGCGTACTGGCCGCCTTGAACAATGCCTGGCTGGAGGAAGGCATGCCCCACCTGGCCCTCACGACCTCTCGCTCACCGTCAGCCCGGTTGCGGACGATGGGGGCCAGATAGTCGGGGTACACGTCGCCCGGTTCGAGGTTGCCCACATCCGCGTCGATGGCGCGAGAGATGGCTACGAGCTCGGATCGGCCAGACCGTGTGCGGTAGAGATTACACATGGCTTGACGCTAGGACGGCGTTCGGGAGTCCGTCAAATCCAGATACTCACCTGCTTCTTGTCGCACCGGCTGCACCTCAGGCGGCTGGTTATGTCGTAGCGAACGGCCCGGTGACCAAAGACCCTCAGCGCCGTGTTCGCGCTCCAGATAGCCTCGTGGCGGCAGGCTTCGCAGCGGATCTTGAGCGTGTTTGATTGCCGCCCCAGCGTGTTGCCGAGGTTCTGAAACATGCGGGCCATGGAGCACTAGGCGGCTCCGTCCCGACGAAGCTCCGCAGCCAGGCCCCGGAGCTCAGCAGCCTGCGATCTGGCGACCTCTGGGCCGTCCTGATGGCGGTGAGCGAATTTCTCCAACTCGGCGGCGTGCCGGTCGATGGTGTCGGGATCGAGGACGAACCGGCCCTCCTCCACCTCGGCTTGGTTCGTTCGGTCGGCGCGTAGGCTCACAGGCTTGAACATGGTCACCCCTTCAAGTTCCCATTTTGTTCTTTTCGGGGTAGGGGAGTCAACGACCGGGCAACCCATGGCCTCGCCGCTCGACGGCAGCGAGCCAGAACTGTATCGAAAACGACCCTTGGCAAGCGATCATCATAAAAGAGCGCCCCGACATTCTATCGGGGCGCTGTGAGGGGCTCAGGTGGATCCCTACCAGTTCTGGTGACGCGGTGTCTTGTATTTCGTCACCGAGATCGTCGACCCGGTCTTCCTGTTGCTTACGGTCTTCTTTGCACAGCCGTCGCTATAGCGCGTCGTCTTGGCGCACCGATTGCCGCTATGCTTGTACGAAGTGGACTTAACACCCATTTTCATGCACTCCGATAAAGTTGGTTTGTCGCCGGGATAGCGCTCCAACTTGCAACGAAGTATCCACGCTCCAGGGACGTGGTAAATAGGAGATATGTCGGCGAATTTTCCGGCTCTATTTCATCGCCGAAAACTCCGTCTATTTTGATGCCATCGCTTCAGAAGGTCCCATTTCACTAACTTCCAACGCAGCGGAAATGTGCTCATGAACGTTGCTGCAGATTCTTCCGCCTCGAAACTCCGCATCCAACCAAACGCGGCTCACCGTGCGCTTCAAGCTCTCGACCGTCTCAGAGGAGAATCCGGCACGGATCGCGCCATTCAACATGTTCTTTAACGTCGAGGCATTTACCGCCCGGACCGCGTTTCTACCGCTGCCAAGGCGCCGATACGTTTCCTCTGTAACCCCGAGGCGGGAACAAAAGGCTGCGAGCGACAGCCGAAGGCGATCTCGCTCCGTTTCAAGAATTTGCTTTAGCTGCGCCCCGACCTGAAACTGGTAGAGGCTACTGTCCGACCCTCCATCGCTTGGCATCTGCTTCTCCGGTGTTTGTCGTGGTCAACTTTGCGCTTGACCGCGAATCGTTGCGGGCCTAAAAAGACAAATCGATCAAAGTGCTACAGCGCCCGCCACAATTTCTTGTGTGCGGGTCGTTTAGTTTCTGGGCTGCGATGGGGCGTGTCAAGACCCCTCTAGCCATTCACTTCTCTCATCCCAAGGAATCCGCGCTCGGGGGCCTTGACCCGTATCGATCCCCGACATTTGGGAGGCTCAGCGTGTTGCTGCAGGTCTCGGCGCGTCCCGTCGTACTCGACCGCCGTGGTCAGCGGGGACGGTCCCGCGCGTGATGCCGGGATCATCGGCTCGGCGAGCCTGAGCTGCCCGGCGAAGGGGCGGAATCCTGGAGAATGCGATAGGCGCTTGCGCGACTAATGCCGGTACGCCGGACGATCTCGGCAACGCCCAGACCCTCGGCCTTCAACGCCGCGACTTCCGAGGCTTTGGCGCGGGCGGTGGGAGCCCGCCCCCTGTACTTCCCCTCGGCCTTGGCCTTCGCCACTCCGGCTCTTTGACGCTCCAGCATGAGGCTCCGCTCGAACTGAGCGATACCGGCAAGGACCGTGAGGACGAGCCTGCCCGTCGCGCTGGACGTGTCGAGGTCCATCGAAAGGATACGGACCGTCACCCCGCGCCTCGTCAGCGTGTCCACCGTGTCCAGCAGATCGATGGTTCCGCGTGCCAGGCGGTCGGGACGCGTCACGACGAACGTGTCCCCCTCGCGGAGATAGTCCAGCGCCGCCTTAAGTTGGGGACGCGCGGCGTCGATGCTCGAAACCTGTTCCGCGAAGACCTTGGTGCAACCGCGCCCCTCAAGCTCCGCCACCTGGGCTTCCAGTCCGGCGATCTGTTCGATTGTGCTGGTGCGCGCGTATCCGATGATCGCGCCGGTCGAAGGGATCATGCTCTGCTCCACAGGTCTATAGACACTGTGAGACAGGGCGTCTCAAAAGCCAAGCACCATTTGTATGAGACGGTTGGGAAAAGCGGGCAGGGGTCTCACACGAGCTCGGTCATGTGAGACCTCGTGAGGCGTGCGCGGTTAGCCTTGAAGAGGGGGCTGGCGCAACCTCCGGTACTGATGTTTGTTGCCTCATCAGGGCGATGCAGAGTCGGGGCGATATGGACGACGAATTGATCAGGATACGGGTGAACGACCTTGGTGAGTTCATTCGATTTCGATCCTGCGGACGACGATTCAAACTGGCGGTGAACAATCGCGCTGAGGCTAAGGCGCTGCCCTTCGCGGAGCGGCTCTTCAATGCGCTGGATCCAGTCCTTCAGAGCGTTGGTCAGGAAGCAGAAGATCACTGGCAGCAGTCCCTACTGGATGCTGGTTTCGAGCAGCTTCATTCACCCGGCGGCACACCGACAAGCACTTGGGCTGAATTCGCCCAATCACTTTCCTACCTTGCTCCAAACCAAGCCGCCTTCGGTCGCGAGATCGAAATTAGTGGGAGCGAGGGAGCTTTCGCCATTTCGGGGCGGATGGATTTCGTCGTGGTCCGATGGGACGGCAACGGACCCAAGCTCAGGATTGTCGAAGGCAAAGCAAGTCGTAAAGATCGGACGTACCAACGCCTCCAGCTCGCCGCGTACAAACTTCTGCTCCAGAGCGAGCTGGCTGCGCGTCCATTGTCTATTGCGGGGCAGCAGTACGGCCCCGAGATCGTCGAGGGCGTCGTCGTTAGGATCGATGAGAACACCAACGAGCCGCAGGAGGTTTTGACGCTTCCGCCTCTGGGTCTTCATACCGAGCTGGCAGATGTACAACGTCTTCTAGCTTACGACGGAATTCTGAATCTCCTTGCCTGCACGGCGACTGACGATGTCGATTTTCAGCTCGATGCCAAGTGCGATAGCTGCGTGTTCTCTGTTCACTGCTTTCCAGAGAGTGCGAGGCAACGGCGGTTTGAACTCTTAGGCATCAATCCAGGTCACAGCCGCATCCTGCGCACCGCCGGCGTCGCCACAATCGATGATCTAGCCAGCTTGGACCCTGCGGGCGAATTGGCCTCTACCCTTAAACGAACAGACGGGTTCGATATCGATCTGGCGCAGCTGATCGCATTGGCGAAGGCACGGAGCGCGACACTGCCCGGCGGCGACGGCACACCTGACGAGTATCCAGTTCAGAGCCTTCCGCGTTCAGGCACGGGCCAGCTACCTCCGCATGAAGTGGCCGGCGCGGCGCTCGTGCGCGTCTACTTACAGGTCGACTACGACTACACGCAGAACCGCATCGGGGCACTGGCGGCACATGTGACTTCCAGCGACCACCTCATGCACACGCCGTTTGAGCGCTGGACGGACGACGCTGGAGTTGAAAGATCGCGCCCAAGCGCCACCGTTGTTGAGCGGGTCAGGACAAACCCAGGGCAAACCCCAGCCGAGTATGACGAACGTCCTTGGGGAGTTCTTGCGGGCCGGGACGTAATATTTTCTAAGGCTGTGCCTTGGACGGGCGATTTTCACCAAGACGCTACGGCTGAGGAAGAGCTGCTGGAGCAGTTCTTCCGGGCGCTTATTGTCGCCATCAATGAAGTGGCGGTTAGCACTCAATCTGCTTTGCATTTCTATGTCTTTTCGCGAAGCGAAATGACACAGCTGGTTGAGGCTTGCGCGCGAACCAACTCTCGCCTTCTAACCGCTCTTCGCGAACTCCTCGGGTGCCGCGAGGGGCTAGAGCAGCTCTTGTTTTCTTGTGTGCAGGACGAGGTTAATGACCGATACGCTCTAGGATGGACGGGGCGCGGCCTATCGGTGATGACTTCACTTCCGTGGTTTGGCGCTCGCTATCATTGGAGAAGGCGCGTTGGACGCGAGGACGTGTCACTCGACCAGGTGTTCGAACAGGACATCTTTGATTTCAAGTCGACCTTATCTGTCCTTGCCTCGGGCGAGTGGGGCGACGAGCAGAACGGGACGCCGCAACGATTTGAGATCCGGGCCAGATTCCACGACAGTCTGCCTGCACCCTACTGGCGAGCGGCATGGGGAACCTTGCCCTCCCCCGACAGTCCCTCAATCACCGATCAACGAGTCAAGTCCGCGCTGCGACGCTATCTCCGGGCTGCCCCGGTTGGCTATCTCGAAGGATACCTGACAGCTCGAGTTCATGCGCTCAGGTGGCTTGAAGAACGGATCACCTTCAAGAATCTCGAACTGGCAAAGCCCACTGTGGACGTCACGGCGCTGCGCCAGTTCGCTCTCGGGGTGGAAGATGCGGGCCGGGCAGCAATCGACTTCCTGCTCCTCGACCATCACGTCAAGCGGACCGATTGGCTAGCCAACGGCCTTAGGCCGGTTTCCGCTAGGGTTTACGCCGGGCGCACAATACCGCTCCGGGATGTTCGGGCCGTGGATGACGCCACGATTGTTGGCACGCTTGATTTAGACGCATTCGGAGTTGCTCCTGCCGATTTCGCCGCCAGGTGTGATCTGGGCGAGGGTTCATATGCACGAATAACTCCAAGAGGACCGGACCCCGAGACCGGTCAAACGCTGGGGCAACTCAGCCGGATCGGTGCTACTGCGGAGATCACGGAGATTGACTGGGAAACGGGTGAAGTCACCTTTGACCTACGCCCGATGTTCCAGCCCAACGGTTACGTGCTCAGAAGCAGCGCTCCCGAACAGGTATGGACACACGCTGCTGTCGACGACAGCGTCTCGGACTTTGTCGCCAATCGAGTTGAAGGGCGGCTCAGGAGTGTTGCCGGCCACCATGCCCTCCGCTGGTTCGATCCGACTGGTCCGCAGATTCCTGTATTGCCCGCACCGCCTCCCGCAATCACCGCAGCGATTGAAGCGACCCTAGAACAATGGGAGCCTCCGCAGGGGGTGGGCAACGCGCGATTGGCGCCTGACCAGTTGGCGGCAGTTCGGGATGGTCTTGCAACTCGCGTTCAACTGCTAAAGGGGCCGCCCGGCACGGGGAAAACTGCAACCACAGCCGCTTCTATACTGGCTCGGATCTCCGTCTCGCTACCCCCGCAGGGGATAGTGCTCGTCGCCGCCAACACCCATTTGGCGGTCGATACGGTTCTTAATCGGCTGGCTCAACATGAGCCGAGCTTCCGGATGGCGGCGGCTGCCCACGGCGTAGAAGTCCCGCCGCTGTCTATCGGTCGCATCGATCCGAAGGAGTCGCCGGCGGCACCAATTGAAGCGGTGAACTCCACCGCATGTGCTCAGTACGTCAGACAGCGAACGGCGCAGGGGGCGGTCGTCCTGGGCGGCACAACGACAGGCATCCTCAAGCTTGCAACGCAACTCTCTAGGGCGGCCCAGTTTCGGGATGGATTCGCTGCGGACGTTCTAATTGTCGATGAGGCGAGCATGATGGTGTTTCCACACTTTCTTGCTCTCGCCAGCCTGCTCAAGCCTGGCGGGCAGATCATGCTCGCGGGTGATAATCGGCAGCTGGCACCTATCGTCGCGCACGACTGGGAGACAGAGGATCGGCCACCCGTCCAAGTCTACCAGCCCTTTCGTAGTGCCTACGACGCGGTGGAGCGGATCGTGGACGAGGCAGGATTGCCTGCGACCGCCGCGAGCCAGTCTGCGCTCACCTTCACCTTCAGATTGCCAGAGGGCATTCGGCGGCTAATAGCGTTGGTCTACGCTCGCGATGGCATCACGTTGCAAGGCCAACCTCCTGCGGAGCCCACCAGTGGGCAGCTTCCAATGGTCGGCGGCTGGAGCGACGTTTGGAACGGCGATGAACTGACGCTGATCGTCCATGACGAGCGTCAGTCGAGAAAACAGAACGTTGTTGAGAGCGAGATCATCCGCCAGGTCCTCGCCGCTAACGATGAACTTGAGGCCGATTCCGTCGCAATCATCACGCCACACAAGTCCCAGCGACAGCTTCTGCGGCGCGAATTGAACGATGCATACGGTGCCATCGCTTCCGTGATTGACACCGTCGAGCGGCTTCAAGGTGGCGAGAGGGCCAACATCATCGTGTCTGCAACACGTTCTGACCCTCACGCAATCGGTGCGGCGGCGAGTTTCATCCTCAATCTTAATCGGGCGAACGTGGCGTTCTCTCGGACTAAGGCGAAGCTCATTGTGGTCTGTTCGCAATCGCTCCTCGACCACGTGCCGCCAGAGATAGAAGACTATGAAACCGCTATGCTTTGGAAGTCGCTGCGAACCCTCTGCACTCAGCCAATGTTCGCGATCAACGTGAACGGAACGACGGTCCGTGCTCTGTCACCCGGGGCTTAAGGCCTGCCGTCCTGCGCTGAGCGCCCGGGCCTAAGCCGGTGCCTGGATGCTCGGCGTGTTCGGCGACTAGCGACATATAGGCGGAGGGGACAGGCATAACCGCCTCGGGCGCTGGACAGTCGTCACGACGAGTTCGGGCGAAGGTTGTCGCTGAAGCTGCCGCACCCAAACCCAGAGCTTCCCGCAGTTGCCCAGCAATGGCCTCTGCCAGAGCGCTGGGCACGGCGTTGCCCAGCTGTCGGCGCTGCGAGGCATACGAACCCTTCAGGACGTAGTTGTCCGGGAATGTCTGCAACCGCTTCATCTCCATCACGGATAGGAGACGATTTTCCCAATGGAACGGTCCTGTGGAGGGGCCGGGCGACGCTTGAATGGTCCAAGCTGGCTTATCTTTCGCCAGCTTGAGCAGGAAAGACCAATAACGAGTGCGCCAACCAAACAGCGGTGTGCCTCCCCCTCGCGAAGTGTGGTGGAGGTAGTTGAGGCCCTCGGGGATCGAAGGCAGCAGATCCGCCCATTTGCCCCTCATCTGCAGTTCGCCGCGCTCAGTCTGTGACAGAAAGAGGTCGCCGAACGCGTCCCATGCAGTCCGCCGCTCACCGGCGCTGTTTAGGGCCGGCGGCACCACGAAGGTCTGGCCGTCCCGGAGGGCTACTACAAACGCTCGTTCGCGAAGCTGGGGCACTCCGTAGTCGGCGGCGTTCAAAGAGACCAACTGGGCAAGATACTTCGTTCCGCTAAGCCGATTAATCCGATCCAGCGTCCGCTGGTAGAACTTGAGAACGCCATCACCCTCCTTGGCAACGACACCGACGTTTTCAAGCACAATGGCCTTCGGCAGGGCCGTCTCAATCAACCGATTTAACTTCAGCAACGGCCTCGTTCGGGCATCGTCGATTGGCTCAAATGATGACCTGGCCCAATAGGCGGATTTGGAGAACGGTTGGCAGGGTGGTCCACCCAAGATCAGATCTAGATCGCCCGCTTTGAGGTTCAGATCGGCCATCAGCTGGCTGGGCTTCAATTCCTCGATGTCACCCGTGCCCGGCAGCAGCCAATTGGGACGGTTCGCGATAAGCGTTGACCTCGAGTCGAGATCATTCTCGAAACATGCGATCGGATGGAAGCCCCGGGCTTCAAAGCCAAGGTCCAGGCCGCCTGCACCGGTGAAAAGCGAAATTGATCTAAGTGTGCCCTCCAACGCTTGCTCCGCTTCGCTTCCAACTGGTGCGCGATCTGAAGCATCTCATTGATGCGATGTCGAGCTCGGACTGAAGTCGGCACTTCCCGTAGGTATCTCGAGGTTGGAACCCGAAGTAAGGCGGGCATCCCGCGAGAGCGCCGAACCACATGGTCGCAACGAGGACAACCTTGCGATGAGCGAGAAGACGTCAGGCCCGTCCGGGGACGATGGAAGGCAGGAGGGTGACCTGAAGGGCGCGGCCTTGTTACGCGCACCTGTTACGCATAACCTCCTGAGCACTGCCGAACCCGTTCTAAGGCCCTGACAACCCACAAGGGATTGGGGTCTGGTGGAGCCTCCCCCTCGGCTCCGATCACCAGATGACATAGACGTGGTGGCGAGGGGCTGACGCAGATGCAGACCGGATGTGTCTCGTCGCTTCCCTGGTACGCGGGACCAGCTTCTTGTAAAGCGGCCCGCGCCGACTGGATTCCTTCGCGAAGGATTCAAGCTCGCGCTCAACAACCCAAGCATCTTCGCGACACAGGTCCAAAGCCAGAAACGCATACCCAGTAATCTCATCGTACCGTCGATAAGCCGCCAAGCGCGTGAGGGGACTGGAAGTGATGCCGACTGCGTAAGTGACGACACTGGGCGACCGGACGATACCCTCCAACGTCAGCTTGGCGAGGGCGAGGTGGGCATTGAGCGAGGCTTTGGTCCGTCGCGGCTGGGCCTGCAGGTCAGCAACTGCGGTCAAAGCGTTCCCCCTTCTGTCCTCCATTAGGAGGAGATTGGCCTTAGCCATTACTGCAACTGGAGGCAGATCAAGGGCACAGGTCAGAGACAGTTTCAACACGCAGTGGGGTTGTCACGACCGCCCGCTCCAAGGATGACGAGTAACTTCGACGCTCTCAAATGCCTCACATGCGCTTGCGCCGACGACCATTCCGACCTACCTACCGCTCGCTAGCATTCTGGCTAGCTAACAAACTGGCTGCCCCGTGACGGCAGCCCCGAGGACGGACCGTAATTGGTCGGACCGTCCGGTCGGAATACCTCTATGAACTCCGAACCTAGCAACTCAAGCAACCACGTCGTGGTGCCCTTCACCCATTGCACCAAACAAGCCGCCCGCCTCCTGGGCGTTTCCCACCGGACCCTTGAGGATTGGCGGCAGACCGGGTTTGGCCCGCCGTACCAAAAATGGGGTCGACAGGTCCGCTACCTGAGAGCGGACTTGATCCGCTTCTTGGACAGACCACGATACCGAAACACCGGGGAGGCACGAGCGGCCTAGTTTCCTGTGGATAAGTGGGCGATGACACCGTGCTTCCACCATGCTTCCACGGTCGCACGCCATCACCCACGACCCACCCCCGGCGCGGGGTAACCACCTGATTTATAAGTGGAAAAGTGGTGCCGCTTAGGTGACTCGAACACCTGACCCCCGCATTACGAATGCGGTGCTCTACCGGCTGAGCTAAAGCGGCCCTTTGTGAAAAGGCGTCCCGGAAGGGAGGCCTATTTAGCGGGGCGGGCAGCGCTTGCCAAGCGCCGACGTCGCGGAGTCGGCGGACGGGGCGCCGGGTCGTCGGCGGGCGGCCGCGGCCTGTCGGGAACACCGGGATCGTCGGGGATCGGCATGAGGGCCGCGTCCCCCTCGGCGGCGCGCACGAAGGGGGTCGATTCGATGTAGGCGGCGGGCAGTTCGGGCAGGTCGCTGAGGCCCCGCTCGCGGCGCTCGAGACGCGGATGGATCAGCTCGCCGGTCTCGCCATAGGTGGCCACCAGCCGGGTCCAGTCCTCGGGACGGTAGGCGAAGGCGCGGCCCTCGGGGTCGAGGTCGGACCAGTCGGGCTCCTGCGGCGCGGCGCCGCCCCGGGCGATCCAGGCCCGGGCCTCGTCGACGGCGCCGGCGGCGTTGGCGGCGCGGGCCTGCAGCCCGGCCAGCCGCTGGGTCAGGGGCTCGGCCTCGAGCGTGCGGGCCGCCTCGCGCGCGACGCCCACCTCGCCGGCGATCAGCGCCTGCTCGACCTTGAGGATGCGGCTCTCCCGCGCCTCGGCGTTCAGCGCCGCAAGGGCCGCCAGCCGCTTGGCGCGCTCGCGCGGGGTCTCGTCGGTGCGCAGGTCGCGATAGGCCAGCCACAGGGCCGGGTGCGGCCGTCCCTTCCAGGCCCCCTCCAGCAGGCCGGCGGCCCGGCCGGCCTTGCCGTCGGCGGCCAGCAGCCGGGCGGCCATGACCACGCCGGGCGCGAAGTCCGGCTTGAGCCTGGCCGACTGCAGCGCGAAATCGAGGGCCTGGGCCCGGAGCCGCTCCTGGGGATCGGTCTCGAAGCTGGCGGCCGAGGCGGCGAGCAGGGCGGCGCGGGTGCGGTCGGCGACGATCGGCGAGACGATCTTGCGCTCCTGGGCCCCGGTGACGAGGTCGAGCGCGGCGGCCCAGTCGCCGGCCTCCAGCCGCGCCTCGAGCAGGGCCCGCCAGGCCCAGCGGGCGGTCTTGGCCAGGCCGTAGGCGCTCTGGGCGTGGCGGATGGCGGCGGGGCGATCGCCCTCGGTCTGGGCGGTCTGCATCAGGCCCCTCAGGCCGGCCAGCCGCATGTCCGGGAAGCCGAGCATGGCCGAATAGGCGGCCTTGGCGGCGGGCAGGTCGCCGGCCGCTTCCGCCGCCTGGGCGGCGAGCACCCGGACCAGCGCCGGGGCGTCATCGGCCAGCTCGGCGGACTTCTGCGCCAGGCGGCGCGCCTCCGAACCATCCCCGGCGGCGGCGGCGAGGAAGCCGCGGGCCAGCGCATCCTGACCCTGCTTGCGGCGCGACTCGACGCGGGCCCGGGCGGCGCGCTGCGGCGCCTCGAGAATCCACTTCAGGACATTCCAGAAGATCGTCGCCAGCAGGGAGACAAACAGCACCAGCAGGGCGGCGCCGGCGGCGGTCATGTCGACCTGCCAGCCGAACCACAGCAGCCGGGCCGAGCCGGCGTCGCCGCCGAGCGCCAGGGCCGCGACGGCGAAGGCCGCGACGAGGAAGAGGACCGTGGCGACCCGGATCATGGCTGCTCCCGGGTGACGTCCACCAGGTCGCTGATGGCGCGGGAGCGGATCGCCGCCACCTGGCGGTCGACGGCGACACGCTGCAGCGCGCGGGACTGCCAGGGCGCCATGGCCTGGGCAGACTTTGGCGGCAAGGCGCGCAGCAGGGTCAGGGCGCCGGCGATGTCGCCCTCGGCCACGGCCGCGTCGGCCCGCGCCAGAACGGCGTCGGGCGCGTCGCCCGTGGTCGAACCCACCTGCCGGATGGTGACGATCGACGACAGCGCATGGCGCAGCCTCGCCAGGAAGCCGCCGGTCTCGCCCGGATCTCGGGCGGCGATGGAGGCCTTGGCGGCGGCGGCGTCGAACTCGGCGGCCAGGGCGGCCCGACTGGGCGCGCCGCCTTCGGCGAAGGGCTTCAGGGCGCGAACCTCGGCCGACAGCGGCATCAGCCGTTCCAGCGCCGCCAGCTCGGCGTCGAACGGCCCCGAGCCTTGCGTCGCCTCGGCCAGCGAGGCGGCGGCCAGGGCGGCGGCGGCGGCGTTGACGGTGCGGGTCTGGCCGGCCTCCAGCGCGGCGACCCGCGCCTGCAGGGCGGTGATCTCGGCGGACGGCTCTAGCGGTGCGGGCGCGGCCGGCGGCGGCGCGGCGGGACGGGTCAGGCCCAGGTCGGGCAGGGCCAGGACGGGCTGAACGCCGGACGCCGGTTCGGCCGGCGCCGCGCCCGATATCCTCGGCCACAGCCGGGCGCCGCCGACACCGACGGCGAACACCACCACGACCAGCGCCAGCACCGCCCAGAAGGCGACGCCGAAGGCGCGGCGGCGGCCATAGCGGGCCGGGTCGGTCGGCGGGCTCAGCTCGGCGGGATCCGGCGCGGTGGTCATGGTCTGGCTTTCACAGCCCCCTTGGCGGTGGTCGGAGTGATCGGGGATCGCCCTCTGGCGATCAGATTAAGCAGCGCCGCCTCGATCGGAAACGGCGCACTGACGACTTCACGCACTTTCGCACGCGCCAGCGGTTTGGCCACGGCCGGCGACTGGCACAGAAGCCGCAGGTGAGCGGCGTCCCGCTTGCGCAGGGCGTGGCTCAGCGCCCTGGCGGCCCGGGCGGACTGGACCAGGACCACGTCGATGTCGGCGAGGCCGTCGAGGAAGGCCGGGTCCGGCGCCACCTCGACCGAGTCGTAGAGCGTCAGTCCCCTCGCCAGGATGCCGGCGGCGGTCAGGTCGCCGACCAGATCGCCGGCCGGTTCGGCCGCGCCGGGGTGGAGCACGGCGCCGCCGCCGAGCTCAAGCTTCCGGGCGGCGATGCGCTGGGCCAGGGCGGCCACGTCGCCGTCGGCCGACAGCACGTCGCGAAAGCCGGCCGCCTTGACCGCCGCGGCCGTGCCGGCCCCGACCGCGAACACCTTCAGCGTCCGTGTCGGCTCGGCGGCGGCGAAGGCGCGCACGCCATTGGCGCTGGTGAAGGCCAGGGCCGCAACGCCGCGCAGGTCGACCTGCGGCGCCTCGACCGGCTCGATGCGCAGCAGCGGCGCAACCAGCGGCGTATGGCCCAGCGCGGCGATGCGCTGCGCCGTCGCCGAGGCCCCAGGCTCGGCGCGCGTGATCCAGACCCTTTGACCCCCTGAAGACATGGCGCGCACCCTGCTACCGGCGGCAGCCGGGATCAATCCTTGAGAACGAGCGCCTCGCCGCCTTCATCGCGGACTTCCAGGCCGAGCTTCAGTCCCAGGGCCCGGGCGGAGGCCAGTCCGTCGCCGGTCAGGTCGATCTCGCCCTCGCGGCGGAACCGGCGCTGGCCGTCCGGCGTCAGGGCCTCGACGATCAGGGTCAGGCGACCGCCATCCAGCCGGGCGTAGGCGCCCATGGCCGTACGGCAGGAGCCTTCGAGGGCCTCCAGCGCGCCGCGTTCGGCGGTGACGGTCAGGGTGGTGGCGGCGCAGCGCAGGGCCAGGGCCCAGGGGGCGTCCTGGTCCTCGACGCGGGTCTGGATGGCCAGCGAGCCCTGCCCCGGCGCGGGCGGCGCGGCGATCGGATCCAGGAACCCGCGCGGCGTGGCGCCCAGGCCCATGCGGTTGAGGCCCGAGGCGGCCAGCAGGATGGCGTCGGCGTCCCCGGCCGCCAGCTTGGCCAGTCGGGTGTCGACATTGCCGCGCATCATCACGACGTCGAGGTCCGGCCGGCGGAACAGCGCCTGGGCCTGCCGGCGCAGCGAGGCCGTGCCCAGCCGCGCGCCTTGTGGCAGCGCGTCCAGCGAGTCGAAGGTCGAGCAGAAGGCGTCGCGCGGATCCTCGCGCTCGGGGATGGCGGCGATGGCCAGGCCCTCCGGCTGCTGCGACGGCACGTCCTTCATCGAGTGGACGGCCACGTCGATCCGCCCTTCGAGCAGGGCCTCCTCGATCTCCTTGGTGAACAGCGCCTTGCCGCCGATCTCCAGCAGGCGGCGGTCCTGGATGCGGTCGCCGGTGGTGGTGATGACCACCAGCGGCGCGACGGTCTCGTACTGGTCAGGCGACGCGCCGAGGGCGGCGGCGATGCGGTCGCGCATCATGCCGCTCTGCGTCAGGGCGAGCTTCGAACCGCGGGTTCCGATCCGGATGGGCTGTTGCGGGGGCACGACGGGGACGTTACCTCGGGGTTGAAACCGGTCCCCGCTGCTACAGGAGGGGTCCCCGAGCCGCAACCTGCATGACGACCCTGACCGTTCTGGGCATCGAAACCAGCTGTGACGAAACCGCCGCCTCCGTGGTGCGGCGGTACGACGACGGCCGTGTCGAGGTGCTGTCCAGCGTCATCAACAGCCAGATCGCCGAGCACGCGCCCTACGGCGGCGTGGTGCCCGAGATCGCCGCCCGGGCGCATGTGGAATCCATCGACGGCATCGTCGCCCGCGCGCTCTCGGACGCCGGCGTGACCTGGGACGACATCACCGGCGTCGGGGCGACGGCGGGCCCGGGCCTGGTCGGGGGCGTGATGGTGGGCCTGAGCTTCGGCAAGGCCGTCGCCCTGGCCCGCGACCTGCCGCTGGTGGCGGTGAACCATCTGGAGGGCCATGCGGTCTCGGCCCGGCTGGGCGCCGACATCCCCTACCCCTTCCTGCTGCTGCTGGTCAGCGGCGGGCATTGCCAGCTGCTGGAGGTGGCCGGCATCGGCGCCTGCAAGCGGCTGGGCTCGACCATCGACGACGCGGCCGGCGAGGCCTTCGACAAGATCGCCAAGAGCCTCGGCCTGCCCTATCCCGGCGGCCCGGAGCTGGAGAAGCTGGCGGTCGGCGGCGAGGTCGAGCGCTTCCCGCTGCCCCGCGCCCTGCTGGGGCGGAAGGACTACGACTTCTCCTTCTCGGGCCTGAAGACCGCCGCCGCACGCGCCGCCGTGGGGCTGACCAGCGACATCGACCGCCGCGACCTGGCTGCCTCTGTCCAGTTCGCCATCGCCCGGCAGCTGGCCGAGCGCACCGACATGGCCATGGCCGACTACCGGATGCGCCATGAGGGCCGCGACCTGCGGTTCGTCGTCGCCGGCGGGGTCGCCGCCAACGGGGCGGTGCGCGACCGGCTGGAGACCCTCTGCGGCAAGCACGGCTTCTCCTTCCACGCCCCGCCGCTGAAATACTGCACCGACAACGCCGCGATGATCGCGCTGGCGGCGGCCGAGCGGCTGGCGCTGGGCCTCTCCGATCCGCTCGACGCCCCCGCCCGGCCCCGCTGGCCTCTGGACCAGGCGGCGGCGAGCGCCAATCCCACCCACGTTCCAGGCCGCAAGGGCGCCAAGGCATGAGCGATCTCAACTACGCGGGCGTCATCGGCGGCGGCGCCTGGGGCACCGCCCTGGCCCAGGTCTGCGCGCGCGCCGGCCTGACGGTCACGCTGCAGGCCCGCGAGCTGGAGGTGGTCGAGGCGATCAACGCCCGCAACGAGAACCCGACCTTCCTGCCCGGCGTGGCGCTGGATCCGGCGATCGACGCCACCACCGAGCTGTCCGACCTGTCGCCCTGCGACTTCATCCTGGCCGTGGCGCCGGCCCAGCATCTGCGCTCGACGCTGGCGGCGCTGGCGCCGCACATCCGCGCGGGCGTTCCAATTCTGTTGTGCGCCAAAGGGGTCGAGCAGGGCACGCTGTGCCTGATGACGCAGGTGCTGGCCCAGACAATCCCCGACGCCGCCCCGACCGTGCTGTCGGGCCCCAGCTTCGCCGGCGAGGTGGCGCGCGGCCTGCCGACCGCCGTGACCCTGGCCTGCCCGGACGAGGATCTGGGGCGAGCGCTGGCCGAGGCCATCGCCACCCCGACCTTCCGCCCCTATCTGGCCGCCGACATGATCGGCGCCGAGGCCGGCGGGGCGATCAAGAACGTGCTGGCCATCGCCTGCGGCATCGTCGAGGGCAAGGGTCTGGGCCGCAGCGCCCACGCCGCCCTGATCACCCGCGGCTTCGCCGAGATGACCCGCGTGGCCGAGGCGCTGGGGGGGCAGGCCGAGACCGTCGCCGGCCTCTGCGGCCTGGGCGACCTGGTGCTGACCTGCTCCAGCCCGCAGTCGCGCAACATGAGCGTCGGCCTGGCCCTGGGCGCCGGTCAGACCCTGGACCAGGCGCTGGCCGGCAAGCTGACCGTGGCCGAGGGGGTCGCCTCGGCGCCGGCGGTGCGGGCGCTGGCCCGTCGGCTGGGCGTCGAAACGCCGATCTGCGAGGCCGTCGCCGCCATCCTGGCGGGCGAGACCGGCGTCGACGAGGCCATTCTCGCCCTGCTGTCGCGCCCGATCACGAACGAACGTTAGGACCCTTCGATGCCGCTCTTCATCATCCAGTGGAAAGACAAGGCCGACGAGGGCCCCGCCCTCCGCGCCGCCACCCGCCAGGCGCACCTGGACTGGATCGCGACACAGCCCGGCGTCGTCAAGCTGGGCGGGCCCTTCCTGCACGCCGACGAGACCATGGCCGGTTCGCTGATGATCATCGAGGCCGAGAGCCTTGAGGCCGCCGAGGCCTTCCACGCCCGGGACCCCTACACCCGGGCCGGGCTGTTCGAGCGCTCCAGCGTCGAGCCCTGGCGGGTCACCGTCGGAGCCCTGGCCTGAGCAATCCCGCCAGACCGCCGGCCGGGACGCGCCTCTGCGCCCTGGCCGAGATCCCGGACCCCGGCGCGAAGGGCTTCGTGTTTCGCGAGGGCGAGCGGCTGTTCGCCGGCTTCGTGGTCCGCCGGGGCGAGGCCGTGTTCGGCTATGTCGATGTCTGTCCGCACGCCGGTTCGCCGCTGGCCAATCCGGTTGGCCGCTTCCTGACCCGCGAAGGCGATCTGATCCTCTGCGCCGCCCACGGGGCGTTATTCAGGATCGAGGACGGCGTGGCGACGAGCGGGCCCTGCGCGGGGGACCGGCTGGAAGCGTGGGATGTGGTGGTGCGGGACGGGGTCGTGGTGACCGCCTGACGCCCTACTGCGCCATCACCGTTGAACTCTTCACGAAGGGGGCGGAGATGCGCGGCTTGCCGCCGGCCCAGAAGCGCACGTCCGCCCGCAGATTGAACTTCGCGTAGTCCGCGACGCATTTCGGATCGGGCTCGACGCAGTAGCCGTTCGGCGTCGAGATGGTGAAGTTGGCGTAGTGGCCCGGGCCGAGCGTATCGAGCTGTTTCAGCGATTGCGAAAAGTCCGGGATCTGACGGTCGTTCTGATGCGCAATCAGCTTCAGCGTGGTGAAGCCCAGGGCGCCGCCGTCCTTGATCGGATCGCGGTAGAAGCTCTCGATGTAGAGTTCTCCGACGACGATGATGTTGTAACCGTTGTCCGGCGGCGTGCCGCACGGCGCCTCCCCGTTGTTGCGGACGACGATGTCGATGTAGGGCCGCTTCTTCGCCTTCGGGAACCGCACGGCCATGTCGTGAATGACCAGGTCGCAGACAGGCAGGGGCGCGACCGTCACGCGCGGCGGGGGCTTCAGGGCTCCAGGCTTGATCTTCGGAGCGCTGGGCGTGGATTGGGCCAGGGCGGATGTCGCCGCCAAAACAAGAACTGCTACCGCCGCCACAACTCGCATGAACGCCTCCACCGGATGATCCCGCTGGATACCACCGTTCGACGGAAGCGGCGACAGTGCGGCGGCTAGCCGGGCGCAACTTCCGCCGAAAACGCCGCCACGTCCTCGACCAGCGCCTTGGCGGCCATCGCCACCAGCTCGCCGCCCTTTTCGGGGGAGGCCAGGGCCGGGTCCGAGCCCATGCGGCCGTCGGGGTGGCGGGCGCGGAAGTCGAGCGCCTCGCGGATCGGGCCGCTGGGCGCGATCTTCGGGTCGTAGGCGACGGACTTGATGGCGTCGGGGTAGGCCCACTGGGTCACCGCGATCTCCGACGGGGTGGCGTGGCTGCCGTGGCCGGTCGGGAATTGGCGGTTCGCCAGCGCGTTGACGCCCGACAGGTCCCACCAGTTCTTGAGCTTGCAGGCAAAGCCGCGCGGGCGACCTGCGAAGCTGGCCTCGGCGTAGAGCTCGCTGAAGGCCGCCTCGATGCTGTGGACGTTGCCGCCATGGCCGTTGAGGAAATAGATCTTCGTAAAGCCGTGCCCGGCCAGCGAGCGGCACCAGTCGCCGATGGCGGCCATGAAGGTCGAGGGCTTGAGGCTGATCGTGCCCGGGAAACCCAGGTGGTGCTGGGCCATGCCGATGTTGAAGGTCGGGGCGACCAGCAGGTCCGGGCTGGCCTTCTGCGCCTCGTGGGCGATGATCTCCGGGCACATCCAGTCGGTGCCGAGCAGGCCGGTGGGCCCATGCTGCTCGTTGGAGCCGATCGGCACGACGACCGTCTTGCTGTGCTGGAGGTAGACCTCGATCTCGGGCCAGGTGGATTTGGCGAGCAGCATGGCTGGGCTCCGCTGAAGGGGGATGATCCGCTTCTAGCGCAAAGCCGCCCCCGCGCCACGCCTGCAGGCGGGGGGCGATCTGCTCGAAGACCCTCTCGCGGCCTGAGCGGAATGTCTGCGGCCTTGTCCGCACGCCTTCAAGATTGTTCAGTCGCCTTCGCGGGGCGCCACGCGGGCGGTCAAGCGCCTCGACGCCGCGATCCCGGGGAAAGGAGCCTGTGATGAGCGTCGAGATTGTCTTCGAGACTCATTCGACCAGTCGCGAGAACGAGCACGGCCTGGCTGCCGGCTGGTTGCCGGGCGAGCTGTCGGACAAGGGCCGGCGTCAGGCCGCCGAACTGGGCCGCAGACGACGTGATGGCGGGTTCGATGCGGTCTTCGCCTCCGACCTCGCGCGTGCGGCGGAGACTGCTCAAATCGCCTTCGCACGGAGCGGCCCTCCGCTGTTCCTCGATTGGCGCCTGCGCGAATGCGACTACGGAGACCTCAACGGCGCGTCCTCTGACCAGGTTCATGGCAGGCGGCTGGACCGGCTCGACAGCCCCTACCCGGGCGGCGAAAGCTGGCGGCAAGCCGTGGAGCGGGTCGACCGCTTCCTGACCGAAGCGGCGGACCTCCGGGGCGGACGGCGCATCCTGATCATCGGCCATCTGGCGACGCGATTCGCGATCGAGCGGCGCGTGGGCGGCTCGCCGCTGGAGACGCTGCTGATCGCGCCCTTCTCCTGGCGACCCGGCTGGGAATACCGGCTGGACTGAGACGGCCTCATCCGCATAACTCCCGGTCAACAAGATCAAGGGAGCGTGGCGTGAGCGAAGAGCAGGTGTTTCCGGTTCCTCAGGAATGGGCGCAGCGCGCGCACATGGATGCCGCCGGCTATGACGCCGCCTGGGCTCGCGTGCAGGCCGACCCCGAGGGGTTCTGGTCCGAAGTCGCCGGCCGGCTCGACTGGATCAAGGCCCCGACGAAGATCAAGGACGTGTCCTTCAACAAGGACGACTTCCACATCCGCTGGTTCGAGGACGGCGTCCTCAACGTCTCGGCCAACTGTCTGGACCGCCACCTGCCCGCGCGGGCCAACGACGTCTGCTTCATCTGGGAGGGCGATGATCCCTCGCAATCGAAGACGATCACCTATGCGCAGGCGCACGAGGAAGTGTGCCGGATGGCCAACGTGCTCAAGGCCCACGGCGTGGCCAGGGGCGACCGGGTGACCATCTACATGCCGATGATCCCCGAGGCCGCCTACGCCATGCTGGCCTGCGCCCGCATCGGGGCCGTGCACTCGGTGGTGTTCGGCGGCTTCTCGCCCGACAGTCTGGCCGGCCGGATCCTCGACTGTGACAGCCGCTTCGTCATCACCGCCGACGAGGGCCTGCGCGGCGGCAAGACCGTGCCGCTGAAGATGAACGTCGACCTGGCCCTGACCCAGTGTCCGGACGTGACGACGGTTCTGGTCGTTCGGCGCACGGGCGCCCACTGGCTGACCCACAACGGCCGGGACGTCGCCTATGAGCCCGAGCGCGACAAGGCCTCGCCGGTCTGCCCGCCCGAGCCGATGAACGCCGAGGATCCGCTGTTCATCCTCTACACCTCCGGTTCGACCGGAAAGCCCAAGGGGGTGCTGCACACCACCGGCGGCTACCTGACCTGGGCGGCCTGGACCCATGAGCTGGTCTTCGACTACCGGCCCGGCGAGATCTTCTGGTGCACGGCCGACGTGGGTTGGGTGACCGGCCACAGCTACATCGTCTACGGCC
>JAUSPV010000050.1 GCA_030652755.1 Caulobacter sp. | reverse complement strand
TTTGATCTGGCACCCGCGGCGACCCGGGAAATCCGCCATGGATGGCGGCTGCGCTGGCCCTCCGAGCGGCGCATCCAGCCGGTGCAGGGGCGGATGTAAGAGGGCCAGCAACGGTCCAGGCCATGCGATCTCGTCCGTTCGCATAGTCGGGGCGACCCTTGCCACCCCGCCAGCGATCCTTTATCCGCACAGTGCAAGGGCCCCGGCAGGACGCGCTGACTGCGCCGCCGGGGTTTGCCTTGCCGTGGAGGGTTTTGGACCATGGCGAATGTGGTTGTCGTCGGCTCGCAGTGGGGCGACGAGGGCAAGGGCAAGATCGTCGACTGGCTGAGCAACCGCGCCGACGTGGTGGTGCGGTTCCAGGGCGGCCACAACGCCGGCCATACGCTGGTGGTCGACGGCAAGGTCTACAAGCTGGCCCTGCTGCCCTCCGGCGTCGTGCAGGGCAAGCTGTCGGTCATCGGCAACGGCGTCGTCGTCGATCCCTGGCACCTGCTGGGCGAGATCGAGAAGATCGCCGAGCAGGGCGTGATCATCGGACCCGACCTGCTGGTTCTGGCCGACAACGCCTGCCTGATCCTGCCCCTGCACAAGGACCTGGACCAGGCCCGCGAGGCCGCCTCGACCCAGAAGATCGGCACCACCGGCCGCGGCATCGGCCCCGCCTACGAGGACAAGGTCGGCCGCCGCGCCATCCGGGTCGCCGACCTCGCCGATCCCGAGGCGCTGGCGGCCAAGATCGACCGCCTGCTCGCCCACCACGGTGCGCTGCGCAAGGGCCTGGGCTTGCCGGACGCCGACGGCGCGAGCCTGCTGGCCCAGCTGCTCGAGCTGGCCCCGAAGATCCTGCCCTACGCCCAGCCGGCCTGGCGGCTGCTCGACCAGGCCTACCGCGACGGCCGCCGGATCCTGTTCGAAGGCGCCCAGGGCGCCCTTCTCGACGTCGACCACGGCACCTATCCGTTCGTGACCTCGTCCAACACCGTGGCCGGCCAGGCCGCCGCCGGCTCCGGCATGGGCCCGCGCGGTCCCGGCTACGTGCTGGGCATCGTCAAGGCCTACACCACCCGCGTCGGCGAGGGCCCGTTCCCCACCGAGCTCGACGACGACTTCGGCGAGCACCTGCGCAAGGTCGGCGCGGAGTACGGCACCACCACGGGCCGCCCGCGGCGCTGTGGCTGGTACGACGCCGTGATCGCGCGCTACGCCGCCCGGGTCAACGGGGTCACCGACTTCGTGCTGACCAAGCTCGAC
>JAUSPV010000049.1 GCA_030652755.1 Caulobacter sp. | reverse complement strand
TCATCCTCGCCCTTGTGGCGAGGACCCCTCATCAAGCTTCACTGTGAGAGTGTGATCACACTCTCACCTGCGAGCCGAAATAGGGGTCCTCGGGACAAGCCCGAGGATGACGGCGGTGGGGGCGTTAGTCCGCGCGCCACCGAAGCTTCGGCTTGCGCGCCGCCTGGGTCTCGTCGAGACGCCGCAGCGGGGCGTGGAACGGCGCGCCCTTGAAACGGTCGACCTCGCCGGCCTTCGCCGCCCCGGCCAGCAGCCGCAGGGCGTGGACGAAGCGGTCCAGCTCCTGCTTGCTCTCGGTCTCGGTCGGCTCGATCAGCATCGCCCCGTGGACGACCAGCGGGAAGTACATGGTCATCGGGTGGAAGCCCTCGTCGATCATCGCCTTGGCGAAGTCGAGCGTGGTCACCCCCGTCCCCTCCAGCCAGCTGTCGTCGAACAGCGCCTCGTGCATGCAGGGGCCGTCCGGGAAGGCCGGGCTCATCACGTCGGCAAGGCTGGCCTTGATGTAGTTGGCGTTCAGCACCGCGTCCTCGGCCACCTGGCGCAGGCCGTCGGCGCCGTGGCTGCGCATGTAGGCGTAGGCGCGCACGAACATGCCCATCTGGCCATGGAAGGCGCTCATCCGGCCGAAGGCCTGGGCCGCCTCGTCGACGGCCTCCTCGACCAGCTGAAAGCCGTCCGCGTGGTGGACGACCCAGGGGGCCGGGGCGAAGGGCGCCAGGGCCGCGCTCAGCACCACGGGCCCCGCGCCCGGTCCGCCGCCGCCGTGCGGGGTGGAGAAGGTCTTGTGCAGGTTGATGTGCATGGCGTCGACGCCGAGATCCCCGGGCCGCACCCGGCCGACGATGGCGTTGAAGTTGGCCCCGTCGCAGTAGAAGTAGGCCCCCGCGTCATGGGTCAGGCGCGCGATCTCGACGATGTCCCGCTCGAACAGGCCGCAGGTGTTGGGATTGGTGACCATGATGGCCGCCACGTCGGGCCCGAGCTTGGACGCCAGGTCGGCGAGATCCACCCGGCCGTCCTCGGTCTGGGCGATCTCGACGACGCTGTAGCCGACGAAGGCCGCCGTGGCCGGGTTGGTGCCGTGGGCGCTGGTCGGGCATAGCACCGTCTTGCGGTGGCCCTGTCCGGCCGCTTCGTGCGCCGCCTTGATGGCCAGCAGGCCGCACAGCTCGCCGTGGGCGCCGGCCTTGGGCGTCATGGCCACGGCCGGCATGCCGGTCAGGGTCTTCAGCCAGTGGGCCAGCCGGTCGATCAGCGCCAGCGCCCCCTGCACGGTCGAGACCGGCTGCAACGGGTGGATGTCGGAAAAGCCCGCCAGCCGCGCCATCTTCTCGTTGAGGCGCGGGTTGTGCTTCATCGTGCACGATCCCAGCGGATAGAGGGCCAGGTCGATGGCGTGGTTCTTCTGCGACAGGCGTACGTAGTGGCGCACGGCCTCCGGCTCGCTCAGGCCCGGCAGGCCGATGGGCTCGCTGCGCAGCAGGCCGGCCAGGTCGTCGGCGGGACGCTCGGCCGGCGGCAGGTCGACGCCGGTCTTGTCCCAGCCGCCCAGTTCGAAGATCAGCGCCTCGTCCTGCAGCAGCCCGCGCGCCCCGGTCAGGGTCGGGGGGATGTCGCCGGCGGTGGCGACCGGCGCGGTGGGGCGGCCCACGGTGTTCATGCTGCTGCTCATCGGGGCTAGCCTTCGCTCTTCGGTGTCAGGACGACGATGACGCCATGCTCTGAGCCCTCGTGTTTTGTGACTTCGATCAAGGTGCCGCCCGTTCCTTGAAGAACTAGGCCGTCGCGCCTGTCGTCCCAGCCAGGGATTTCCCGGACACGCTTGACGATCTCAGCCATTGCATCGACATCAGCCGGGGAGACGGTGGACAAGACGCCCTTCTCAGATTCACTCATCGTTCCGTTCCTCCCGCCGATAGGGTCGCGGCCAACGAACTGGCGAAGATCTTGATGTCTTCGCCGGTCACGGTTTCGGTCGCGGCGACCAGCAGGACGTCGTCCATGCCGGCGCCTGGGGCCAGGCGCGAGAACGGCACGCCGCCCAGCACGCCCTTGAAGGCCAGCTCCTCGACGACCTCGCCCGCCGGTTTGGAGAGCTTCACGGCGAACTCGTTGAAGAAGCGCGGGGTGAGGATCTCGACGCCCTTCACCCCCTCCAGCGCCGCCTTCAGCGCGCGGGCCCGCTGGTGGTTCAGGGCCGCCAGCCGGCGCAGGCCGACCTCGCCCAGCAGGCTCATGTGGATGGAGAAGGCCAGGGCGCAGAGGCCGCTGTTGGTGCAGATGTTGCTCGTGGCCTTGTCGCGGCGGATGTGCTGCTCGCGGGTCGACAGGGTCAGCACGAAGCCGCGCCGGCCGTCGGCGTCGACGGTCTCGCCGCAGAGGCGACCCGGCGCCTGGCGCACCAGCTTCTCACGGCAGGCGAAGAGCCCGACATAGGGGCCGCCATAGTTCAGGGCGTTGCCGATCGACTGGCCCTCGGCCACCGCGATGTCGGCGCCCATCTCACCGGGCGACTTCAGCAGGCCGAACGACACCGCCTCGGTGGTGACCACGATCAGCAGGGCGCCCGCCGCGTGGGCGGCCTCGGCGATCCTGGTGACGTCCGTGGCCGTGCCGAACACGTTGGGCGTCTGGACCACGACACAGGCGGTCCCCGCGTCGATGGCGGCGATGACCGCGTCCTCAGCGTCTACGGCGGCGGGCAGGTGGACGACGTCCATACCCTCGGCCCGGGCCAGGGTTTCGGTGGTGGCGACATAGTGCGGGTGGACGCCGCCCGACAGCACCGCGCGGTTCCGCTTGGTGACCCGCTTGGTCATCATCACCGCCTCGGCGCAGGCGGTGGAGCCGTCGTAGAGCGAGGCGTTGGCGACCTCCATCCCGGTCAGGGCGGCGACCTGGGTCTGGAACTCGAACAGCACCTGCAACGTGCCCTGGGCGATCTCGGGCTGGTAGGGGGTGTAGCTGGTCAGGAATTCCGACCGCTGGATCAGGTGATCGACCGTCGCCGGGACGTGGTGGCGATAGGCGCCGGCGCCGCAGAAGAAGGGGACCGATCCGGCGGCGGTGTTGCGGGCGGCGAGGCCCGCCAACTCCCGCTCGACCTCCAGCTCGCCCGCGACATGCGGCAGCTCGACGAAGCCCTCGCGGCGGGCGGAAGGCGGCACGTCGACGAACAGGCCGTCGATGGAGTCCACGCCGATGACGCCGAGCATCTCCGCGCGGTCATCGGGGGTCAGGGGGAGGTAGCGCATGGTGATTTCCTTGGTGTCATCCCGGCCGGAGCGCGGAGCGCGCAGAGCCGGGACCCAGGGGCGGCGTCGCTGGGTCCCGGATCGGCCTGACGGCCGTCCGGGATGACAGCTGAAGGGGGCTTAGAGCGTGCCGAGGTAGTCTTCGTACGCCGCGCGATCCATCAGGGCCTCGACCTGCGAAGGGTCGCTGACCTTGATCTTCGCGAACCAGCCGGCCGCTTCCGGCGCGGCGTTGACGGTCTCGGGCGCATCGCCCAGTTCGCCGTTGGCCTCGACCACCTCGCCGGAGATCGGGGCGTAGACGTCGGATGCCGCCTTGACGCTCTCGACGACAGCGAGACCGTCGCCCTGGGCGACCGTCTTGCCGATGTCGGGGACTTCCACGAACACCACGTCGCCCAGCTGCTCGGCGGCGTAGGCGGTGATGCCGACGGTGGCGACGTCGCCGTCGAGGGCGACCCACTCGTGATCCCTGGTGAAGCGCATGGAGAGACCTTTCAGACCTTGCGGACGTAGCGGTTGGGGACGAAGGGCATGGCGACGACCTGGGCCGCGCCGGACTTGCCCCGGACAATGACGTTGAGCGTCGTGCCAATGGCGCTCAGGGCGGGCGGCACGAAGCCCATGGCGATGGGATGGCCGAGCGAGGGGGCGAAGCCGCCGCTGGTGACGACGCCGACCACCGCGCCCGAGGCGTCGGCGATCTCTGCGCCTTCGCGGGCCGGCGGGCCTTCGAGGATCTTCAGGCCCACGCGGACGCGCGACGGGCCCTCGGCCAGCTCCTTCGCGATCCGGGATGCGCCGGGGAAGTCCCGGGCGTCGCGGCGCTTCTTTGAGACCGCGAAGGTCAAAGCCGCCTCGACCGGGCTGACCGTCTCGTCGACGTCATGGCCATAGAGCGGCAGGCCGGCCTCGAGGCGCAGGCTGTCGCGGGCGCCGAGGCCAATGGGGCGAACCCGCTCGTCGGCCAGCAGGGTGTTCCAGATCCGCTCGGCGGCGTGACCGGGCACCGAGATCTCGTAGCCGTCCTCGCCGGTGTAGCCCGACCGGGAGATCAGCACGTCGACGCCGAAGCCCGTCGTCGCCCAGCTGTCCATGAACACCTTGCCGGCGCACTCGGGGATATGGGCGGCCAGCACGTCGACGGCCTTCGGACCCTGCAGCGCCAGCAGCGCCCGGTCCTCCAGACGCTCGATGCTGACCTGCGGCGCCAGCTCGTCGTCGATGACGCGGAAGTCGCCCTCCTTGCAGGCCCCGTTGACGATCACGAACAGCCCGTCGCCGTCCGGTCGCGAGGCCATCAGGTCGTCAATGATGCCGCCCTTCTTGTTGAGCAGCACGCTGTAGCGCTGCTTGCCGGGGGCGAGGCCGATGAAGTCGCCGGGCGTGATCTCCTCGAACGCCGACAGCGGCGAGACGCCGCGCAGCCGGGCCTGGCCCATGTGAGAGACGTCGAACAGCCCGGCGCTCTCGCGGGTCCAGAGGTGCTCCTTGAGCACGCCGTCGCGGTACTGGACCGGCATCGAATAGCCCGCGAACGGGACCATGCGCGCGCCGGCGGCGACGTGGGCGTCGTACAGCGGAGTCTTTCTGAGGTCGTCTTGAGACACGCGGGGCTCCGGCGGGGTCGATGCGGCTCGCCCGGTCTGATGACCTGACGATTCGCCCCCGCTGTCTTGGAGCCTGAGAGATTTCAGACGGCCAAAGCCGTCCTTGCTCCTTCGGCGCACCGCGGATGCGGCGCTTTCCAGCGTTCCTAAGTCGCGCGGTCCGTTTGCCTGAGCGTTTCCGGGGCGGTTGCGCCTTCGGCCTCGGAGACCAGCCCCGACGTCTCCCGCGAGACGAGAGCGTGTGTGCTGGAGCCGGGGCGGGGAGTCAATGCGGGATCAGAAGGCCTTGGGAAGGCCGGCGTCCTTCAGGATGTCGTTCGCCGTATGGCGGCTCTTCGTGCGGGGTATGACGAGCGTTCTCAGCGATCCTGGATGTCGCCACTTCTCGTGGCTTCCCTTGCCTCCGGGCACACGTTCCCAACCGGCTTCCGCCAGGATGCGGACAATGTCGGGATAGTAATCGTGCGGCATGGCGTCTCAACCATAACGCACAAATCAAAATCGCGCGCGTTACGCGACCATCAGCTCGAGTGTCTGGTTTGCACGCACCTCGACAGGGACCGGACCTCTGATCCCCAGGTTGTCGGCGAGCATTTCCGGGGCGAGCGCAGCGACAAGGTCCATGAACTCGTCAAGCGTATGGGCCTCGATGTGAAGCCCCGGAATGTTGCTCGACGATATCCAGACGTTCGCCTTTGGATCCCATGCAGCGTGAACGTGAAAGCGCTGTTCCATGCCCGCATCATGCGCCCTGGCGGTCGAAACGGGAAGCCCGGGCTCGTGCAGCCCTACATCCGCTCCGGCGCTTCGATGCCCAGCAGGTCCAAGGCCAGTTCCAGCTGCTTCAGCGTCGCGGCGGCCAGGGCCAGGCGCGAGGCGGCGACCTTGGCGTCGACTTCCCGGAAGATCGGGCAGGCGGCGTAGAAGCGCGAGAAGGCCTGGGCCAGCTTGAACGCATGCTCGGCGATGAAGTTGGGAGCCTTCTTGTCGTAGGCCTCGGTCACCGCCGTGTCGAAGGCGTCGAGCAGCAGGGCCAGCTCGCGCTCGGCCGGGTCGGCGACCTGGATGCGGCCGCCCTCCAGCCGCTCTTCGGCGGCCCGGCGCAGCAGGGATTTGATCCGCACCGCCTGGTACAGAAGATAAGGCCCGGTCTTGCCCTCGAAGCTCGAGAAGCGGTCGAGGTCGAAGACGTAGCTGGTGCCCCGGTAGTTGCCGAGGTCGGCGAACTTCAGCGCCGCCACGGCCACCTTGTTGGCTGTGTCCTCGAAGTCGGCGGGCGACAGCTCGCCGCCCAGGCCGGCCTCCTTCAGCCGCTCGCGGGCCTTGGCGCGGGTCATCTCGATCAGGTCGTGCAGCTTCAGGACGCCGCCTTCGCGGGTCTTGAACGGCTTGCCGTCCGGCCCGTTCATGGTGCCGAACCCGATGTGCTCCAGTTCACCCTCGCTGGCGTAACCGGCCAGGTAGCTGGCGCGGAACACCTGCTCGAAATGGTCGGCCTGGCGCTGGTCCACGCAGTAGAGCATCAGCTGCGGGTCGAACGACCGGCGGCGATCCAGGATGGTGGCGAGATCGGTCGTCCCGTACATGGCCGAGCCTTCCGAGGAGACCACCAGCAGCGGGTCGGGGCTCGGGGCCTCGTAGACGGTCCCGTCGGGCGCCTTCTTCTTCTTGGTCTCGCCGGGCCGCGCCAGGTGGATCACCCGCGCGCCCTGATCGTCGGCCAGCAGGCCCTTGCCGTCCAGTTCGCGGATCATCCCCTCGATCAGCGGATCGGCGTCGCTCTCGCCCTTCCACAGGTCGAAGTCGACGCCCAGGGCGTGAAACTCCCGCTCCAGCGCCACCTTGCTGACCTTGACGAAATGCTTCCACAGCAGGCGGTAGCCGAGGCGGCCGCCCTGCAGCTCGGCCGTCGCCTTGCGGGCGCGGTCGCGGTACTCGGCGTCGGTCTTGGCCCGGCCGGCGGCCTCCGGATACATTCGGTCCAGGTCGTCCAGGCTGATGCGCTCGGCCAGGGCGTCCATGACCTTGCGCTCGTCCTCGGCGCTGACCGGGACAGAGCCGGTGAGACGATCCATCAGGGTGGCGATGAACGGGTCCTGGTCGCAGGCCGCCATGATCAGCAGCCCCATCTGGAAGCCCCAGTCGCCGAAGTGGGCGTCGCCCAGCACCTGGTCGCCCCGGAAGCGGTAGATGCGCTTGACGGACTCGCCGATGATCGAGGCGCGCAGGTGGCCGACATGCATCGGCTTGGCGACGTTGGGGCCGCCGTAGTCGACGATCACCCGCCGCGGCTCGGCGATCTCGGTCGCGCCGGCGCGAGAGTCGGCGGCGATCTCGCGGGCGCGGGCCGACAGGGTGTCGGCGCTGACCCGCATGTTGATGAAGCCGAGGCCCGCGATCTCGACCGACTGCAGTTCAGGCCGGCCGGCAAGGGCGTCGACCACGGCGGCGGCGATCTCGCGCGGCGGCTTGCGCGCGACCTTGGCCGCGGCGAGGGCGCCGTTGCACTGGAAATCAGCGAGGTCCGGGCGATCCGATGCGGTCACCCGGCCAAGTTCTTCGGGGAGTCCCTGGGCGACGAAGACGGCCGCGACCGCTTCGCTCAGGGACCGTCTCAGATCGGTCATTGCGGCGCGGGGGCTCCGGCGGCGGCCTGCGGCGCGCCGGCGGTCACGCGGAAGCGTTTGCCGTCGCGATTGAAGGCGGCCATCTGCGGGGTGACGTCGAAGCCGATCAGGACCTCGAAGTTGGCGCCGCTCGTTTCCATCGAGGCGCGCGGGATCACGATCCCGGAGATGGTCTCGCGCAGCATGGCGCGATCCGACCCCGCATCGAAGGTCACGGGCAGGTCGAAGTATTCCTTGGCGAGCACCGACTGGTTGCGCGTGGTGACCGCCACCCAGTAGCGATAGGTCTTGCCGTTGCCGGTCGCCATGGGGCCCTTGCCGAGCGCCACCAGCATCTCGACCTGGACCTTGATCGGTTCATCGTCCTTGTAGGCGCAGCCGGCCGACAGGCTCTGGATCTCGCCGGTCCAGACCACGTTCGCCGCGGCCTCGCGGTCGTCCTTGAACTCGGTGTAGCGACTGGCGTCGTACAGCACCTTCACGAACGGACAGGGGCCGGCGTTGCGCATCTGCGGCAGCGGCGCGGACGGCTGGTTCCATTCCTGGTCCCGCTTGCGCTTCTTGGACGCTTCCTCTTCCTGACGACGGGCGTCGTCGCCGCCGCCGCGGCGCTGGGCCAGCGCGGGCGTGGTGAAAGCGCTGGCGGCGATCAGGCCGGTAAGAACGAGGGTCAGGGCACGGCGCATGGGACGTCCGGAAAAGCGGGGAAACCGGCGCGGGCGTGCCGGCTGAAAAGCAGATGTAGCGTGATAAAGGCATATGCATGGCCTCGCAACGCGCGTTCACGCGCCAGGCGAGCCCGCGCCGGCGAAACCGGTCTGGCGGGACCGCCGCGCAACGCCTACCTTGCGGTCATGGATGACGCCTCGCCGATAAAGCCGCCCCTGAAGGTCCTTCTGGCCAGCCCGCGCGGGTTCTGCGCGGGCGTCGACCGGGCCATCCAGATCGTCGAGCGGGCGATCGAGAAGTACGGCGCACCGGTCTATGTCCGCCACGAGATCGTCCACAACAAGCATGTCGTCGAGCGGCTCAAGGCGCTGGGCGCGGTCTTCGTCGAGGAACTGTCGGAGGCGCCGGACGACCGTCCGATGGTGTTCTCCGCCCATGGCGTTCCCAAGTCTGTGCCCGCCGAGGCGAAGCACCGGCAGATGCTCTACCTCGACGCCACCTGCCCGCTGGTCTCCAAGGTGCATGTCGAGGCCCAGCGCCATCACCGGACCGGCCGCGAAATCGTCCTGATCGGCCACGAGGGCCATCCCGAGGTGGTCGGCACCATGGGCCAGCTGCCGGACGGCGTCGTGCGGCTGATCGAGACGGCGGCCGACGCGGAAGTGTTCGAGCCGATCGATCCCATGAACGTCGCCTTCGTCACCCAGACCACCCTGTCGGTCGATGACACGGCGGACATCGTGGCGGTCCTCCAGCGCCGGTTTCCGGGCATCGCCGCGCCGCACAAGGAAGACATCTGCTACGCCACCACCAATCGCCAGGAAGCGGTCAAGCAGCTGGCCGACGCCTGTGACCTGTTGCTGGTGGTCGGTTCGCGCAACTCGTCCAACTCCGTGCGGCTGGTCGAGGTCGGCCTGCGCGGCGGGGCGGCGAAGGGTCATCTGCTCGACGACGCCTCCGGCCTCGACTGGTCATGGCTGGACGGCGTGAACACGGTCGGCGTCACGGCCGGCGCTTCGGCGCCCGAGGTGCTGGTCCAGGGCCTGATCGACAAGCTGGCCACCCGCTACGACATCACTATCGAGGACGTGGCCCCGACCCGCGAGACGGTGACCTTCAAGCTGCCGAGGGTGCTGACGAGCTAGGCTGGCTCGACGCGTGGTCGAAGCCACTCTGTCAGCGCCTCAATCGTGACCTCGCCCCGCGCAACGCCCAGCTTCGCCTCGGTGGCGTCGTCATCGGTGGCGGTGAGGCACAGGCCGTTCTCTTCAAGGAACAGGCCGAGCGCCATGACGCGGATCGCTTGTTGCCGTCGATAGACGGGTGGTTGGACGCGATGGCGACGGCATAGGTAGCCGCCAGCTCGACGATGTCGGCAAGGCCTTCTTAGGCGAAGCGATTGAGCGGACGCGCCAGCGCGGAATCCAGCAGCCCCCCGTCGCGAACCCCCGCCGCGCCGCCCGTGGCCGCCAGAATGTCATCGTGAAGCAGAAGGATAAGCTCGCGATCCAGCCAGAGCGGCTCGGTCATGGCCCACTACTTCGCCAGCGCTTCGAACGTCTTCCGATAGCGCTCGAGGAAGGCCCGACCGCGCTCGCGGCGGTCGTCCAGCGTTGGCTCGGCGCCGGCCAGGGTGAACCCCCGGTCAGCGCAGCCCTCGAAGTGAAGGATGCGTGCGCGCTCCTTGCGCAGCAAGGCCTTGCCCTCGTCCGTCAGGACCAGAACCGGATCATCGCCTTGCCATTCAACCTTCAGAGCAACCATATGAGCCTCCTGACGCCAATATAGCACGGAGACGGGGCGCTCCCAACTTGACGGCCCGGCGCCGGTCCCGCATCCCCCGTCCATGGCCGTCTACACCGACATCACCGATGAAGAGCTCGACGCGCTGCTGGCCGACTACGACGTCGGGGCGGCGGTGACGTTCAAGGGCATCGCCGAAGGGGTCGAGAACTCCAACTTCCTGCTGGAGACCGAGCGCGGCCGCTTCATCCTCACCCTCTACGAGCGGCGGGTGAAGGCCGATGAGCTGCCCTACTTCCTCGATCTGCTGACCTGGCTGGCCGACCACGGCTTCCCGAGCGCCCGGCCGGTCGCCGACCGTCAGGGACGGGTCCTCAAGTCCGTGCGGGACAAGCCGGCGGCCATGGTCGAGTTCCTGACCGGCCTGTCGGTCCGCCGTCCGACGTCCGCCCACTGCCGCCAGGCCGGCGAGGGGCTGGCGCGGCTTCATCTGGCCGGCGCGGGCTATCCGGCCCGCCGCGTGAACGACCTTGGCCAGGCGGCCTGGGCCCCGCTGTTCGCCGGGCTCGGCCAGGCGGCGGAAGATCTCAAGCCCGGGCTGGCCGCGACGGTTCGCGCCGACCTCGACCATCTGGCGGCGGCCTGGCCCCGCGACCTGCCCTCGGGGACCGTCCACGCCGACTTCTTCCCCGACAACGTCTTCTTCCGCGACGGGGCGTTCGCGGCGGCCATCGACTTCTACTTCGCCTGCGACGACGCCTACGCCTACGACCTGGCCATCGCCCTGAACGCCTGGTGCTTCGAGTCCGACGGATCGTTCAACCTGACAGCCGGCCGGGCGATGATCGGCGGCTATGAGCAGCACCGACCGCTGACGCCGGCCGAGCGGGCGGCCCTGCCGATCCTGGCGCACGGCGCGGCGATGCGCTTCTTCCTGACCCGGCTGAACGACTGGGGCGCGACCCCGGCCGGCGCGCTGGTGCGGCCCCATGATCCGCTGGAATACGAGCGCAAGCTGGCTGTCCACCGCGCGGGCCTGGCCCTGCTGGCCGACGCATGACGCCGGGCGTGCTGATCTACACCGACGGCGCCTGCCGCGGGAATCCCGGCCCCGGCGGCTGGGGCGCGGTGATGATCGCCGGCAAGCACCGCAAGGAGATCTGCGGCGGCGATCTGGCCACCACCAACAACCGCATGGAGCTGATGGCCGCGATCCAGGCGCTGGAGACCCTGACCAAGCCCTGCAAGGTCGAGCTTCACACCGACAGCCAGTATGTGAAGAACGGCGTCACCACCTGGATTCACGGCTGGAAGGCGCGGGGCTGGAAGACGGCCGACAAGAGCCCGGTCAAGAACGAGGACCTGTGGAAACGCCTCGACGCCGCCCGGTCGCGCCATCAGGTCGACTGGCGCTGGGTCAAGGGCCACGCCGGCCACGAGCTCAACGAAGTGGCCGACGAACTGGCCCGCAAGGGCATGCTCCGGGAACTCGGCGAACTCTGACATGCGAAAATGATTGACTCGTTTAGTGTTGAACTATCAAGATGGTTCAATACTAAACGAGGGGCCGCGCCATGCATCGCCGTGACTTCATTCGACTGGTCGGAGGCGGCGTGGTGGTCGCTGCGACCACCGCGACCGCGTCCTGCGCCCCTGTCGGCGTCGATCCCCGCGCCGCCTGGGACAATCCCGGCGCAACCGAGACGGACATCCGCCGCAAGGCGCTGTCCTTCGCCATCCTGGCCCCCAATCCGCACAACATGCAGCCCTGGATGGCGGACCTGCGCACGCCGGGCGAGGTCACCTTCCATGCCGACCGCACGCGCCTGCTGCCGGTCACCGACCCCTTCAACCGGCAGATCGTCATCGGATTCGGCGGCGTCCTCGCCTACCTCCAGATGGCGCTGCGGCAGCTTGGGCAGTCGGCCGAGCAGGTGACCTTCCCGGAGGGCGAGGCGCATCCTCTCCTCGACGACCGACCCATCGCCCGCGTCCGGCTGGTCGGCGAACGCAAGAGTCCGCCAGACCCGCTGTTCCCCCGGCTGCTCGACCGCCGCACCGACCGGGGCGCCTATGCCGACAGGGCCATCGACACGGCGGCCTTCGCCGATCTGCTGACCTCGCCCCATGTCCAGGGCTCGCTCGACCCGGCTCTTGTCGAGCGTCTGAAGGGACTGGTTTACGAAGGGGCGCGGATCGAGGCCCATACCCCGGCCGCCCACCAGGAGAGCGTCGAGCGCACCTTCATCGGCGCGCGGGACGTGGCCGCCCATCCCTGGGGCATCTCGCTCGACCAGCCGATGATGACGGCGATGAACGCCGTCGGCATCCTGACGAAGGCGAAGATGGCGACGCCCGGCACGACGGCCTTCAACGAGTCGCTGAAGTTCCTCAAGACCGCCGCCGACACCTCCCGCGGGTTCGTCTGGATCACGACGCCCGGCAACAGCCGCCACGACCAGATCGTCGCCGGCGAGTCCTACGCTCGCCTGTCCCTGATGGTCGCCGCGCACGGCCTGGCCATTCACCCCTGGAGCCAGGGCCTGCAGGAGTACGCCACCCAGAAGCCGGTGTTCGACGCCCTGCACCGCGAACTGGCCCCCGACGGCGGACGCATCCAGATGCTGGCCCGCATCGGCTATCCGAAGTCGACGCTGCGACCGGCGCCGCGCCGTGGTCTGGCCGCCCAGATCAGGAGCGCGTGATGGCGCCGTCGCCGAAGGATCGCCCGGACGTCAGTGTACTGACGGAAATCGCCATCATCGACCAGCTGTCGCGAAACAAGCTGGATCGCCGGCTCCCCCCCGGGCTCAGCGGCGCGCAGTTCGGGGTGCTGACCCACTTCATGCGGCGGGGCGGCCAGGAGAGCCCGGCGCAGCTGGCCAGCGCCTTCCAGGTGACCAAGGGCGCTATGACCAACACACTGCAGCGGCTGGAGGCCCAGGGCTTCGTGGCCATTGTCGGCGACGCGGCGGACGGTCGCCGCAAGCTGGTCAGCCTGACGCGAGCCGGAGCGGCGGCCTACGAGGCCGGGGTCGCGGCCATGCGTCCCGACCTGGAAGCCATGCGCGCGGCCTTCACCGACCAGGAGTTTCGCGACGCCCTGCCGTTCCTGACCGCGCTGCGAATCTGGTTCGACGACAACCGCTAGGCCGGACGGACCCGCAGGACCGCGCCCTCGGCGGCCACGACCATCACCTTGTCGTCCAGGCGGGGCGCGGCGTCGCCGTCGGAGACGGCGGCCCATTCCTTGCCGTCTATGAAGACCCGGCCCTCGCCGTTGCGGAACGCCTCGACCACGGCGCCCTGGTGGCCGACGAGCCTGGCGATGTTGTCATTGATGTCCGGTCCGGTCCCGCCGGAGACGGTGCGCGGGAAGTAGCGGCGGGCGCCGATGGTCGTGGCGATGGTCAGCGCCGCCCAGACCACCAGGTGGACCGGAACGATATCGGGCAGCACCAGCACCAGCAGGGCCATGAAGGCCGAGCTGGCCGCCGGCCACAACAGCCAGCCGCTGCCGCTCGACACCTCGCCGGCCAGGAACACCGCCGCGACGGCCAGCCAGATCCAGTACGGGTGCGTACCGTAGAGGTCGATAAGCCAGTTCATGACCTGCCTCCTGCCCTGTGCGCCCTAGCCCCTGGTGCGGGGCACAGCGCCGCCGCCGGCCCCGCCCGGGCGGGGACCGTCGTGGCCCTCGCCAAGGGTCTTGACCAGTTCGCCGATGCCGGCGATCGAGCCGGCGATGCCCGCGAAGTCGGCCGGCACGATGACCGTCTTCTGGTTGGGCGAGGACGCCAGCAGGGCGAAGGCTTCCACGTACTTCTGGGCGATGAAGTAGTTGATGGCGTTGACGTCGCCGCGGGCGATGGCTTCGGACACGAAAGCCGTCGCCTTGGCTTCGGCCTCGGCTTCCCGCTCCCGCGCCTCGGCGTCGCGGAAGGCGGCTTCCCGGCGGCCCTCGGCCTGCAGGATGGCCGCCTGTTTGGAGCCCTCGGCCTTGGCGATCGCCGCCTGCTTCTCGCCGTCCGCCTCGGTGATCACCGCGCGGCGTTCGCGCTCGGCCTTCATCTGGCGGGCCATGGCGTTGGTGATGTCGGGCGGCGGGGTGAGATCCTTAATCTCGATGCGCGTCGCCTTGACGCCCCAGGGGCTGGTGGCGTGGTCGATGGTGGTCAGGAGGCGGGTGTTGATCTGGTCGCGCTGGCTGAGCACCTCGTCCAGCTCCATCGAGCCGACCACGGTGCGCAGGTTGGTCATGCACAGCTGGCTGATGGCGTAGTTGAGGTTGTCGACGCGGTAGGCGGCGGCGGCGGCGTCCATCACCTGGATGAAGACGATGCCATCGACCTTCACCACCGCGTTGTCCTTGGTGATGACCTCCTGCTGGGGCACGTCCAGGACCTGCTCCATCATGTTCACGCGCCGGCCGATCCGCTCGAAGAACGGGACCAGAAAATGGATGCCGGGGGACAGGGTGCGGGTGTAGCGGCCGAAATACTCGACCGTGAACTCGCGACCCTGCGGCACGATCTTGACGACGCTGAACAGCAGCATCAGCGCCAGGATGATCAGTACGATCGCGAAGAAACCGAAGGCCATGCGCCCCCTCCTTGCAACTACCAGGAGGTGAAACTAGCGCGGGGCGAGGTCGTCCGCCATGGAATCCGGGTCACGGGTATCCGATTGTGGCGCGGCCTCTCCCTCGGGCCCGACGCCCCGAACCACGCGGGTTACGGTCGACAGCTGCCTGGACAGGCTCTGCCCCTTGCGGGCGACCATCAGTTCGGCGCGCTTGCTGGCCGGGCTGCAGGACGGGAATTCGGTCTGGCGGGTGGCGAAGCCGCTGTTGAAGGCCTGGGTCAGTCGGCCGTTGAAGGCGGCGTCGGCGGCCTCGGTCTGGGTGACCTGCATCATGCGCTCGCGCCAGTACTGATCGCCCTCGCCGGCGCAGGCCTGGCGCAGCGCGTGACTTTCGCCCAGCGCGTAGGCCAGGTCGATCAGGGTCTGGCGCTCGGCGGGCTCGCGCTCCTGCGCCATGGCGGGCGCGGTGAAGGCGGCGATCAGGATCAGGGCGAGGAGGCGACGATGCATGGGGCGATGTAACGCCAGGGGGCGGGACTTGTCATCGGTGCTCTAGCGAGGGGCGAGGCGGCCCCGCCCGCCCGGTGGAACCGACCTCGCCCTGTGCGGCTTCCCACAGCCATAGCCCCGGCACTGGAGACCTGAGATGACGGACGCCTGGCCCGTCGCGGAAGGCGCGGCCGCGTGGCTCGCGGGACTGCCGCCCTGGCTCGTCAGCCCGAGCCTGATGACCATCGCCGTCGTCGTGGCGCTGATGGTCCATGCGGCGGGCGTCGCCCTGGCGCGCCGGCTGCTGAAGTCTCGTGATGCGTTCTGGCGCTCGCTGGTCATACGGACGCGCCGGCCCTCGCGACTGGCCCTGATCGCCGTGGGCCTCGCGGTGGCGGCCGGTATCGCGCCGCTGTCGCCGGAGCAGGCGACGCTGTTTCGGCACGGCATGCTGATCCTCGTCATCCTGCTCATGGGCTGGATCTCGCTGAGCGGCCTGGACATCGGCGCCGCCCTCTACCTGCGCGGCTTCAAGGTCGACGTCGAGGACAACCTGGTCGCCCGCAAGCACCTGACCCAGGTGCGGATTCTCAAGCGGGCGCTGGCGACCTTCGTGGTCATCATGACCGTCGGCCTGGCGCTGATGACCATCGGCGGCGTGCGCCAGTGGGGCATCAGCCTGCTGGCCGCCGGCGGGGCGGCGGGCATCATCCTGGGTCTGGCGCTGCAGCCGCTGCTGACCAACCTGATCGCCGGCATCATCATCGCCACCACCCAGCCGATCCGGCTGGAGGACGCCGTGATCGTCGAGGGCGAGTGGGGTTGGGTCGAGGAGATCAACGCCACCTACGTCGTCGTGCGGCTCTGGGACTGGCGGCGCATGGTGCTGCCGCTGACCTATTTCATGCAGACGCCGTTCCAGAACTGGACACGGGAGTCGGCCTCCCTGATCGGCACGGCGATGGTCTATGTCGACTACGCCGCGCCCGTGGAGGCCATGCGCGCCCGGCTCGAGGACATCGCCAGGGCCTCCCCCCTGTGGGACGGCAAGGTCGTCAGCCTTCAGGTCACCGATCTCAAGGAGCGCACCATGGAGGTCCGCTGCCTGGCCAGCGCGAGAAACGCGTCACAGGCCTTCGACCTGCGCTGCCTGATCCGGGAGGAGATGGTGAACTTCCTGAAGGCGGAGCATCCCCAGGCGCTGCCGCGCGACCGGATTGACCTGCGGGCGGACCTCGACGCGGCGGACAGGCCCTCGCCCGTCTAGCTGCGCCAGCGGAGCGTCGTCGCCTTCACCGGATTGACGAAGGCCCGGCCCTCGGCGCGGCTGGCGGTCCATTCGCGCTTGAGCTGCTGGTACCACTTGGCCTGGGTGTCGCCGTCCTCGAGCCAGAGCATCGGCGGGTCGTACTTCAGGCCCATGTTCTGCAGGTTCACCATGTCGCCGTCCTGGTGCAGGAAGGCGCGGACGAACGGCTTGATGATAGGGGCCAGGGCCAGCACCGGGTGGTCTGACCAGATGATCTGGGTGATGACGGTCTTGCTGTCGTTGACCGGCGTCAGACAGGTCAGGGCCAGCAGCTGGCGCGGGCCGATCTGGATATGCTCCCAGCGCATCCCCGGCAGGCGGAAGGTGATTTCCACCTCCGGCTGGCCGCCGAGGATGTCGTAGATCCTGTTGGCCTTTGACCGCGGATGGCGAACCATCACGAATCCGGCGTCGGACGGTTCGAAGGCCTTGGTCTTCTCGTACTGGCGCTTGGCCGAGCGGGCCCACCAGGCCTGGTGCACATAGGGCGCGTGTGTCGGGTCCATGAGGCCCACGACCGCGTGGTCCATGTGGGTGTCGAAATCCATGCGGTCGACGATCTTCGGCGCGCCGCCGACCGCGCCGGGGAAGACCGGCGGCGGCTCGGTCGGCTCGCCCTGGCCGCGCGGATCGCTGGTGAACCAGACGAAGACCATCCCCTGGCTTTCGGCGCAGGGGTAGCGCCGCACGCCGATGCGCGAGACCTCGACGCCCTGGCCCTCGACCAGCGAGGGGATGGCGGTGCAGCCGCCGTCGGTGCCGAACCGCCAGCCATGATAGGGGCACTCGACCGACTCGCGTCCGTCGGCCTCGGCGACCAGCTTGCCGGCCGACAGCGGCGCCGCCCGGTGCGGGCAGATGTCGCGGATCGCATAGACCTCGCCCTTGCGGGTGCGGCCCAGCAGCACCGGCTCGCCGAGCAATTCATAGCGCTGCAGCTTGCCGGGCTTGAGGTCGCTCGACAGCGCCGCGAAGTACCAGCAGTCGCGCAACAGCCCGGTCCCGAACTTCGTCGGGGCGGCCTTGCTCTTGGCGGCGGGTTTGGCGGCGTCGTCGGCGGGCATGGGTCTGTTCTAACGCTTCGGGAGCCATCCCTCCACTGTCATCCCGGCCGAAGAGCCGGGACCCAGCGAAGGCGCGCGGCATCGGCTGGGTCCCAGATCGCCTTCGGCGTCCGGGATGACAGTTGAGGGAGGCCTCACCCCGCCGCCGTCGCGATCAGGCGGGTGTAGAAGTCGGTCATGCGCCGCAGGTTCTCCAGACTCATGTGCTCATTGGTGCCGTGGATCATGCCGAACTCGTTGATCGAGGCGTGCATCGGGGCGAAGCGGTACACGTCCTTTGCCACACCGGTCAGATAGCGGCTGTCGGTGCCGGCGGTGACCAGGCCCGGCGCGACCGGGATCTTGCCGCCGTCGGCCGCCAGGGCGGCGAGCAGCTTCCAGCCCTCGGAGCTGGTCGAGGAAACGGGCGAGGGATCGTTGCCTTCGCCCTGCCAGCTCAGCTCGACGTCCAGGCCTTTGGTCGCCGACTTCGCCCAGGCGATGACGTCGTCCCGCGTCTGGCCCGGCGCGATGCGATAGTTGATCCAGGCGGTGGCGTCCTGCGGCAGGACGTTCTCCTTGGGGCTGCCCTTGAGCATGGTCGGGGCGATGGTGGTGTGCAGGCCGGCGGCCCCGGCCGGCGTCTTGGCCAGCTGGTCGATCAGCAGCGGTCCGAACAGCCAGGTGTTGGCCACCACGATGCGGGTCATCAGTCCGCCCTGCGGCGCCACGGCGCGGACCATCTCCGCGCCCGGCCCCTCGAACTTCATCGGGAAAGGCCTGCCGGTGATGGCCAGGATGGCCTTCGACAGGGTCTCGACCCCGGTCTCCTTCGGCGGCGCCGAGGAGTGGCCGCCGCTGGCCCGCGCCACGACCTTGAGGGTGGCGTAGCCCTTTTCGCCCAGGCCGATGACGGCCACCGGCTTGCCGGTCAGCGGGAAGTCCTTGACCACCGCCATGCCCTCGTCGAGCACCCACTCGGCCTTGATCCCCCGCGCCTTCATCAGCGCGGCGGCGGCCATGGCGCCCGTGCCGCCGGCCTCCTCGTCCTGGCCGCTGACGATGATCACCGTCCGCTTGGGCTGGAAGCCCGCGACGGCCAGCGCCTCCAGCGACTCGAAGATGGTGACCAGCGCGCCCTTGTCGTCGATCGCGCCGCGGCCCCAGACGGCGCCCTCGGCGATGACGCCCTCGAAAGGCGGATGCTTCCAGTCCGTCTCGGTGCCCTCGGTGACCGGCACCACGTCCTGGTGGGCCATCAGCACGATGGGGGCGAGCGAGGGGTCGGAGCCCGTCCAGGTGTAGAACAGCGCCTTGTTGGGCAGGATCTCGCGGACCATCGCCTTGTGGGCGGCCGGGTAGGTCGGCTCCAGCCAGCCGTGCAGCGCGTCCCACTGGGTCCAGTCGTTCTGGGCCTTGTCCTGGTGGCTGATGGTCAGGAAGCGGATCGAGGCGGCGAGGTTGGCGGCGGCCTTTTGCTGGTCCACCGGCAAGGGCGCGGCCAGCTTCACCGCCGTGATGTCGACCGCCGAGGCGGATTTGAACGTCGCCGTGCGGTAAGCGACCACCGCGACCAGAACGGCGACGACCGCCAGCAGGCCGAGCCCGACCTTGCCCAAGAGTTTCATGGGTTCCTCCCCGAACCTGTTTGCAGCACCTTGGGATGGCGGGCGCGTCGCGTCCAGAGCCACAGCCGGGGACATGCACTTCAGTGCGTGTCCCCATCCGCTTCAAGCGGCAGGGGACACGCACTGAAGACGGTACATGTCCCCGTTCAGACCAGCGCCTCGAACTCCTCGACCAGCCGGGCGATGTCGCGCATGCCTGCGGCCCAGAAGTCCTTCTTGCGCGGGTCCAGCCCGAACGGGGCCAGCGCCTCGACGTAGGTCTTCGTCCCGCCGGCGGCCAGCATCTCCTCGTAGAGGGGGGCGAAGGCCACCGGATCCTCGCGCCGCTTCTCCATCAGGGCCCGCACCAGCAGGTCGCCGAAGGCGTAGGCGTAGACATAGAAGGGCGCGTGCACGAAGTGGCTGACATAGGCCCAGTAGTGCTCATAGCCGTCGTTCAGCTTGATGGCCGGGCCGAGGCTCTCGCCCATAACGTCCAGCCACAGCTCGCCGATCTGGTCGGGCGACAGCTCGCCGTGCGCGCGGGCGTCGTGGAAGCGGGTCTCGAACTGGTGGAAGGCGATCTGGCGGACGACGCTGTTGAGCCCGTCCTCGATCTTGCCGGCCAGCAGAGCCTTGCGGTCGGCGGGCGAGGCGGCCTCGGCCAGCAGCCGCTCGAACACCAGCCCCTCGCCGAAGATCGAGGCCGTCTCGGCCAGGGTCAGCGGCGTGTCGGCCAGCAGGGTGCCCAGCGGGCTGCACAGGGTCTGGTGCACCGCGTGGCCCAGCTCGTGGGCCAGGGTCAGCACGTCCCGCCGCTCGCCCATGTAGTTCATGAACACATAGGGGTGCCGGGTCGCTGTCACCGGATGGCTGTAGGCGCCGGACTGCTTGCCCGCGCGCGGGCGGGCGTCGATCCAGGGTTGGGCGAAAAAGGTCCTGGCCTGGTCGGCGAACTTCGGGGCCAGGGCGGAGAAGCTCTCCAGCACCACGGACTGGGCCTCTCGCCAGTCGTAGGTGCGCGGCGCGGCGGCGTCGAGCGGGGCGTTGCGGTCCCAGTAGTCGAGCGTCTTGCGGCCCATGGCCTTCGCCTTGGCCGCGTAATAGCGGTGGCTGGTGGCGGCGTAGTTCTCGACCACCGCCTCGGCCATGGCGTTCACCGCCTCGGCGTCGACCTCGTTGGCGATGTGCCGCGACTGGGCCGGATAGGCGTAGCTGCGCCAGCGATCCTCGACCTGCTTCTCGAAGGCCAGGGTGTTCATCACCAGGGCCATGGTCGGGGTGCGGTCGTGCAGCGCCTCGGCCAGGCCGTTCGCCGCCGCCTTGCGCCGCGCCGCCGACGGGTCCGACAGCCGGTTCAGCGCCTCGGGCAGGGTCAGGTACTCGCGGCCGACCTTGGCCGTCAGCTTGGCCAGGGTCTCGTCATAGAGCCGGCTCCAGTTGGCCACGGCCGGCGCGCGGTCGACCAGCAGCCGCTCCAGATCGGCCGATAGCTCGTGCGGCCGGCTCAGTCGCAGCCGGCGCACCCAGGGCGCCCAGCGGCGGGCAATGGGATGGGCCGCGAAGGCCGCCTCGATCTCGGCGTCCTCGAGCTCATTGAGCTCCAGGGTGAAGAACAGGCTGTCGGCGGCGATCTGCGAGGAGCGGGCGCGCAGGTCGGCCTCGAACTTGGCCCAGGCCGGATCGTCGCGCGCCGTCGAGGCGGCCAGCGAGGCGTAGGCCCCCACCGACCACAGGCCGTTGGTCGCCTGTTCGTAGAGGTTCAGCCCCTGATCGATCAGCGCGCCCAGCCCGGCGGCGTCGGCGCGGTTTTCGACGAATTTGCCCTTCAGCGCGATCAGCGCGTCATTGGCCCGCTTGGCCTCGACGAGCTCGAGTTCGATGCGCGGGTCATCCCGCCCGGCATAGAGGTCGGCGAGATCCCATTGCGGCAGGTCGGACGGGGCGGGGGGCGTGGCGTGGGCGTTCATGGGCGGGGATATGCTCTCTGATCTCCCGCGCCGCAACGTCCGGCGTCTGTCGGCACGGCGTGGTGGGCGGGTGTCGAAGGACGCGGGACACGGCCGCCGTTAACCCCCGACTCAGGTCTCCGAAACCCGGTCTTTACCCCGGCCCTGTATCAATCCGGCTCAACAAGAGCGGCGCTCCATGTCGGGCGCTCGCCGGTTCCGGTGGGTTCTACATATGACCAAAACGGTCCTGGTCGTCGACGACGACCCGACGCAAAGGCGTCTCATCCAGGCGGTCCTCGAACGCGAGGGCTTCGCCGTGGCCCAGGCCGAGGACGGCGACGCGGCGCTGAAGCACCTGACCACCGGCCAGCCCGCCGACGTGGTGCTGCTCGACCTGCAGATGCCGGGCCTGAACGGCCAGGACACGCTGAAGGAGATGCGCGCCCGCGGCCTTGGCCAGCCGGTGATCGTCATCACCGCCGGCGGCGGCGTGGAGACCGTGGTCAAGGCCATGCAGGCCGGCGCCCAGGACTTCTTCGTCAAGCCGGCGAGCCCCGAGCGCATCATCGTCTCGATCCGCAACGCCCTGTCGATGGGCGAGATGCGCACCGAGGTCGACCGCCTCAAGAAGCACTCCTCCGGCCGCACGACCTTCAAGGACCTGATCGGCGACAGCCCGGCCATGACCATGGTCAAGCGGCTGGGCGAGCGGGCGGCCAAGTCCTCGATCCCCATCCTGATCACCGGCGAAAGCGGCGTCGGCAAGGAAGTCATCGCCCGCGCCGTACACGGAACATCGGACCGCGCCGGCAAGCCCTTCGTCGCCGTCAACTGCGGCGCCATTCCCGAGAACCTCGTCGAGTCGATCCTGTTCGGCCACGAGAAGGGCAGCTTCACCGGCGCCTCGGAAAAGCACCTGGGCAAGTTCCGCGAGGCCGACGGCGGCACCCTGTTCCTCGAC
>JAUSPV010000043.1 GCA_030652755.1 Caulobacter sp. | reverse complement strand
CCTGGCCGATCTGGCCGTCCTCGGCCGCGACCGAGGCGGTGTTGACGATCGCGCCGCGCTCGCCGTCTTCCATCGGCTCCAGCGTCAGCATGCCGGCCGCGCTCTTGGTGATGCAGCGGAAGGTGCCGATCAGGTTGATCTGGACGATGCGCTCGAAGTTATCGAGCGGGTATTCCTTGATCTCGCCGGTCTGCTTGTCGCGCGAGACGGTCTTGGCCCCGCCGCCGACGCCGGCGCAGTTGACGAGAATGCGCTCCTGGCCGATGGCCGCGCGGGCCTTGGCGAAGCCGGCGTCGACCTCTTCGCTGGAGGCGACGTTGACCTTGCAGAACACGCCGCCGAGTTCCTTCGCCAGGGCCTCGCCGAGCTCTTCGTTCAGATCGAAGATGGCGACCTTGACGCCGTCGGCGGCCAGGCGGCGGGCAGTGGCGGCCCCAAGGCCGGAAGCGCCGCCGGTGACGACGGCCGAAATGGTTGAATCGAGCTTCATGGGTCTCTCCCTGAAGACCCCTTACGCCCCTCGCGTTACGTCAGCCAAGTGCGGCGAATGGGTCGGGGACATGTACCTCTTCGGTACGTGTCCCCAACAGCTTTGCAGCGGCGGGGACACGCACTGAAGTGCATGTCCCCGTCAGAGCCTCAGCAGATAGACATGCTCGCCATCGAGCACCGTCTCGCCCTTCTGGTTGACCACCCATGCCCGCATGGTGACCACGCCGGTGGTGCGCTGGCGTTTGAGGTCGGTGATCTCCAGGGCCGGATAGAGGGTGTCGCCGGGATAGGCGCTCTTGAGCACCCTGGCCCGCACCTCGATCATCCCCAGCAGGGCGTCGCCGATCTCGTGCGGGAACAGGCCGGCGCCGGCGGCGGTGAAGCACAGCACCTGCAGCCCGTGGGCCAGCGGCCCGGGATGGCCCAGCGCCCGGCAGTATTCGACGTCGTAGTGGATCGGGTGGTTGTCGAGGCTGACCGCCTGGAAGGCCGCGAAGTTGCCGTCGCCCAGGGTGCGGGACGGCAGCGGATAGCGGTCGCCGACCTTGAGGTCGTCGAAGGTCTTGGCGGGGACCAGGCGGTGGGCGGCGTAGATCTCGGGAAGGGGCATGGGGTGAGGATGACGGAAAGTAGCGTGGTGGAGACCGGCTCACGCCGCCCTCGCCCCGCGCCTGAGCGCCTGCGGCGGCTGGCCGAACGCGCGGATGAAGGCGCGGCGCATGCGCTCGGCGTCGCCAAAGCCGGTCTCCAGCGCCACGTCCTCGACCTGCAGCGGCTGGCCGTCGAGCAGGGCGCGGGCGGCCTCGACGCGCAGGCGCTCGATCGCCTTGGCCGGGGTGGTCCCGCAGGCGGCCGTGAAGGCGCGGGCGAAACTGCGCTCGCTCATGGCGGCGCGCCCGGCCAGCTGCTCGACGGTCAGCGGCTCGCGCAGGTTCTCCCGCGCCCAGGCCAGCAGGGAATCGAACCGCCCGCCGGTCTCCAGCTCCAGCAGGGCCGAGAACTGCGACTGGCCGCCGGGCCGGCGGTGATAGACCACCAGCTGCTGGGCCACCTTGCGGGCGATGTCCTCGCCCAGGTCGGCGGCGATCATGGCCAGGGCCAGGTCGATGCCGGCGGTGATGCCGGCGCTGGTCCAGACCTCGCCGTCGCGGACATAGATGCGGTCCGGCTCCAGCCGCACCTTCGGATAGCGGCGCGCGAAGTCGGCGGTGCGGTTCCAGTGGGTGGTGGCGCGGCGGCCGTCGAGCAGACCGGCCTGGGCCAGCACATAGGCGCCGGAGCATACGCTGCTGATCCTTCGCGCGGTGGTCGCGCTGGCCCGTACGAAGTCCAGCGTCGTCTCGCAGATGGCCGGGGTGCGCGTGCCCTCGCCGCCGGAGATCATCAGGGTGTCGAGCCGGGGCGCGTCGACGAAGGCCTCGGCGTACATCCGCGCGCCGCTGGAGCTGGCGACCAGGCCGCTATCCCTTGCCAGCACACGGATCTCATAGGCGCCGGGCGCGTAGCGGGCGGCGATCTCGAACGCCGCCACGGGGCCGGCGACGTCGAGGATCTGGAAATCCGGGAAGATCAGGAGGCCGACGGTGCGCATGGCGGAAAACGAGGGAACCTTGTCATTTGCGCCAGACCCTAGACCTGCCATGCTGCGCCCGTCAACAGGAGGCATCCCCCATGCCCGCGCCGCAGATTCACATCGTCTTCGCCCTCTATCCGGGCGTCACCCACCTCGACTTCACCGGACCGCACCAGCTGCTGCAGCGACTGCCGGGCGCGAGGGTGACGGTGGCCAGCGTCGCGGGCGGCCAGATGGAGGCCGACGGTCTGACCTTCGCCGGGCTGACGCCGTTCGCCGATATCGAGGGCTGCGACATCCTCTGCGTGCCGGGCGGGTTCGGCACGGCCGACGCCATGCTGGACGAGCCCTTCATGGCCCAGATTCGACGGCTGGCGGAGGGCGCGACCTGGGTGACCAGCGTCTGCACCGGCTCGCTGATCCTGGCGGCGGCGGGACTGCTGACCGGCAGGCGCGCGGCCTGCCACTGGGCCTGGCGCGACCAGCTGGCGCTGTTCGGGGCCATTCCGGATCCGGCGCGGGTGGTGCGCGACGGCCGCTATGTCACCGGCGGCGGCGTGACGGCGGGCATCGACTTCGCCCTGACCCTGGTCGCCGAGATCGCCGGCGACGACTACGCCCAGGGCCTGCAGCTGGCGCTGGAGTACGCCCCGGCCCCGCCGTTCAACGCCGGCCGGCCGGAAACGGCGCCGCCGGAGGTGCTGGCCCGCATCCAGGCCTTCAACGCCACCCGCAGGGGCGAGCGCGAGGGCGCGGCCGAGGAGGCGGCCCGACGGCTCAAATCAGCTGTCATCCCCGCCGTAGCGTAGCCCCCGGGTCGCGCTGAGCGCGCGCCCGAGGATAAACTCAGCGCCGGGACCCAGAAGGTCGGCGCATGCATCGCTGGGTCCCGGATCGCCTGCGGCGTCCGGGATGACAGGCGTTGGGCTCGAGGCGGCCGGGGACACGCACTGAAGTGCATGTCCCCGTCACACCTGGCCCATCACCACCGACGTCATCGATATCCCCGCGAAGACGTCGTCGTTGAACCAGCCGATGGGGTCGTCGTCCGTGGCCGCGCCGAGCACATAGAGCAGCGGCAGATAATGTTCGGCGCTGTTGATCGACAGCGCCGCGTCCGGGCCCAGGGCCTCGAAATTGATCAGGGGCCCGTGGTCGCGAGCTTCGATCAGCGCCTTGGCGGCGTCGTTGAAGCGCGGGGCCCAGTCCGGCGTCCCGCCGCCGCGCCAGTCGACGTCGCGCAGATTGTGGACGATGTCGCCGCTGCCGATGATCAGCACACCCTCGTCGCGCAGCGGGGCCAGCCGGCGGCCGACCGCGTGATGCCAGGCATTGGGCCGCGCGCGGTCGAGGCTGAGCTGCACCACCGGCACGTCGGCCTCTGGATACATCGGCAACAGGACGCTCCAGGCGCCGTGGTCGAGCCCGCGCGTCGGGTGCTGGACCACCGGGTCGGGCGCCAGCAGCCCGGCCACCCGCGCGGCCAGGCCCGGATCGCCGGGCGCGGGGTAGCGGACATCGAACAGCGCCTGCGGGAAGCCGCCGAAGTCGTGGATCGTCTCCGGGGCCGGCGAGGCCGAGACCGCCGTCGCGCCCCGCGTCTCCCAGTGGGCCGAGATGCAGAGGATGGCCTTCGGACGCGGCAGCCGGCGGGCCGCCTCCGCCCAGCCGCGTCGCCAGGCATTGTCCTCGATGGCGTTCATCGGCGAGCCGTGGCCGAGGAACAGGACGGGCATGCGGGCGGCGGTCATGAGGGGCGACATCCTTTCTGATACATTCACGGTTACAGATAGGCGACGGTCCCGCGATTGCAACGACCCTCCCGAAAAACCCGGAGAGTCGCCCGTGACGCGAGACCTGTCCCAATCCATGACGCCCGCCGGTCCGGCGGGGCGCGGCGGCGCGCTCGACGCCCTGCGGTTCATGGCCGCGTTGCTGATCGTGCTCTACCACTTCGGGACAGAGGCCCCGGTGGCGCTGGAGGCGCTTCACCCGGTGTTCGCCCGCGGCTACCTGGCCACTGACTTCTTCCTGATCCTGTCAGGGTTCGTGCTCGGCCGCGCCTACGGGGCGCAGATCCTCGGCGGCCGGGTCGGACTGTTCAGCTTCCTGCGCAAGCGGCTGGCGCGGATCTGGCCGGGGCAGCTGGTCGTGCTGGCCGGGTTGGCCATCGTCGTCGCCGCCGCCACGGCGGTCGGCTTCCACCCCGACAATCCGGAAAACTTCACCGCCTCGGCCATGTTGATGCAGGTGCTGATGGTCCAGGCCTGGGGCCTGGACGGCGGCGGCGGCTGGAACCACCAGAGCTGGTCGCTGTCGGCCCTGCTGGTCTGCTACGCCGCCTTCCCGCTGGCCTGGATGTGGATCAGCCGGCTGACGAGCACCTCGGCCCTGCTGTCGCTGGGCCTGCTCAGCGTGATCATCGGCGACCTGCTCTGCGTGGCGCTGCTGAACCATCACATCTACGACCTCAGCTTCCACCTCGGCGTGGTGCGGGCCGCGCCACTGTTCCTGCTGGGCATCTGCATCGCCCGGGTGGTCGAGCAGGGCCGGCCGCCGGTCATGCTGGCGCGGGTCATGGCGGTGCTGTCGCTGCTGGCGCTGGCGCTGCTGCAGGTCGCCGGCCGCTTCGACCTGCCCAGCATCGTGGCCATCGCCGCCATCGTGCTGTCCTTCGGCCGCCTGCCGGTGGCCAGGCCCTCGGCGCTGATCGAGCAGGGCGCCAAGCTGTCCTTCGCGTTGTTCATCACCCATTCCCTGACCGGCCTGATCTGGTTCGGCGTGCTGGGCGCGGTCCGTGAGGGCGTGGGCCTGCCGCTGTGGCTGGACTGGACCCTGTGGGCCGCCTCGATCCCCGCCGCCCTGGTCGCGGCGGCGCTGTTCCACCGCCTGATCGACGCCCCGATCCAGAAATGGCTGACGCCGAGGCTGAAGGGGAAGGCCGCGGCGGCTCCGACCGGGGCGCCGGCGGCGGTGTAGCGCCGGACTCACTTAAAGTCGTCATGCCCGAACAAGTCGGGCCATGACGACCGTGGGGGAAGCGCCCCTTAGAGGTTCGTGGAGGCCGTCGCGCCGTCCACGAACAGCAGCATGTCGTAACCGTGCACGATCCGCGTCAGTCGCGGGTCGGCGGTGCGGGTGACCGAGGCAGACATCAGCGGTCGCAGCGGCCTCAGGTCGATCAGGGTCGAGGCCCCGGGCAGCGCAGCCTTGGTGTGCGGCTCCAGCGCCATCTCCTCGACCGTCGATGCGTTGGTCTCGGCGTAGGTCAGCGTCTTGGCGTCCAGATAGGCCTGTTTGCCGTTCAGCGGGATCACCAGCAGGTGGAAGCTGGTCCAGCCTACAAGCTCCGCGGATTCGGAGACCAGGCTGCCGAGATCGTAGACCTCGGTCATGCTGCGACCGCGCACCATGTGCCCGGCGCCGAACTTGAACATTGTCTTCGGGAGCCATCCGCTAGTCCGGTCGCGCTCTTGGAGCGAACTCCAGCAGGCGCGGCTGAACTCCGCCCGCTCGGCGTTGGACTCGAAGTAGCGACCATCCCGGTAGTGCCGGTTGACCTCAAGCGTCCGCCGGAGCGTCCAGAGGATTTCTGCACTGTCGTGGTCAGGCTTGTTCCATGCCGTCTCGACAGCGCTGACGAGAGCTGGATCGCCACTGAACGGCAGGATGTCGGTCAGATTTCGTGTGATTTCGTACTTAGCCCAGCCGGCTTTGGAAGCCGCCTCGAGGGCCGCGAGCGGCGCCCGCGCCGAGGCGGGCACTTTCGCTTTCAGCCTGTCGATCAACAGGCGGTCCTGCAGGACCTCGTAGTCGAGACCGACGAACAACTGCTCCCTGTCTGGTAGAAGCACCCGCATGTCGGCCAGCATCCTGGCCTCCTCGGCCATGGTGTAGAAGGCGGGGCCAGGCGGATACTCGGCGTATAAGCGCTTGAGGCCCTCGACTCCGCCTCGCGCGGCGGTGTCCAGCGCTGCGGCGCCCGGCGGCGACACTTCCAGACCGAGGCGCACGAAACCAGCCGCCGGAAGGAGTGTCGACACCAGCGCGGGAACCTCGGCTAGGCCGTGCTCTTCGCCGAGCAGGAAGAACTCAGATGCCTTGCCCTCCTCGATTAGCCGGTCGACGCCGGGGCCCGAGGCCCGGCCGTTCGCGAAGGTCACCGGCCAGCGATGTTCGGCGGCGCGCGCCGCCAGACGCTCAGCCAGCGTCGGCTTCGGCGCGGCCGTCGGCGTCTGCGCGACGGCCGGCGCCGCGCCCGCCAGCGCGGTCAGTCCAAGGCCGGCCAGCAGCCCCCTGCGATGCGTGGTCATGTGATGTCTCCCCGTCTCTTGAAGGGAGGAGGCGGTGGGGGCGGCGGATGGATGCGGATTGCGGAAACTTAATGGAGGAGGGGGGCCTCGCACCGAGGGCCGTGCGTCCTTCGACACGCCGCTTCGCGGCTGCTCAGGATGACTGGGAAGGAAGAGCGCCACCCAGCATAGTCATGCTTAGCAGCGCTGAAGGC
>JAUSPV010000042.1 GCA_030652755.1 Caulobacter sp. | reverse complement strand
GACCCCGGCCTTCGCCGGGGAGACGGAGATAGGGGGATAGACGAAATTCTATCCCCACCCTCTCGGCCAACCCCATACTCACCTCGTTCCTGTCGCAGGGGGAGGGCGTATGGCCATACGACCTTGCGGCGACGGGGATGAGGTTCGAACGGGGACAGGCGTGAGGGGGTTACTCATGCGGTCCGGGGCGGTGCTCGTAACACCCCCGCCCGTCGAGGAGGATCCCGGCTAAGCCCGAACAGGGCTGCCTACCGGACTTCTCGGAAAATGGACTTCGCGGAGCGCAACGGTCTTCCCACCCTTGCAAAGCCTACCCAAACAGACATCCGGGCAAGACCGGAGCGCTCCGCACCACCTCCCCAACCTCGGGCTGACACCCCGGGGGCAGCGAAGCCGTGCTCGTGGTTGGTCGCGGCTTCGCTGCTTCCCCGTGGGGTGCGGCCGGGGACATGCACTTCAGTGCGTGACCCCGTCAGCTTCCGCAAGCGGATGCGAACAGGCGCCGAAGACGGTCCGTGGCCCCGACGGGGCGAGCGGTGATGACGAACACCGAAATCCCGCGCTAACATCGCCGACATGATCGCCCCTGGCCCCACCCTTGAAACCGCCCGCCTGATCCTGCGCCCGACCGCCGAGGAAGACCTCGACGGCTGGGCCGGCATGATGGCCGACCCCGACGCCAGCCGGTTCATCGGCGGGGTCCAGGAACGCGCCGCCGCCTGGCGGGGCATGGCCTCGATGGCCGGCAGCTGGGCGATCAAGGGCTTTGGCATGTTCTCACTGATCGAGAAGTCGAGCGGCCAGTGGGTCGGGCGGCTGGGCCCCTGGCAGCCGGAAGGCTGGCCAGGCACGGAGGTCGGCTGGGGCCTGCATCCGTCGGCCATGGGCAAGGGCTATGCGGTCGAGGGGGCCGCGGCGGCCATCGACTGGGCCTTCGACGGGCTGGGCTGGACCGAGGTCATCCACTGCATCGACCCCGACAACACCCCCTCGCAGCGGGTGGCCGAGCGGCTGGGGTCGCGCAACCGGGGGCCGGGCAAGATGCCGGCCCCGTTCCAGGACCTTCCGATCGACATCTGGGGCCAGACGCGCGCGGAGTGGATGGCCCGGAGGGCGGCGCGCTGAGCCGCCGTCTCGCCACGACCGTCGTGATCGCACCGCTGCTCGCGGCAGCGGCTTTCGGCGTCGCCGTGGCCCGGCAGGACCCCGGCGCCGATGGCTCGCTGACCGTGGTCTTCCAGGGCGTGTCCCAGCCCCGGGGCGTGGTCCTGTGCGCGGTGTTCGACAGCAAGGCCGCCTATGACGCCAACACCCATCCGGTGCGAACGCTGGAGCTGCCGGCGGGGGAGGGCGACTTCAGCGCCACCTTCGCCGGCCTGCCGCCGGGCCCCTACGCGGTTAAGGCCTTCCACGACCGCGACGGCGACGGGAAGATGAAGTTCAACGCCCTGGGCATGCCGCAGGAGCCCTACGGCTTCTCCAACAACGCCCGCGCGCCATTCGGCCCGCCCAGCTGGCGCGCGGCCGGCTTCGCTGTGAAGGCCGGCGCGAACAGCCAGGTGATCAGGCTCAGATAGGTCCGGGACATGCACTTCAGTGCGTGTCCCGTCCAGCGTCATGGGGACACGCACTGAAGTGCATGTCCCCAACCCCGTTTGACCTCCCGCGCCGCAAC
>JAUSPV010000017.1 GCA_030652755.1 Caulobacter sp. | reverse complement strand
AAGATGTTGAGGCCCTTGTTCTCCATGGCCCCGAAGTTGAAGTCGCGGACGGCGACGATCATGAACAGGTCGAGATCATATTCCCGGCCAAAGGCTTCCTCGTCCCACTTCATGGCCCGCTTGAGGCTGTCCAGGGCGTATTCGGCGCGGGCCGCCATGCCGGTGTCGACATAGACGCGCAGGTCGATGGTCCGGCCGGACATGGTCACGAAGCTGCCCGCCAGCTCGTCCAGCTCGCCGGCCACCAGCGCGAACAGGTAGCAGGGCTTGGGGAAGGGGTCGTTCCAGACCGCGTAGTGGCGGCCGCCCGGCAGGTCTCCGGTCTCGACGCGGTTGCCGTTGGCCAGCAGGCGGTCGAAGGCCTTGTCGGCCTCCATCCGCACCGTGTAGCGGGCCAGCACGTCGGGCCGGTCGAGGAACCAGGTGATGCGGCGGAAGCCCTCGGCCTCGCACTGGGTGCAGAACCGGCCGCCGGAGATGTAGAGCCCCATCAGCGCGGTGTTGGCCGAGGGGTTGATCTCGACCTCGGTCTCCAGCGTGAACCCCTCGGGCAGGCCGGCCAGCGTCAGCGTCTCCGGGGTCTCGTCGAAGGCGTGCGGGACGCCGTCCACGGTGACCGAGAGGGTCTTCAGGCCGTCGCCGTCCAGCACCAGCGGGTCGGCGTGGTCGCCATTGCGCCTGACCGTCAGCTTCGCCTTCACCCGCGTCGCGGCGGGCTCGAGGCTGAAGTCGAGGAAGACCTCGTCGATCAGGTAGGCGGGCGGCCGGTAGTCGACCAGGCGGACGGGCTGGGGCGTTTCTGTGCGCATGCCCCATATCTAGGGCAAGGGGCCGCCCGCCGCGACGGCTGATCGCGGAAAAATGGCCCGGCGCGCGCAGCCCTATGCCGCCGCGACGTCCCCGGTCGTGCGGCGCATGCGCCAGAAGCGGATGGTCCGCAGCGCCGCGTCCCGGGGCAGGGTGTTGTAGAGGTCGCCGTAGGACTTGGCCCGGGTCATGGCGTCGTCGGCGCGGTCGAGGATCAGCACTGTGAAGGTCAGGAACAGGCTGCGGTCGAAGTCCGCCGCCTTGCAGACGATGGCCAGGGCGTCGAGTTCCCTGCGCTCCAGGATGCGCCGGGCGGTGTGGAAGTCGATGTCGGCCAGTTCGGCCAGGGCGATCAGAAAGCGGGTCGTCTCGCGGTTGCGCAGCATGGCGGCCAGCACGCGCGGCCCCATGTCGCCCTTGGCGATCTGGGCGCGGACGGCGGCTTCGGACTCGGCGTAGTCGGCCGGCAGGGCGCCGTCGCCCAGCGCGACGCGCTTGCGGCCGGCGGCCAGCGCAGCCTCCAGCCGGGCCGGGTCGATGGCGGCGTTGGCGCTGGTGATCCGGTCGCGCAGCCGGGCCTCGACCACGAAGTACATTTCGTTGAGCAGGTCGATGGGCAGCTGTTCGCGGCCGACCACGGCTTCGTGCAGGTCCGGATTGGCGGCGGCGCGGTCGACGGCGCGTTCATGGGCCTTGCGCGACAGTTCCGCGCCGCTGTTGCGCAGCAGCAGGCCGAGCGTGTCGTCGTCGCCCCGCTCGACGATGGCGTCGGAGACGACGCTGGACACCGTCGGGCGTTGCGAGATGGCGCGCAGATGGTCCTGACCCTTGGTGCGGGCCAGCTGCACCAGGTCCTCGTCGCTGAGCGCCCGCGAGCGCTCCAGCACGGGCCGCGAAACCTCGATCTCGTCGGCCGCCAATCTGCGCATCAGGCTCCGGGGCGCGGCCTCGGCGTCGGACATGCGGTCGGCGAGCTCGGCCCGGACGGCCACTTCCATCTCGCTGGCCAGCTTGCCCAGCACGGCGTCGAACAGGCCCATCTCGGCCGGGCCGTGGGTCTCGCCGGAGAAGAACATGTCGGTCACGCCGCGCAGCAGTTCGCGCCGGCGTTCGCTGGAGGTTTCCCCGGCCAGCGCGATCAGATCGTGAAGGCGGCTGCTGTCCTCGCTCACCTTTTCGCCTCCGCGGCGGCGGCCCGGGCGCGGTCGCGTTCACGTTCGCGGCGGCGGGCGGCGTCGGACATCTCGCCCTGGCCGTTGGCGTCGGCCACCTCGTCGGCGCCAACGCCGCCGCCGGGCGCCAGGTCAGCCTCGACCGTGTCGACCGGCGCGGTCTCGGGGCGGGTGGCCCAGTAGGAGGTCGGCGGCGGGATGTCGATCGGGTCCGGCACGCCGCCGAACTCGCGCAGCACCGAATAGGCCTTCGAGCGGCCGACATCGGACGGCGCGCGGACCGGCGCTGGCGTGGAGGGCGGGGGCGCGAGGACGGCCTGCTGGCGGGCCGGCGGCTCATAGCGGGTCGCGGGCGCGGCGGCGGGACGGTCATAGAGGCTGGTCGGCAAGGCCCTTTGCGGCGCGGCCGGCTGTGGCGCCGGCGCATAGGCGGCGGTGATCGGCGCCGGGGCGGACATCGAGGGATAGGCGGCGGCGCGCGGGCCCGACGCCACTGCGGCCGGTCCGGCCCAGGCGGCGATCGGCTGAGGCGAGGCGGGCGCGGCGGCGACCGCCGCGGTCTGGGGCGTCTGAGCGGGAAGCTTGCCGCTCCAGCTCAGCAGCTGGCCGGCATAGGGCGCCGCGCCGGGCGGCAGGGCGCCGGGCTGAGCGGAGGCCGTCACCGGCCGCGCGCGCGGCGGACCGTAGCGATCCTCGGCCGCCTGGGCGCTGACAGCGCCGGCCGCGAGGATCGTGATGGCGAGAACAAGACGCATGCAGGAGTCCGCCGCAAGGGTACGCCCCCGTGCTTAACGCGCGCCGCTTAATCGCCGCCTAACGGCCGCGCCACCAGACCAGGGCCCGGCGCTCCGCCATCTGTAGCAGCGCGTGCAGCAGCGCGGCCATGACGGCCAGCACGAACAGCGCCGCGAACATCCGCGCCGTCTGCAGCCGGTTGCCGGCCTCCAGAATCCGCCAGGCCAGGCCCTGGGCCCCGCCCGACCCGGCGACGAACTCGCCGATCACCGCCCCGATCACCGCCAGGCCGGCCGCGACCTTGTGGCCTTCGAGCAGGAAGGGAACGGCCGACGGCAGCCGCAGCCGCAGCAGCTTCTGCCAGCGGCTGGCCCCGTAGAGGTCGAACAGGCGCTCCAGGTCGGGATCGGAGGCCTTGAGCCCGGTGACGGCGCCCGAGAAGATCGGGAAGAAGGCGACGATGGTGGCCAGCACGACCACGGCCCGTTCGGGATGGTCCAGACCCGCCCAGATGATCACCAGCGGCGCGACCGCGATCACCGGCGTGACCTGCAGGGTCACCGCGACGGGTTGGATCGCCCGCTCGATGACCGGGCTGAGCGCGGTGAGCAGCGCCAGGCTGGACGCCAGCAGGCTGGCCACGACCAGCGCCGTCAGCGCCGTGAACAGGGTGTTCCAGGCCGAGGACATCAACAGCGGCCAGCCCTCGGCCAGGCTGACGCCGATCGCCGACGGCGGCGGCAGGAGATAGGCCGGCACGCCGGTCAGCCGGCAGACGCCCTCCCAGATCGCCAGCAGCAGCGCGATGAAGGCGAGCGGAATGGCGATGGCCGTCAGCGACTTCATGCCGCCCGCTCCATGCCCTTGGCCAACAGCGCCGACACGGTCTCGGCCGCCGCGCGGAAGGTCTCGGTGACCCGAAAGCCGGCGGGGCGGGGCAGGGGGGCCTCGATGGCCACCTCGCCGGCGATGACGCCCGGTCCGGACGTCATCACCACGACGCGCGAGGCCATGTAGACGGCCTCCTCGACATTGTGGGTCACGAACAGGATGGCGGGCTTCAGCTCGGCCCACAGGGCCAGCACATCGTCGGCCAGGGTGCGGCGGGTGATCTCGTCCAGGGCCGCGAACGGCTCGTCGAGCAGCAGCAGACGGGGCCGGGTGACCAGGGCCCGGGCCAACGACACCCGCATGGCCATGCCGCCCGACAGCTGCGCCGGGCGCGAGGCGTCGACGCCGGCCAGGCCGACGCGGGCGAGGGCCTCGGAGGCCTGGGCGCGGGCGGTGCGGCGGTCCACGCCGGACAGTTCAAGCGGCAGGGCGACGTTGGCCGCCGCGCTCATCCACGGCGCCAGGGTGGCGGCCTGGAAGACCAGCGAGGTCTCGCCCCGCCCGGCCTCACGCTGGACGACGCCCCGGGTCGGCTGTTCAAGCCCGGCGAGCAGTCGCATGGCCGTCGACTTGCCGCAGCCCGACGGCCCGACCAGCGCGATGATCTCGCCAGTCCTGATGGCGAGGTCGATGGGCCCCAGCACCCGTCCTCGGCCGGGATAGTCGACCTCGACGTTCCGCAGGGCGGCGGTCATGGCCGACAGGCTCCCTTCCCCCTGGAGGGGGGAAGGGTCGGGGATGGGGGTGGGAGAGCTTCCACACCACAAGCCAGAGTCGTTAGAGCGTGGTCGGTTTGTTCAGCGACGCTGCGATCGCGCCACCCCCATCCCAACCCTTCCCCCCTCCAGGGGGAAGGGCTTGAAGGGTGCCCTCCCTCGCGCGCCCGGCTAACCACTAAGCCTTCGTCACGAACTGCAGCGTGTAGCCGGCGCGGTAGTCCATGTCCTTGGGATAGACGCCCTGTTCGGACGCCACGCGGAAGAACTCGGCCCAGCGAGCGTCGGTCATGATGCCGATCCCGCCGGTCTTCGCGTCGCCGGACTCGACGATGCCGTAGTCGCGCATCTGCTTGCGGGCGTTGGCCAGAAGCTCCGGCGTCATCTCCGGATTGTCCTTCAGGATCAGCGCGTCGGCCTTGCTCGCATCGCCGTTCAGGTAGGTCTGCCAGCCGATGGCGCTGGCCTCGATGAAGGCCTTCACGACGTCCGGCTTCTCGGTGATCAGGGTCTGCGGCGCCAGCACCATGGTCGCGTAGCCGGGGTACCCCTCGTCGGCGAGCAGGAAGGTCGCCGGCTTGAAGCCAGCCTCTTTCTCGATGGTGTAGGGCTCGCTCGACAGGTAGCCCTGCACGACGGCCCGCTTGTCGGCCAGGAACGGCGCCAGGCTGTAGTTGTACTTGCGCACCTGGGCGTCGGTGAAGCCGTACTTGCTCTTCAGCCAGACCCAGAAGGCGGTGACAGAGGCGTCGGCCAGCAGGATCGGCCGGCCCTTCATGTCGGCGATCGAGTTCACACCGGTGTTCGGATGGGCGATCAGGACCTGCGGGTCCTTCTGGAAGAAGGCGGCGACGGCCTTCACCGGCGCCTTTTCCTTGGCCATGTTCAGCGGGATGAAGCTGTTGGAGCCCATGCCCATCTCGACGCCGCCGGCCGCCAGCAGCTGGGGCACGTTCACGCCCGGGCCGCCCTGCATGATCTCGACCTTCAGGCCGCGCTTCTCGTACTCGCCGGTGGCCAGCGCCTGGTAGAAGCCGCCGTGCTCGCCCTGGGCCCGCCAGTCGGTGGCGAAGCGGATGGTGGTCAGGGCGTCGACCGCCGCGACCGTCCTGTCACCGCCCGACGGCGAACAGGCGGCGGCCAGGCTGGAAGCGGCGCCGGCCAGCATCAGGCGTCGTGAAAGCATGGGTCTCTCCCCCGGGATCTCAGGGGGAAGGTAGGCGCCGGAACGTGGTTCGTCGAGGTCTCTCGATCCTCCCCGGAGCGCAGCGAGCGGGGAGGTGGCCTCGCGGAGCGAGGTCGGAGGGGGCGGCGCCAAGCTTACAGGAGGATGCGCGTTCGGCGGGGTGACGGCGATCGCCGGCGCTGCCCCACCACCGCGCTCCGCGCGGTCCCCCTCCCCATGACGGCCTGCGGCCTATGGGGAGGATTGGGAAGCCCCATAGAGCAAAGGGACGGTGCGTCCGGTTGCCCGGCTGCATCGCCCCTTCACCCAAGCCTCTTGCGAGACTTGCGGTCTGGAGGTCGTGGATCCCTGGGGGTCCGAAGCTTGCGCCCCGGTCTTCATGGCTCCGCTCCCGGTCCGGTCTTCGAAGGTCTCCCTTCGATCCTTGGGTCCTGAAGCGTCCCGCTCGCTCGGCCTTCCGGTTTCCCGTCTCGCCCGCGCCGCGTTTCCTCTCGACGACTTGACTGTGCGCTCAGGCCCGGTATGAAGCAACCGTCCCGAACATCCACCATGTGAATGCTTGCCCGGCCTCCGGTTGACGGCCTGTGGACAAGGTGTGGACGGAAGCGAAATCTTCCCGATAAAGCAGGCGCTTGAGTTATCCACAGCAAAGTGGCCCTGCGTAGCGGCGCGCGGCGATGAGGACTCCGGGGGACAGATACTCACGAGACAATGCGGGACATTCCGCCCGATTTCGCGCCCTGCCAGAGGGCGCCGGCGACGTTCAATCCCCCTCTCCCGTCGGGGCGCCATACTGTCAGGATGACCGGGCCTCATCGTCATAAGCGTCCCGCCGTTCGCGGGATTTCGCGGGAGTCTGGCGCGGTTCCGCGTCCGCGCCGGCGCCCCGCGGCGGATCGATCCATCCCCCCATCCGCTCCGTCGGGATCATCGAACCGAGACAGTGAGGACAAGTCCGCCGCCCGCCGCTATGAACAGCGCACATCAAAAGCAACGCGCAGGAAACCGCCCATGTCCCTGATCCTCACCGAGAAGCGCGGCCACATCGCCATCCTGACCCTGAACCGGCCGGACGCGATGAACGCCCTGGGCGCGCCGGGCGACGGCGACCAGGTGGCGGCCGCCTGCGCGGCGATCAACGCCGACCGCGAGATCCGGGCCGTGGTGCTGACCGGCGCCGGCCGCGCCTTCTCGGCCGGTGGCGACGTCAAGGCGATGAAGGCCCGCGAAGGCGCCTTCGCCGGCAACGGGGTGGAACTGCGCGACGGCTATCGCAACAACATCCACCGCGTCGTGCGCTCGATCTACGGCCTGGAGGTCCCCTCCATCGCCGCCGTCAACGGGCCGGCCATCGGCCTGGGCTGCGACGTGGCCTGCATGACCGACATCCGCATCGCCGCCGAGGGCGCGCGGTTCGGCGTCACCTTCCTCAAGCTCGGCCTGATCCCGGGCGACGGCGGCGCCTGGCTGCTGCCGCGCACCATCGGCATGAGCCGGGCCAGCGAACTGCTGTTCACCGGCGACGTGGTCGACGCCGCCACCGCCGAGAAGTGGGGCCTGGTCAGCAAGGTCGTTCCCGCCGAGACGCTGATGGACGAAGCCATCGCGCTGGCCGAACGCATCGCCCAGCAGCCGCCGCACGCCCTGCGCCTGGCCAAGAGCCTGCTCAAGCACGGCCAGACCACCAGCTACGATACGCTGATGGAGATGAGCGCGGCGGCCCAGGCGATCAGCCACCTGACCGACGACCACATGGAAGGCGTCGAGGCGCTGCTCGAGAAGCGCCCCGCCGTTTTCAAGGGATCCTGACCATGCGCGCCCTCGTCCCGCTGCTCGTCATCCTGGGCGTCGCCGCCTGCTCCCCGCCCGCCGCCGAACCGGCGCCCAAGCCGGCGCCCGAGCTGGCGCCTGTCCCGCCCGCGCCCCAGAAGGCGGCCACCGAGTGGGCGTACGGGACGGGCGAGAACAGCGTCGAGATCGTTCACCTCGTCGGCGGGGATCCGGAGAGGCCGGATCTGCGCATGGTCTGCGCCTCCGGCCAGGGCTTCCTGATCCTGCTGCCGGGTCTGACGCCGGTGGCCAGCGAGGAGCGGCTGACGCTCGGAGCCGGGTCGATCGCCCACGGCTTCGTCGCGACCGCCGCCGCCCAGGGCGTCCAGGCGAAGGGGCCGATCAACGACGAGCTGCTGTCGGTGCTGGAGAGCGCCGAGCCGATCGGCGTCAACCACGGCTACCAGAACGCCGGCCCCTTCAACCCGCCCGCCGCCCTGCGCCGCGCCTTCGCCGACAGCTGTCGCAAGCTGCGGACCCGCGGCGCGGTCTGATGGGGAAGGCGGCGTCCGACATTCCGGTCGCCCTGACTCACAGGGCGCGCAGGATATCTGTGTCGCCTTCCGTCACGAAACGCGGCTAGACCCCGACCATGGCCCTCCGCGACTTCGGCATCCTCCTGTTCGTCTGCCTGGTCTGGGCGTCCAACAACATCGTCAGCAAGATCGTGGTCGCCGAATGGGACGTGCCGCCGCTGTTCTATGCGACGGTTCGGTTCGCGCTGGTGGCGCTCTGCACCCTGCCCTGGCTGCTGCCGGCGCCGCGGCCGACCTGGCGGATCATCACCGTCGCCATGCTGATGGGGGCCGGCAACTTCGCGCTGCTGTTCATCGGCTTCAAGACCGCCAGCCCCTCGGCCGCGTCGATCGTCATCCAGCTGGGCGTGCCGATCACCACGGTGCTGTCGATGTTCATGCTGGGGGAAAAGGTGCGCTGGCGGCGGGGCCTGGGCATGGCCCTGACCCTGGCCGGCGCCGTGGTCGTCATGTGGCATCCGACCGGCATGAGCATGTCGTTCGGCCTGTGGCTGGTCGCCGCCGCCGCCTTCGCCGGCTCGCTGGGCGCGGTGATGATGAAGCAGATGGAGGGCATCAAGCCGCTGCAGTTCCAGGCCTGGGTCGGCTTCTCGTCCTTCTGGCCGCTGGCGGTGTTGAGCGCGTTCACCGAACAGAACCAGTGGCCGCTGGCCCTCGACGCCGGCTGGGGCTTCCTGGCGGCGGTGGTGTTCTCGGCTGTCGTCGTCTCGGTGCTGGGCCACACCTTCTATTTCGGCCTGATCCAGAAGTACGAGGCGACGCTGATCTCGCCGCTGACCCTGATGACGCCGCTGTTCACCATCATCATGGGCGTGCTCATCACCAACGACCACTTCGACGGCCGCATGGCCATCGGCGCCGGCCTTGCGCTACTGGGGGTGCTGATCATCGCCCTGAGGCCCAACCGCGTGATGCCCCTGCTCATGGCCATACGGAACCGCTCGCAATGACCCTCGACGTCATCGAGGCGCCGTCGCCCAACTTCGACGCGCGCGAGAAGATCCCGGACATGCTGGTGCTGCACTACACCGGCATGGAGACCGGCGAGGGCGCGCTGGCCCGCCTTCGCGACCCGGAGGCCAAGGTCTCGTCCCACTATCTGGTCGAGGAGGATGGCCGCATCTTCCGGCTCGTGCCCGAGGAGCGCCGCGCCTGGCATGCCGGCCGCTCGTTCTGGAAGGGCGAGCAGGGGGTCAACCACGCCTCGATCGGCATAGAGATCGTCAATCCGGGCCACGAGTTCGGCTATCGGGCCTTTCCGGAGGCCCAGATCGCGGCGGTGATCGCGCTGGTCGCGGACATCCGCACCCGCTGGAGCATCGACGACAACCGCATCCTCGGCCACTCCGACGTCGCCCCGGCCCGCAAGATCGACCCGGGCGAACTGTTCCCCTGGAAGCAGCTGGCGGAAGCGGGTCACGGGGTCTGGGTCGAGGCCGATCCCGCGCCGGGCGATCCGCTGGTCGAGGGCGCCGAGGGCGTCGGCGTCTTCGCGCTGCAGGCCGGGCTGACGCGCCTGGGCTACGACTGCGCGCCGTCCGGCCGATTCGACCAGTCCACCCGCGAGATCGTCAGCGCCTTCCAGCGCCACTGGGTCCAGACCCGCTGGGACGGCGTGGCGGACGGCCTGACGCGGGCGACGCTGATGGCGGTGCTAAGGGCGGCCGGGTAGGGGCGTCGCGAACCACGCATTGACCTTCCGCCACCCAACCCTCACATACCGCCCCGGATCAGACGGCCGGGCGATCGCGGTTCCTTCGGGGGTCGAGGAAAGTCCGGGCTCCACGGCGACAAGGCGGCGGGTAACGCCCGCCCGGGGTGACCCGAGGGATAGCGCCACAGAAAGCAAACCTCCTCCGCTTCGGCGGCGGGAAGGGTGAAAGGGTGGGGTAAGAGCCCACCGCGGACCTGGTGACAGGGACGGCATGGCAAGCCCCGCCTGGAGCAAGACCGAATAGGGATTCCGCGCCCTCGCAAGGGGGCAGGGCCGTCGCCGGCCCGAGGCGTCCGGGTTGGTCGCGAGAACCGGTCAGCAATGGCCGGTCCAGAGGAATGATCGTCGCGGGCTCGCAAGGGTCCGTCACAGAACCCGGCTTACAGGCCGTCTGATCCGCTCCATTTCCGCTCGAACCTTCCCGCGAGCGGGGAGGTTCGGTCCGAAGTTATCACCGCAATACTTAACTCGTTCCATGTATGTTCTGTGGAACGATCAGGGGCGCCAATGCTTGCGGCCTGCGACATTGTTGTTTTCGCGAAGAAACGACGACTTGGTGTCATTGCGTCCCAGATCGTCCCATGTTAACCCAGTTCCTGTCGCCGAAGGGGTCGGCGATCTAGGGGCAGGGGACTGGGGCAGTGTTCCTCTCGACCTTCGAGAAGCAGCTCGACAGCAAGCGGCGCATCGTTGTGCCGCATGAATTCCGCGCCGCCGTCGGTCAGCCCTTCGAGGGCGTCTTCTGCTTTCCGTCCATTGAAGCCGACTGCCTGGAGGGTGGCGGCAAAGCCTTGTTCGATCGTTACGCCGGGCTGATCGAGGAGCTGCCGTTCGGCGACCCCCTGCGCTCGGCGCTCGAGACCAGCGTCTATGGCGGCATGGCGAAGCTCTCGTTCGACGAGGCCGGCCGCATCACCCTTCCGCCGGCGCTTTGCGACATGTTCGGCATCGGCGCCGGCGACTGGATCGCCGTGGTCGGCATGGGCGACCGCTTCCAGGTCTGGCCGCGCGAGGCCTTCCAGGCGCACCGCGCCGCCGCGCGCGAGGCGGCGAAGTCCGGCCTCGCCGACCTGCGCATGACCCAACGCGCGCGCCTCTCCGGAGCCGCCGGATGACCGAGGCGCCGCACGTCTCCGTCCTGCTCGGCGAGGTGGTCGAGGCGCTCGGCCCCAAGGCCGGCGAAACCATCGTCGACGGCACCTTCGGAGCGGGCGGCTACAGCCGCGCCTTCCTGGACGCCGGGGCCGCGGTCGCGGCCTTCGACCGCGACCCGACCGCCCGCCGTTTCGCCGCCCCGCTCGAGGCGACCGGCCGCTTTCGCCTGATCGAGGCCCGCTTCTCCGAGATGGGCGACCATTTCGCGCCCGGCAGCGTCGACGGCGTCGCCCTCGATATCGGCGTGTCATCCATGCAGATCGACGAGGCCGAGCGCGGCTTCTCCTTCATGCGCGACGGTCCGCTGGACATGCGCATGGGCGGCGACGTCCCCAGCGCCGCCGATATCGTCAACACCGCCGAACAGGCCGAGCTGGCCCGCATCTTCTACGTCTACGGAGAGGAACGGGAGAGTCGCCGCGTGGCCTCCTTCCTCGTCCGCCGCCGCGCCGAGCGGCCGTTCGAGCGCACGCTGGACCTGGCCGAAGTCGTCGAGCGGGCGCTGGGCGGCCGCCGCGGCGCCAAGGTCCATCCGGCCACCAAGGTGTTCCAGGCCCTGCGCATCGCCGTGAACGAGGAGCTCTCCGAACTGGAGCAGGGCCTTGCCGCCGCCGAGCGAATCCTGAAGAGCGGCGGGCGTCTCGCCGTCGTCACCTTCCATTCCCTCGAAGACCGCATCGTGAAAGCCTTCTTCGCCGAGCGGGCGGGCCGCCTGCCCGGCGGCTCGCGCCACGCCCCACCGGTGGCCGAGGGGCCGCCTCCAACCTTCGAGATGATCTTCAAGGGCCATCGCGACCCGTCCGACGCCGAGATCGCCGCCAATCCCCGGGCTCGCTCGGCGAAGCTGCGCGCCGGTATCCGCACCGATGCCCCCGCCTGGAGGGCCGCGGCATGATCTCGGTCATCTTCACCCACCGCACCCGGGGCTTCCGCACCCTGAACGTGCTGCTGGCCTCGATGCTGGTGGTCCTGGCCGTCGGCGTGAACCTGGCCAAGACCTTCGCCGGCAAGGAGCGGACGGAGATCGTTCGCACGGAGCGCGCGATCCGCGACGAGGGCCGCCAGATCCGCGTCCTGCAGGCCGAGGTCGCCCACCTGGAGCAGCCCGAGCGGCTTGAGCGCCTGTCGCGCGCCTACCTCGCCATGGCGCCGGTCAACATCAGGCAGGAAACCACGGTCGAGGACCTGTACGCTGCTTCGCTCCGCCGCCCGGACGTCCAGGCGCCGGTCGCGCCGATCCAGGCCAGCACCGAGCCGGTCGCCCCCGCTATCGAGGCCGAGGCGCCCTCCGGGGAGACGCCATGAGCCTCCCCGATCTGACGCCGCATCGCTATCCGCTGGTCTGGCGCTGGATCATCGAGCGTGTCTGGCGCGTCGAGCACGCCTTCGAGCGCGCGCACGCCGACGGCCGGGCCGAGAACGACACCCGCATCCGCATTCTGGTTGTCGCCGCCATCTTTTCGGTGGGCTTTCTGGTGATGGCCGGCGGCGCGGTCTGGTCGGCGACCCTGTCGGACGCCGGCAAGGGCGGCCGCGCCTACGCCGGAGCCCCGGAGCGGGCCGATCTGGTCGATCGCGAGGGCCGGCTGCTGGCCGCCAACCTGCCGCACTACACCCTGTCGGTGGACACCCGCGAGGTCTGGTCCCGGCAGGAGGTGCGTACGGCGCTGCTCAAGGCGCTGCCGCGACTGAACCCCGCGCAGGTCGACCGCGCCCTCGCGGCCGAGCGCCGCGGCGTCGTGCTGCGCGGCCTGACGCCGGGTGAGAAGGCGCGGATCCACGATCTGGGGCTGGCCGGGGTGGTCTTCGATCCCGAGCAGCGCCGGGTCTATCCGCTCGGCGCCCTGGCCGCGCACGTTATCGGCTACGACGAAAAGGGCGGGGAGCCCGTTGCGGGCGCCGAGAAGGCCCTGCGCGACGAGATCCTGAAGGCCGGCGCCGAGGGCAAGCCAGTCGCCCTGTCCATCGACGTGCGTGTCCAGGCGGCGCTGGAGGAGGAGCTGGCTCTGGCCGCTGCCCAGTACCAGCCCAAGGGCGCGGTCGGCGTCATCACCAATGTCCAGACCGGGGAAATCCTCGGCATGGCCAGCTGGCCGGACTTCGACCCCAACTACCCCGGCCGCGCCAGCGCCGAGCAGCTGCGCAACCGCGCCGCCGCCTCGGTCTTCGAGATGGGCTCGACCTTCAAGGCCTTCACGGTGGCCATCGGCCTCGACACCCAGGTGGCGACCCCGGATTCGACCTTCGACGCCCGCACGCCGCTGAAGATGGGCTACCGCACCATCCAGGATTTCCACGGGACCAACCGCATCCTGACCCTGCGCGAGGTGTTCAATCACTCGTCCAACATCGGCACCGCCAAGCTGGCGTTCGCGGTCGGCGCCGATCGCATGGCGCGCTATTTCGCGGCGCTGGGTCTGACGAAACGGGCCCAGGTCGAGCTGCTCGAGTCCACCCGCCCCCTCACCCCGAAGAAGTGGGATGAGGACGACATGGCCAGCGTCTCGTTCGGTCACGGCATCAATGTCTCGCCGCTGGCGCTCGCCCAGGCGATGGGCGCCATCCTGAACGGCGGCAAGCTCGTTCCGCTCACCATTCGCAAGATGGAAGCCGGCAAGCGTCCGGACGGCCCGCGGGTGATGTCGGAGACCACCACCCTGTCGATGCTGCAGATCATGCGCGGCAATGTGGTCGACGGTACGGGCCGCAAGGCCGACGCGCCGGGCCTGATGGTCGGCGGCAAGACCGGCACCGGCGAGAAGTACGATCCCGAGATTCGCGCCTACAGCCGCTACAAGCAGGTCGGCTCCTTCGCCGCCGTGTTTCCCACAGACGGCCCGGCTGACGCCGAGCGCTATTTCGTGCTGATCCTGATGGACGAACCGCAGGGCGGGATCCGCACCGGCGGCTGGGTGGCGGCGCCGGCCGTGGGCAAGATCGTCGACCGGGTCGCGCCGTTCCTCGGCGTCAGGCGCCGCCTGCCGGAGCCCTCGCTGCAGACCACGCCCACCTATGTGGCCACGGCCCGGGTCGCCCAGCCCGCGGGAGGCCTGTGATGCGTCTGTCGTCGCTGGTCGCCGATGCGCCGACAGGTGATCCGGAGATCACCGGCGTCACGGCCGACAGCCGCAAGGTCCGGCCGGGCTTCCTGTTCGCCGCCCTGCCGGGCTCCACGGTCGATGGTCGCAGGTTCATTCCCGGAGCCATCGACGCCGGCGCCGCCGCCGTGCTGGCCCCCGACGATGTAGGCGACCTGACCGTTCCGGTGGTCCACGCCGCCGACCCGCGCCGCGCCTACGCCCTGGCCGCCGCCGCCTTCTGGCGCGCCCAGCCGGCGACCTGCGTGGCGGTGACCGGCACCAACGGCAAGACGTCGGTGGCCACCTTCTGTCGCCAGATCTTCGCCCGGCTGGGCCGCACGGCCGCCAGCATGGGCACGCTGGGCGTCACGGTCTCCGCGCCGGGCCAGCCCGACCGCCAGATCACGCCGCCCGGCCTGACGACGCCCGACGCCGCCGATGTCGCCGAGCTGCTGGCGCGTCTGGCTGGCGAGGGCGTCACCCACCTGGCGCTGGAAGCCTCGTCGCACGGCGTCGACCAGCGGCGTCTCGATGGCGTGAAGCTGACGGCGGCGGGCTTCCTGAACCTGACCCAGGATCATCTCGACTATCACGGCACGATGGGCGTCTACCGCGCCGCCAAGTTGCGCCTGTTCGACACCCTGCTGCCGCGCGGCGCGACCGCCGTGCTTAATGCCGACAGCGACCAGTTTCCGGTGTTCGCCGCCGCCGCGGTCGCCGCTGGCCAGACGGTGTTGTCGACCGGGACGGCCGGCGAGGGCATCGGCGTGGTCGACCGCGTCCTGGCCTCCGACGGCCAGCGCCTGACGCTGGCGCATGCCGGAACGACCACGACCGTTCACCTGCCGCTGGCCGGCGCCTTCCAGGCCGACAACGCCCTGGTCGCCGCCGGTCTGTGCATCGCCGCCGGCGAGGCGCCCGCCGAGGTGTTCGCGGCGCTGGAGCATCTGAAGGGCGCGCCCGGCCGTCTGCAGCGCGTCGGCGCCCGGGCCGGCGGCGTGGCCTATGTCGACTACGCCCATACGCCCGACGGTCTGGAGACGGTGCTCAAGGCGCTTCGTCCGCACACGGAGGGCCGCCTGCTGGTCGTCTTCGGCGCCGGCGGCGACCGCGACCGCACCAAACGCCCGCTGATGGGCGAGATCGCCGCGCGGCTGGCCGACGTGGCCATCATCACCGACGACAACCCGCGCTCCGAAGACCCGGCCGCCATCCGGGCCGAGGTTCAGGCCGGCGCGCCGGGCGCCCTGAACATCGGCGGCCGGCGCGAGGCGATCCGCGCCGGCGTGGCCATGCTGGCGGGCGGCGACGTGCTGGTCGTGGCCGGCAAGGGCCATGAACAGGGCCAGACCATCGCCGGCGTCACCCACCCCTTCGACGACGTCGTCGAGACCGCCGCCGCCCTCGGGCTGGAGGCCGCGCATGTCTGACGCCCTCTGGACATCTGATGAGCTGGCCGCCGTCACCGGCGGCACCGTCGTCGGCGGCCCGTTCACCGTCAGCGGGGTGTCCATCGACAGCCGCTCGGTCGAGCCGGGCGACCTGTTCGTGGCCCTGGCCGGGGTCCGCGACGGTCACGAGTTCGCTGCCGGCGCGCTCGCCTCGGGGGCCGCCGCCCTTCTGGCCAGCCAGCCGGTCGATGGCCCGCACCTGCGGGTCGGGGACACCTTCGTCGCGCTTGAGCAGCTCGGCGTGGCGGCGCGTGAGCGCTGCGGCGCGCGGCGCGCGGCCATCACCGGCTCGGTCGGCAAGACCAGCGTCACCCAGGCCATCGCCGCCTGCCTGACGCTGGCCGGCCGCTGGCACTCGTCGGTGAAGTCCTACAACAACCACATCGGCGTCCCGCTGACCCTGGCGCGGATGCCGCGCGACACCGAACGCGCCGTCTTCGAGATCGGCATGAACCATGCCGACGAGATCACGCCTCTGTCGCGGTTCGTGGCGCCGCACGTGGTGGCCATCACCACCGTCGGCCCGGTCCACATCGAGAACTTCCCCGACGGCGAGACCGGCGTGGCCAAGGCCAAGGCCGAGATCTTCGCCGGCCTGGAACCGGGCGGCGTCGCGGTGCTGAACGCCGACAACGCCTGGTTCGACCTGCTGAAGGCAGAGGCGCTGAAGATCGGCGCCACCGTGCGGTCGTTCGGCTCCGGCGAGGGCGTCGACGCCCGGCTGGTCGATTTCGTCGCCGGCGAGGAACGCGCCACGGTCCATGCGGTGATCGACGGCGAGGCGCTTGAGTTCCCGCTGCTGCAGACCGGCTTGCACTCGGGCCTGAACAGTCTTTGCGTGCTGCTGACCGTCGAGGCCATGGATGTTTCCCGCGAGACGGCGCTGGCCGGCCTGGCCGGCTTCGCGCCTCTGGCCGGACGGGGCGCGGAGAAGACCGTCGCCATCGCCGGCGGCGCCTTCACCCTGATCGACGAGAGCTACAACGCCAATCCGATCTCGATGAACGCCGCCTTCCGCACCCTGGGCGGGCGCAAGGCGACGGGGCGGCGGATCGTCGCGCTGACAGACATGCTGGAGCTGGGCGGCCAGGGCGCCGACTTCCATGCCGGACTTGCCGCGCCGATCAACGCCGCCGGCATCGACCTGGTCTTCTGCGCCGGGCCGCTGATGAAATCGCTCTGGGACGCCCTTCCGCCGACTCGACGGGGCGGCTACGCGGATGAGGCGGTCGAGCTTGCGCCGCGGATCGCCCTGGCCGTGCGGCCGGGCGACCTGGTGATGGTCAAGGGATCGAACGGAAGCCGGGCCAGCGTCATCGCGGCCGCCCTGGCGTCAGTCGGCCATGGGGGGGACAAGGCCTGATGCTGTATTGGCTGTCAGAGATGCGGGACGCGCTGCCGGCGCTCAACCTGCTGAAATATCTTACATTTCGGACGTTCATGGCGACGGCGACCGGCTTCATCATCGCCGTCGCGATGGGCTCGCGCTTCATCGCCTGGATGCGGGCTCGCCAGGGCAAGGGCCAGCCGATCCGCAAGGAAGGGATCGAGCGCCACGTGCTCGAGAAGGCCGGCACCCCGACCATGGGCGGGCTGATGATCCTGGCCGGGATGGTCGGCGGCACGATGCTGTGGGCCGACCTGACCAACATCTACGTCTGGGTCGTGCTGATGGTCACCCTGTCCTTCGGCGTGCTGGGCTTCATGGACGACTACGACAAGGTCACCAAACAGACCACGGCCGGGGTTTCGGGCCGCGTGAAGCTGGGCATCCAGGCGCTTGTGGCGGTCGCCGCCGTGACCATCCTGGTGATGTTCGGCCAGGTCTCGCCCGACACGCCGCAGCTGAGCACTTCGGTCGCCTTCCCGATCTTCAAGCGCCTGCTGCTGGACCTGGGCTGGTTCTACATCGCCTTCGGCGCCTTCGTGATCATCGGGGCGTCCAACGCGGTGAACCTGACCGACGGCCTCGACGGCCTGGCCATCGTGCCGGTGATGATCGCCGCGGCCACCTTCGGCCTGATCGCCTACCTGGTCGGCAACTACAACTTCGCCCAGTACCTGCAGGTCCACTTCGTGCCCGGCACCGGCGAGATCGCGGTTTTCTGCGGTGCCATCATCGGGGCGGGCCTGGGCTTCCTCTGGTACAACGCCCCGCCGGCCAAGATCTTCATGGGCGACACCGGCTCGCTGGCCCTGGGCGGCGCGCTCGGCGCCGTGGCCGTGGCCACCAAGCACGAGATCGTCCTGGCCATCGTCGGCGGCCTGTTCGTCGCCGAGGCGCTGTCGGTGATGATCCAGGTCCTCTACTTCAAGCGCACCGGCAAGCGCATCTTCCTGATGGCGCCGATACACCACCACTTCGAGAAGCTCGGCTGGGCCGAGTCCACCGTGGTGATCCGCTTCTGGATCATTTCCCTGATCCTTGCCGCCATCGGCCTCGCAACCCTCAAGCTCAGGTAGGGAGGCAGCCCCGGTCATGATCCCCGTTCGCGGTTTCGAGGGACGCAAGGTCGCCGTTCTCGGTCTGGGCAGGACCGGGCTGACGGCGGCGCGCGCCCTCGTGGCCGGCGGGGCGCAGGTCGCGCTCTGGGACGAAAATCCGGCCAGCCGCGAGACCGCCGCCGCCGAGGGCTTCGCGGTCGAGGATCTCAAGGCCGCCGACTGGTCCGACTTCGCCGCCCTGATGCTGTCGCCCGGCATCCCGCTGACCCACCCCAAGCCGCACTGGTCGGTCGAGAAGGCCGCCGCCGCGGGGGTCGAGGTGCTCGGCGACATCGAGCTCTTCGCCCGCACCGTCAACGCCGCGCCGCCGCACAAGCGGCCCAGGATCGCGGCGATCACCGGCACCAACGGCAAGTCGACGACCACCGCGCTGCTGGGCCACCTGTGCGCCGCCGCCGGTCGGGACACCCGGATCGGCGGCAACATCGGCTACGGCGTGCTGGGCCTGGAGGACATGCACGGCGGCGCTGTCTATGTGCTGGAGACCTCGTCCTACCAGCTGGACCTGACCAGCAGCCTCAAGGCCGACGCGGCCGTGCTGCTGAACATCTCGCCCGACCACCTGGATCGCCATGGCGGCATGGAGGGCTATGTCGCCGCCAAGCGCCGGGTGCTGCTCAACCAGGGCAAGGGCGACACCGCCATCATCGGGGTCGATGACGCCTGGTGCCAGCGCATCTGCACCGAGATCACCGCCGCCAACCGCCGGACCATCTGGCCGATCAGCGCCAGCCGCTCGATGGGGCGTGGCGTCTACGCGATTCAGGGCGTGCTCTATGACGCCACCGGCGACCGGGTGATCGAGGTCGCCGACCTGGTGCGGGCCCGCTCGCTGCCCGGCCGCCACAACTGGCAGAACGCCGCCGCCGCCTACGCCGCAGCCCGCGCGCTGGGCATCCCGGCCGAGGTCGCCGCCGAGGGGCTGATGACCTTCCCGGGCCTGGCGCACCGCATGGAGACGGTCGGAGTCCGGGGCCTGGTGCGCTTCGTCAACGACTCCAAGGCCACCAACGCCGACGCCGCGCGCCAGGCGCTGAGCAGCTATCCGCGCGTCTACTGGATCGCCGGCGGCCGGGCGAAGTCTGACGGCATCGCCGCGCTCGAGGACCTGTTCCCGCGCCTGGCGAAGGCCTACCTCGTCGGCGAGGCGCAGGACGACTTCGCCCGGACTTTGGACGGCAAGGCCGACTATCTGAAGGCCGGCACGATCGAGGCCGCCGTGGCCGCCGCCTGGGCCGACGCCGACGCCAGCGGCGAGGACGCCGTCGTCCTGCTGTCGCCGGCCTGCGCCTCCTTCGACCAGTTCAGCGATTTCGAGGCCCGGGGCGAGGCGTTCCGCGCCGCCGTCGAGGGCCTCGACCGGCCCGCCCTCAGGGGAGCGCGCGCATGACCAACAGCGTCCACCCGTTCGCGCGCTCCGATCGCACCGCCCTGGGCCGCTGGTGGTGGACGACCGACCACTGGCTGCTGGGTGCGGTGGCCATCCTCATCACCCTGGGCGTCTTGCTGTCGTTCGGCACCAGCCCGGCCGCCGCCGCCCGCCTGCACTACGACGCCTCCTTCCACTTCGCGATCCGCCAGAGCGTGTTCGGCGTCGCGGCCCTGGCCATTCTGGTGGTCAGCTCGATGATGACCGCGCGGGGCGTGCGGCGGACCGCCTTCATCGTCTATGTCCTGACCATCCTGCTGATGGCGGCGCTGCCGTTCCTGGGGCACGAGGCCAAGGGCGCGACGCGCTGGATCAACATCGCCGGCTTCACCCTTCAGCCGTCGGAGTTCATGAAGCCGGCGCTGATCGTGCTGGTCGCCTGGATGTTCGCCGAGGGCCAGAAGGGCGAGGGCGTGCCCGGCGTCTTCATCGCCTTCTGCCTCTACGGCTTGGCCGTGGCGCTGCTGCTGATCCAGCCGGACGTCGGCCAGACCGTGCTGATCACCGTGGCCTTCGGCGCGGCCTTCTGGATGGCGGGGGTGCCGATCAGCTGGATCATGGGGCTGGGCGTCACCGCCGTCATCGGTCTGGGCAGCACCTACTTCCTGATCCCGCACGTCCATGCGCGGGTCGACACCTTCCTGAGCCCCGACAAGGCCGACAAGCACCAGATCAGCCAGGCGTCCGAGGCCATCGCCGCCGGCGGGCTGTTCGGCCGCGGACCCGGCGAGGGGGTGATGAAGCGCGGCGTGCCCGACATGCACACCGACTTCGCCTATTCGGTGCTGGCCGAGGAATACGGCCTGATCTTCTCGCTGGCCCTGATCAGCCTGTTCGCCTTCCTGGTCATACGCGGCCTCTACCGGGCGCTGCGGCTGTCCGATCCCTTCGAGCAGGTGGCCGCCGCCGGGCTGTTCGTGCTGGTCGGGCAGCAGGCGCTGATCAATGTGGCGGTGAACCTCAACATGATCCCGACCAAGGGCATGACGCTGCCGTTCATCAGCTACGGCGGCTCCTCGATGCTGGCCATGGGCCTGACCCTGGGCATGGCGCTGGGACTGACCCGCAAACGGCCGGGCGCCTACACGGCCAACGAAGGCCTCGCCCGCGCCGGCGCCTTCGCCTAGAGAGTAGCTCCATGCGCGCCAGACTTGCAGTGGTCGCCGCCGGGGGAACCGGCGGTCATATGTTTCCGGCCCAGGCCCTGGCCGAGGTGCTGACGGCGCGGGGCTGGCGGGTCCTGCTGGCGACGGACGAGCGCGGCGCCCTCTACGCCGACAAGTTTCCGGCCGATCTGCGCATCACGCTTTCGGCCGCCACGGCCCGTCCCGGCGACCCGGTGGGGATGCTCAAGGCCGGCGCCGCCGTCCTTCAGGGCACGATGCAGGCCCGCGGCTTCTTCAAGCGCATGGACCCGGCGGTCGTCGTCGGCTTCGGCGGCTATCCGTCCCTGCCGTCCCTGCTGGCGGCGCTGAGCCAGGGCCGGCCGACGGTCATCCACGAGCAGAACGCGGTCCTGGGCCGCGTGAACCGTTTCCTGGCCGGCAGCGTCAAGGAAGTCGCCTGCGCCTTCCCGACGCTGGAAAAGGCCAGTCCGAAGGTGAAGGCCAGGGCGCGCGTCATCGGCAATCCGGTGCGCCCCGATATCCGCGCGCTGGCCGACCTCGCCTATGAGCCCCCGACGGCGGACGGCCCGATCCGTCTGCTGATCACCGGCGGCAGCCAGGGCGCCCGCCTGCTGTCGGAGATGGTTCCCGAGGCCATCCTGCGTCTGCCCGAAGACCTGCGCGCCCGGATCGTGGTCCAGCAGCAGACCCGCAAGGAATCCATGGACATCGCCCGGCGCATCTACGCCGACGCCATGGTCAAGGCCGAGGTGGCGCCCTTCTTCCGCGACATGGCCGGCCGGCTGCGCGACGCGCACCTGGTCATCGGCCGGGCCGGCGCCTCGACGGTCTGCGAGCTGGCGGTGGCCGGAAAGCCGTCGCTGCTGGTGCCGCTGAAGATCGCCGTCGACGACCACCAGACCTTCAACGCCAAACTGCTGGCCGACGCGGACGCCGCCGCCGTGGCCTCCGAGGACGAACTGACGGCTGACGCCATGACCGCGGCCCTGAAGGCGCTGCTGAAGGATCCCGCCTGGCTGGCCAACATGGCCAGGGGCGCGCGGTCCGTGGCCAGGCCCGACGCGGCCGAGAAGCTGGCCGATCTGGTCGAGCGGACGGCGTTGGGGGGGTAGGACGCTGGCGCCCTGCGTGCTTCGACACGCGCCTGCGGCGCTGCTCAGCATGACGTTCTTGGGTAGCGTTCAATCTACGTCATCCTGAGCAGCCCGCGCAGCGGGCGTGTCGAAGGACGCAGTGACGTCAACGCCCGTATTCCGGCCGCCCCGCAAATCGTCTAAGCCGCTTCCCATGAACCAGCGCCGCCGCCCCGTACCCTTCGAACTTGGTCCCGTGCACTTCATCGGCATCGGCGGCATCGGCATGAGCGGCATCGCCGAGATCATGATCCGCATCGGCTACACGGTTCAGGGCAGCGACCTGAAGGCCAGCGCCAACACCGAGCGGCTGGAGAAGCTGGGCGCCAGGATCTTCATCGGCCAGCAGGCCGCCAACGTCGAGAACGCCTCGGCCATCGTCTATTCGACCGCCGTGAAGGCCGACAATCCCGAGATGGTCGCCGCCCGCGAGCGCCGCCTTCCGCTGGTCCGCCGCGCCGAGATGCTGGCCGAGCTGATGAGACTTCAGTTCTCGGTTGCCGTCGGCGGCACCCACGGCAAGACCACGACTACCTCGATGATCGCCGCGCTGCTGGACGCCGGCGGCCTGGATCCCACCGTGGTCAACGGCGGCATCATCAACGCCTACGGCACCAACGCCAAGGTGGGGGAGGGCGACTGGATCGTCGTCGAGGCCGACGAGAGCGACGGCACCTTCCTGAAGCTGAAGTCCACCGTCGCGGTGGTCACCAACATCGACGCCGAGCACCTGGACCACTGGGGCGACTTCGAAGCGGTCAAGAAGGGCTTCCAGGACTTCGTCGAGAACATCCCCTTCTACGGCTTCGCGGCGGTCTGCGTGGACCACCCGGAGGTCCAGGCCATGGCCGCCCGGATCGAGAACCGGCGGCTGGTCACCTACGGGACCAATCCGCAGGCGGAGGTTCGCGCCCAGCACATCACCATGGGCCCCGACGGCGCGCGGTTCGACGTGCTGATCACCCCGCTGGCCGGGGAGCCGATCCGCTACGAGGGCCTGACCCTGCCGATGGCCGGGCTGCACAACGTCATGAACGCCTGCGCCGCCATCGCCGTCGCCCGCGAGCTGGGCGTCGACGAGGCCGGCATCCGGGCGGGCCTGAAGGGTTTCGGCGGCGTAAAGCGGCGCTTCACCACCACCGGGGTCGTGAACGGCGTGCGGATCATCGACGACTACGCCCACCATCCGGTGGAGATCGCCGCCGTGCTGACCGCGGCCCGGGCCATGACGCCGGACGCCAAGGTCATCGCCGTGGTCCAGCCGCACCGCTACACCCGGCTGCGCGACCTGATGGCCGAGTTCAGCGCCTGCTTCAACGACGCCGACGTGGTCATCGTGGCCGACGTCTACACGGCCGGGGAAGCGCCGATCCCGGGCATCGACCGCGACGGCCTGATCGAGGGCTTGCGCCGCTTCGGCCACCGCCGCGCCCTGCCGCTGGAGAGCCCCGCCGCCCTGGCCGGGATGATCGCCGAGGAGGCGAAGGCGGGGGACATGGTCGTGTTGCTGGGGGCGGGGGACATCACCAGCTGGTCCTACGCCCTGCCGGGGCAGCTTGAGGCGTTGGGGACGTGAGGTCGTGCGTCCTTCGACACGGCCCTGCGGGCCTGCTCAGGATGACGTATTCTGAGTACGTCATGGTGAGCAGCGCGCAGCGCGTGTCGAACCACGCAGGGCGTTCGAAATGACCTGGAAAGCCAACCTCCCCGCCGTACGCGGCAAGCTGCTGTTCGACGAGCCGCTGGCGCCGTTCACCTGGTTCCGGGTCGGCGGGCCGGCCGAGGTGCTGTTCCTGCCGGCCGATCCCGAGGACCTGGCCGACTTCCTGCGCCAGCTGCCGCAGGGCGTTCCGGTCACGGCGCTGGGCGTCGGCTCCAACGTCATCGTCCGCGACGGCGGCGTGCCGGGCGTGGTCATTCGCTGCGCCGGCAAGGCCTGGGGCGAGGTGCTGGTCGACGGCGACCTGGTCATCGCCGGTCCCGCCGCGCTCGACGCCCAGGTGGCCCGCGCCGCCGCCAAGGCCGGGCTGGCGGGTCTGGAGTTCTTCGTCGGCATCCCCGGCACGATCGGCGGCGCCCTGACCATGAACGCCGGCTGCTACGGCCGTGAGACTAAGGACGTGCTGGTCAGCGCCGTCGGCTACGACCGCACCGGCGAGATGCGCGTCTGGGAGAACGAGGACTTCGGCTTCACCTACCGCCACACCGTCGTGCCCGAGAACTCGACGTTCTGGATCCAGGCGGTGTTCCGGGGGACGCCCGACGATCCCGCCGCCGTGAAGGCCCGCATGGACGAGATCACCGCCCGCCGCGAGACCACCCAGCCGATCCGCGAAAAGACCGGCGGCTCGACCTTCAAGAACCCCGAGGGCCACTCCTCCTGGAAGCTGGTCGACGAGGCCGGCTGGCGCGGCAAGCTGTTCAGGGCGACCGGCGGCGGGGCGATGTTCAGCGACCTGCACAGCAACTTCATGATCAACCCGGGCGAGGCCACGGCGGCCGACCTCGAGGGTCTGGGCGATGCCGTGCGCGCCGACGTGAAGGCGAAGACGGGCGTCGATCTGCAGTGGGAAATCAAGCGGATCGGCAAGCCGGCCTGATCCGGTTCGTCGAACACGGGAACGCCGTGGCCGCGCGGCCGATTGTGTCGTATGCCTAGGGGGACGTTACTGGGGCGCCCTCGGCACATGTCTGGACACGATCACGATCACCCCCCCGCCGACCCTGACCTGGTGCGCCCCGCGCACGAGGGACGGCAGGCCATGTCGGCGACCGATCCGGATATCGACGAAAGCGCCCGCCTGTTCACCAGCGCCGACTTCCTGTCGCTCGATGCGTCGGTCGAGGCGGCCATCTCGCGGCGGATCGACCTCTACTACAACGCGCCGCTGGAGATCTTTCCGTTCGGCGAGCAGAACCGCAAACCGGACCGCTTCCACGTCCTGTTCAAGCGCCAGGTCGAGGAGCGCTTCCCCGACGATGCGCAGATGCGGCGAGAGATTTCCGCCTACGGCCGCCTGATCTTCCGCTGGCTGCTGACCTACATGCTCGGCAAGCGCATGATGCAGATCGTGGCCCTTGCCGGCCTGTGGCTGCTGGCCGGTTCCGGCGCGATGCTGCTGCAGGGGGTGATCGTGGGGGCCGGCCCGCAGGCCATCGCCGTCGGCGTCGCCATGCTGCTGGTCGTCGGCCTGTTCTTCGGGGTCAACACCCTGGTCTTCACCCAGTACCGGCTGGGGCTGGAGAACCGCTCCTATTCGTTGTCGCGCGAGATCGTGCAGTACACGCGGACGCTCCAGAACGACTACACCACCATCCGGGCGCTGCCCGACCAGTCCGAGACCCACTTCCAGAGCGACGGCCCGGCCTGGGGCAAGCGTTCGGCCTTCCTGATCCGCCTGTTGATGTGGATCGCGGCGCGGATGGAGTACCTGGAAAAGTACATCCAGGTGTCGATGTGGCGCGTGCGCCGCGAGCGCTACTGGATGGACTGGGCCGGCGGGTTCCTGGCCCTTCTGGTGCTGGGTCTGTGGATCTGGTCGCTGGCCGGGCTGTCGGCGCCGGCCGAGGGCGGCGTGACGTTCCGGGTGCTGCAGGGTCTGGCCGTGGTTCTCGGCCTGGCGGTGTCCTGGGCGTCCTTCTTCCGCTGGCGCACGCCGGTGACCCTGGTCCAGGACAAGCTCGATACGGGCTCATGGATCCGCTACTCGACCCTCGATCTGGACAACACGATCGGTGAGCAGGTGCGCCGCGACAAGGAACGCCTCGTGGAGTACCGCCACCTGACGCGCGGGCGCTGAACGGCGACCTGCCGGCCGAGGGCTCCCGGTTCCCGCCGCCAGGCTGCGCCAAATCTTGACCGCATCCAGACCACCCCTCGCTTGACTTGGCGGCCCGCCTGTCGCACCCGCCTGACATGCGAATTTCCATGCTCGCCCTCGCGGCCGTCCTCGCCCTGTCGTCCCCCGCGCTCGCCGCCGAGCCCGTCGACACCGCAGCCGCCGTGCGCGACCGGGCGCTCGCCGATCCCACCGCCTGGACCCTGCTGGAGGACCTGACCACCGACGTCGGGCCGCGCCCGACCGGCTCTCCCGCCATGGTCCGGGCGAAGGACTGGGGCGTGCAGACGTTCAGGGACCTCGGCTTCACCAACATCACGGTCGAGGAATTCGCCAAACCGTCCTGGACGCGCGGCGCGGAGTCGGCCTCGGTGGTGGCGCCCTATCCGTTCAAACTGTCGATCCTGGGCCTTGGCGGCTCCGTCCCGACGCCGGCCAGGGGGATCGAGGCCGAGGTCGTGGTGTTCCGGGCCTACGCCGACCTGCTGGCCGCGCCGGCCGGGTCGCTGACCGGCAAGATCGCCGTGGTGACCCAGGCCATGACCCGCACCCAGGACGGCGCGGGCTACGGCGCCGCCGGCGTCGCCCGGCGGTCCGGCCCGTCGGAGGCCGCAAGGCGCGGCGCCGTGGCCTACCTCGTCCGCTCGATCTCGACCTCGGACTCGCGCCTGCCGCACACCGGGGCCTTCCGATACGCCGACGACGCGCCGAAGATCCCCGCCGCCGCGCTGGGCGTGCCGGACGCAGAGCTGCTGGAGCGCCTCGCCGCCCGGGGGCCGGTGAAGGTGAAGCTCAGCCTCGCCTCGACCACCAACCCCGACAACGTCGCCTGGAACATCTCCGGCGACATCCTCGGCAGCGAGCGCCCTGAGCAGATCATCGTCATCGGCGGCCACCTGGACAGCTGGGATGTCGGGACCGGCGCCATCGACGACGCTTCCGGCATCGCCATCACCACGGCGGCGGCGAAGTTGATCGGCGATCTGCCGCGCCATCCGAAGCGGACGATCCGCGTGGTCATGTGGGGCTCGGAGGAGAGCGGCGGCTCGAGCGAGGCCTACGCCAAGGCCCGGGCCGGCGAGATCGGCAACCTGGTCGTCGCCAGCGAAAGCGATCTGGGCGGCGACCGAATCTATGCGCTGATGTTGCCGCAGGGGGCGGCCGCGCATCCGATCCGCAATCAGCTGTCGAGCCTGCTGGCGCCGCTGAAGATCCTCGTGTCGTCGGAGCCGGCGCGATCCGGCGGCGCGGACACCTCAGGCCTTCAGGCCGCCGGCGTTCCGGTCTTCAGCCTCCGCCAGGACGCCAGCCGCTACTTCGATTTCCACCATTCCGAGGACGACACCATCGACAAGGTCGACCGCCTCAGCCTCGACCACAACGTCGCCGCCTGGGCCGCCGTCATCTACATGATCGCCGACAGCGACATCGACTTCCGCGCTCTGAAGGACGCCAAATGAGCCTGCCGCTACAGGGTCACCACATCGCCGTCCTGCTGGGCGGTCTGTCATCCGAGCGGGAGGTCAGCCTCGTCTCCGGGGCCGCCTGCGCCGGCGCGCTGGAGAACCTGGGCGCCAGGGTCACCCGCGTCGACGCGGGCCGTGACCTGGCCCAGGTGCTCGCCGCCCTGAAGCCCGACGTCTGCTTCAACGCCCTGCACGGGGAGTGGGGCGAGGACGGCTGTGTTCAGGGCGTGCTGGAGACGCTGGGCGTCCCCTACACCCACTGCGGCGTGCTGGCCTCGGCCCTGGCCATGGACAAGGCCAAGTCCAAGGCGGTGCTGGCCGCCGCCGGCGTGACGGTGCCCGGCGGCGGGCTCTACAACCGCCATGACGTCGCCCGCGACCACGTCATGCCGCCGCCCTATGTGGTGAAGCCCAACGCCGAGGGATCCTCGGTGGGCGTCTTCCTGGTCTTCGAGGGCGCCAACAGCCCGCCGCAGGAGGTGGTGGCTCCGTCCTGGACCTTCGGCGAGGAGGTCATGGTCGAGCCCTATATCGCCGGTCTGGAGCTGGCGGTCGCGGTCATGGACGGCAAGGCCCAGACGGTCACCGAGATCGTCCCGCGCACCGGCTTCTACGACTACGACGCCAAGTACGCCGAGGGCGGGTCCGAGCACGTCGTGCCGGCCCGCATGCCCCCGGAGGATTTCGACCGCGCCCTTCGCCTTTCAGAGCTCGCTCACGCTGCGCTTGGTTGTCGCGGCGTGACCAGAAGCGACCTCCGTTATGACCCTGTTAAGCGTCTTCTGGTCCTCTTGGAGGTCAATACGCAGCCCGGCATGACTCCCACCTCTCTGGTTCCAGAACAGGCGGCGCATCTGGGTACTTCGTTTGACCAACTAGTGCTCTGGATCGTGGAGGATGCGTATGCCCGCGGCAATGCGGGGGGCGGGGCGCGGTAGCGTCAAGCCCCGGGCCAAAGCGCCCGCAAACAGGGGTGGACCCCGGAAAGCCTCCCAGGCGCCAAGGCCCGCGGCCAAGCTGCGCGCCGCGCAAGGCGTGCTGCCGCCCATGGTCGCGCTCGGCGTCGCCGGCGCCGTGCTGACCATCGGTCTCGTCGTGACCCTGGCCACCGGACATCGCGGCGAGCGCCTGGCCCATGGCCTCGGCTCGGCGGTCGCCGGCCAGACGGCCGGCCTCGGCTTCCGCGTCGACAAGGTTCACGTGCAGGGCGCCTCGCCGATGGCGCAGCAGGCCATCCTCGACGCCACCGGCCTGTCGCTCGGCCAGCCGATCCTCGACGTCGACCTGGAACAGGTTCGTCAGGCCGTGGCCGGCGTGGGCTGGGTCAAGAACGCGCAGGTCGTGCGCCTGCTGCCTGACACCGTGGTGATCGCCATCGAGGAACGCGAGACCCTGGCGGTCTGGCAATCACGGGGCCGGACCTTCGTCATCGACGGCGGCGGCCAGGCGATCCCGGAGGCCGACCCCGGTCGTTTCCCGCAGCTGCCGCTGATCGTGGGGGAGGGGGCCAACGACGCCGCCGCCGCCATCCTGCCGGCGGTGCAGTCGCGTCCGCGTCTGCGCGACCGCCTCGAGGCGCTGGTGCGCGTCGACGGCCGGCGGTGGGACCTGCGGCTGAAGGATGGCGGCATCGTCCAGCTGCCGGCGGTGGACGAGGAGTCGGCGCTGATCCGCCTCGACCAGCTCGACCAGCGTCAGCGGATCCTGGAACTGGGATTCGAACGAATTGATCTACGGGAGCCGGGCCTGATCGCCCTGCGGCCGCGTGAAACACCAGCGCCAGGCCATCCGCCTGTCGCGGCAGGCGTATAAGAAAGCGGCGGGCGGGGTGCTCAAGTCGATGTCACGGACGGATGATCGCAAGCAGGCGCGGGATGGCCTGAAGGCGGCGCTGGCGCGCCAGCCGGTGATCGCGGCCGTCGATCTGGGCGCGTCCAAGGTCGCCTGCTTCGTGATGAAGCCCGAGGGCGTCCGCCGGGGCGACCGCACCCTGACCACCGCCGGTGTCGGCTATGTCCAGTCGCGCGGCGTCAAGGGCGCCTCCATCGCCAGCATGGACGAGGCGGCCGAGGCTATCGCCCTGGCGGTCGAGCGCGCCGAAGCCGTGGCCGGCGTCAGCGTCCAGGGTGTGACCATCGCCACCGCCGGCGGCCAGCTGGGCAGTCAGCGGGTCGGCGCACGGGTCTCCATCGGCGCCCGGCCGATCACCGACAACGACTGTTCACGCGCCCTGGCCGCGGCCCTGGCCCAGATCCGCCTGCCCGGCCGCCGGCCGCTGCACATCCTGCCCATCGCCTGGTCGGTCGACGGCCAGCGCGGCGTGCGCGACCCCCGCTCGATGTTCGGCAAGAGCCTGGGCGTCGACCTGATCGTCGTGTCCATCGCCGAGACCATCTTCCAGACGCTGGGCCACTGCGTCGAGCGCGCCCACCTGCAGTTCGAGGGCGTGGTCGCCGCGCCGTTCGTCTCGGCCCTCGCCGCCCTCGAGGAGGACGAGATGGACCTGGGCGCCATCTGCATCGACATGGGCGGCGGCACGACCTCGGCGGCGGTGTTCAGCGGCGGCAGCCTGGTCCATGTCGAGTGCCTGGCGGTCGGCGGCGAGCACGTCACCCAGGACATCGCCCGAGGCCTGTCCACCTCCCGCGCCGGCGCCGAGCGGATCAAGACCCTGCACGGCTCGGCCATCGCCTCGGCCAACGAGGACCGCGAGATGATCGAGGCGCCGCCGCGCGGCGACGATCCGGGCGCGGGTCCGGTCATCGCGCCCCGGTCCCTGCTCAAGGGCATCATCGCCCCCCGCGTCGAAGAGACGCTCGAGCTCCTGCGTGAGCGGCTGAAAGAGGCCGGGGCCCTGATCGAGCCCGGCGCCGGCATCGTCCTGACCGGCGGCGCCAGCCAGCTGGCCGGGGTTCGCGAGGTCGCGGTGCGGGTGTTCGACCGCCCGGTTCGGCTCGGCCGTCCCCGCCGGGTGCCGCATCTCGCCGATGCGGTCACCGGCCCCGCCTTCTGCGCCGCCGCCGGGGTGCTGCATCGCGCCGCCTTCGGTCCGCGCGAAGCGGTCTCGGCCAAGGTGCTGGCCGGCGCGGGCAAGCGCCGTGAACCGGTCGATCCCGGCGCCGGACCGGTGACCAAGGTGGCGGCCTGGCTGCGTGACAATCTGTAGCCGCAATTCCCGGGCTGATTCGCGCAAGCCCTTACTCCACAACAAAAATGCTCCGGAGGCGGCTCGACCCGGGTACGACTCACGCTATGCGGTTAACTGCCGATTAAGGATGTGGGTCCGACATTAACCCCGCCGTAAGGCATTCCCGGCGCGCGGGTCGCCGGACTGTTCGAAAGAACGCCAGGACACGGGGTCCCATTATGAAGCTGTACGCGCCACAAACCACCGAACTGAAGCCCAGGATCGTCGTCTTCGGCGTCGGCGGCGCCGGCGGCAATGCGGTCAACAACATGATCGAGGCCGGCCTCGAGGGTGTCGAGTTCGTCGTCGCCAACACCGACGCCCAGCAGCTGCAGTTCGCCAAGACCGAACGCCGCATCCAGCTCGGCGTGCAAGTCACGCAAGGGCTCGGCGCCGGGGCGCACCCGGAAGTCGGCATGAGCGCCGCCGAAGAGAGCACGCCGGAGATCGGCGAGCACCTCGACGGCGCCCACATGGTCTTCATCACCGCCGGCATGGGCGGCGGCACCGGCACCGGCGCCGCGCCGATCATCGCCAAGTGCGCGCGTGAGCGCGGCATCCTGACGGTGGGCGTGGTCACCAAGCCCTTCCACTTCGAGGGCCGTCACCGCATGCGGCTGGCCGACGCGGGCATCGCCGAGCTGCAACGCTACGTCGACACCCTGATCGTCATCCCCAACCAGAATCTCTTCCGCGTCGCCAACGAGCGCACGACCTTCGCCGAGGCCTTCGGCATGGCGGACCAGGTCCTGCACTCGGGCGTCCGCTCGATCACCGACCTGATGGTGCTGCCGGGCCTGATCAACCTCGACTTCGCCGACGTCCGCACGGTGATGACCGAGATGGGCAAGGCGATGATGGGCACCGGCGAGGCCTCCGGCGACGACCGCGCCCTGATGGCCGCCCAGAACGCCATCCAGAACCCGCTGCTCGACGAGGTTTCGCTGAAGGGCGCCAAGGCCGTGCTGGTGAACGTCACCGGCGGTCTCGACATGACCCTGCTGGAAGTCGACGAAGCGGCCAACGCCATCACCGACCAGGTCGATCCTGAAGCCAACGTCATCTTCGGCGCAGCCTTCGACCCGGCCCTGGAAGGCTCGATCCGCGTGTCGGTGGTCGCCACCGGCATGGACGGCGCCTCGATCGCCGCCATCGAGCCGCAACGCACGATGCGCGTGAACGCCACCGCCAAGCCGCTGATCGTCGACCAGGCCCCGGCCGCCCCGGCGCCGGCGCCGGCGCCGGCAGGATACGCCCAGTCGTCCGCCTATGAAGCGCCTCGCGCGGCCGAGCCGGCCCCGACGCCGTCCTGGGTCACGCCCGAGTCCCAGCTGATCCAGCCCGCCATGTCGCTGGACGCGCAGCAGGCCGATCTGGCGTTCGAGGCTCCCGAGCCCGTTGCGATCGCCACGCCGGTCTCCGAGCCTGTCATCCAGGCTCCGGCGCCCCGCACGGTGATCGTCGATCCGCTTGTCGCCGAGGACGAGGACTTCGACGCGCCGCTCTACGCGGAGACCCCGTTCACCGACAGCCGGCAGCAGCGCAAGGGCTTCCTGAGCCTCTTCGGCGGCCGTCCGCAGCAACAGCAGCCCCGCTTCGAGGGCGGCGTGCCGCGCGCCACGGGGCGGACCTCGACGGCCGCGCAGCCGGTCGAGGAGCCGCATGTCGACGAGACCGACGATCTGGAAATCCCGTCCTTCCTGCGACGGCTCGCCAACTAGCCTGTCGGGCGAGGCGGCCGCCGGCCGTTCCCGCCCTGCGTGAATTCTGACGACACCCCGCCGACCGGACTTCGACAGTCCGGTCGGCGGTTTCATTTTTCGCGAATATTTTCAAAGACTTTTGGTCGTTACAATCCGAAACAGCGATTGTTTTGCCGCGCCGCAGCATAACTCCTAAATGGCACGTGGGGCGTTGCGCGGTCGTGGAGACCGCCGGCCCCCTGACTTGAAAGGTCGCTCGTGTCTCTGTCGGCGTATCATCAGCACACCGTCGCCGGCCCCGTGATCTTCGCGGGCGTTGGCGTGCACACCGGCGCCCATGTGCGCGTCGCGGTGCGTCCGGCCGCCATCGACGCCGGCGTCACCTTCGTGCGCACCGACATCAAGGACATCGACAACGCCATCCGTGTTTGCGCCGAAGCTGTCGGCCAGACCCGCCTGGGCACCGTCATCAACAACGCCGCCGGCGCCAGCGTCTCGACCATCGAGCACCTGATGGCCGCCTTCTGCGCCCTGGGCATCGACAACGTCATCGTCGAGCTGGACGGCCCCGAAGTGCCGATCCTCGACGGTTCGGCCGATGTGTTCATCCAGTTTCTCGACCGCGCCGGTCGCCGCCGCCAGGAAGCGTCGCGTCGCTTCATCGAGGTTCTGGAGCCGGTCGAGGTCGTCGAGGGCGACAAGCGCGCCGCCCTGCTGCCCTGCGATGGCTTCGAGGTCGCGTTCGAGATCGCGTTCGACTCGGCCCCGATCGGCCGCCAGCGGGTCGATCTGGAAATCACCGAGCAGTCTTTCCGCGAAGAACTGGCTGATTGCCGCACCTTCGGCTTCCTGAAGGATGTGGAGGCCCTGCGCGCCGCCGGCCTGGCGCGCGGCGCCTCGATGGACAACGCCGTGGTGCTGGATGGCGACCGCGTGCTGAACCCCGAAGGCCTGCGCCGGCCGGATGAATTCGTGCGCCACAAGGCGTTGGACGCGGTCGGCGACCTCTATGTCGCCGGTCTGCCGCTGCTCGCCCGCTTCGAGGGCCTGTACGCCGGACACGGCCTGAACAACCAGCTGGTTCGGGCGTTGATGGCGCGTCCGCAGGCCTGGCGTGTCCGCACGCTGGTTCCGGAACTCGCTCAGGCGGTTTGATCGGCTTTCGCCGCATTTGCGCCCGCCTTCCTGTGGTGTAGAAGCCAACAGGCGCCGGGGGCGCGAACTGGTTTGAGGTGAGGGTAAGTGCTTCATAGATCGCATGGCCGCACGGTGGCCGTCGTTGCGGCCGTGACGGCGTCTCTGGCTCTCGCCGCCTGTGCGGGGGACCGCAAGGCCGCTCCGCGTCTCGCCTATCAGGAACGCCCGGTCGAACTCCTCTACACGACGGGCGCCTATCGTCTCGACCAGCGCCGCTGGACCGAGGCTGTGTCCTACTTCCAGGAGGTCGAGCGTCAGCACCCCTATTCGGAATGGTCGCGTCGCTCGATCCTGATGGCGGCCTACGCCCGCTACCAGGCCAACCAGTACGCCGGGGCCATCGATGACGCGGAACGCTTCATCCAGCTCTACCCGGGCAATCCGTCGGTCGTGTACGCCTACTATCTGAAGGCCGTCTGCTACTTCGAGCAGATCGTCGATGTTAACCGCGACCAGGCGTCGACCGAGCAGGCGCTCAGCGCCCTGCGCGACATCGTCACGCGCTATCCGACCACCGAATACGCCGCCGACGCCCGCCTGAAGATCGACATGGTCAACGACCAGCTGGCCGGCAAGGAAATGGCCATCGGCCGTTACTACATGCGCCAGGGGCAGACGCTTGCGGCCCTCAATCGCTACAAGACCGTCATCGATCGCTACCAGACCACCACCCACACGCCCGAGGCGCTTTACCGGCTGGTCGAGGGTTACACGACACTCGGCCTGATGGGCGAAGCGACCGCCAACGGCGCGGTGCTGGGTTACAACTTCCCGGGCGATCCCTGGTACGCCGACGCCTACCGGCTGCTGACGGACAAGGGCCTGCAGCCGGCTGTGGCGCCGCTGGATGCCGGCGCCAAGGTCAGCTACCTCGACCGTATGCTCGGCAGGCAGCCGGCTCCGCCGCCCCCGGGCGAAGCGGTGACGGCCGACCCGGCCCGCGTCGCGCCGCCTGAAGCCGACATTTCGGCGATCCCGGCGCCCAAGCCCAAGCGCAAGAGCATGCTCGACCGCATGCTCGGCCGTTGACATAGAACGATAGTAGAACAAACTGCCCGCCATGCTGATCGGGCTGACCATTCGAGACGTGGTGCTCATCGAGAGCCTGGACCTTGCCATAGGTCCGGGCCTCACGGCGCTGACCGGTGAGACCGGGGCCGGCAAGTCGATCATCCTCGACGCCCTGGGCCTCGCCACCGGCATGCGGGCCGAGGCCGGCCTGGTGCGCCGGGGCGCGACCCAGGCCAGCGCCACCGCCATCTTTTCCCTGCCGCCCGATCACGCCGTCTGGGCCATTCTCGACGAGAAGGGTCTGGCCTACGAGCGGGACGAGGATCTGGTCCTGCGCCGCCAGCTGTCGGCCGACGGCCGCAGCCGCGCCTTCGTCAACGACCAGGCCACCGGCGTCGCGGCGCTGAAGGAGCTGGGGGCGCTGCTGCTCGAGGTGCACGGCCAGCACGAGACGGTCGGCCTGCTCGATCCCCGCACCCACCGCGCGCTGCTGGACGCCTTCGGCGGTGTTTCCGTCAGCCAGGTGGCCGCCGCCTGGAGCGGCTGGCGCGCGGCTCGGGAACGGACAGCCGGCCTGCGCGACCTCGCCGCCCGCACCGCCGCGGACATGGAAGAGATCGCCCTGCGCCTGGGCGAGCTGGACCGGCTCGACGCCCGCAGCGGCGAAGAGACGGCCCTGGCCGAGGAGCGGGCCATCCTCGGCGCGTCCGAAAAGGCGCTGGCCGAAGTCGCCGCCGCGCGCGAGTCGCTGGGCGGCAGCCGGCTGGGCCAGAACATCGCCTCGGCCTTCCGGGCCCTGGAACGGGCGCGCGAGCGGGCGATCAACGCCGGCGCGGCGCTGGACGGCCCGGCCGTGAAGCGGCTGGAGGCCGCCGCCGAGGCCGTGGACGCCGCGCTGAGCCAGGTGCGCGAGGCGGAAGCGGCGATCGACGCCGCCGCCGAGGCCTTCGATGTCGACCCCAAGCGGCTGGAGGAAGCGGAGGAGCGGCTGTTCGCGCTGCGCGGCATGGCGCGGAAGCTGAACGTCCCGGTCGAATCCCTGCCGCAGGTGCGCGCCGAGCTCAGCGCCAGGCTGCGCAACATCGAGTCCTCGGAAGCCCAGCTCAAGGCCGCGCAGGCCGCCGAGGCTGTCGCCCGCAAGACCTACCTGGACGCCGCCGCCGTGCTGTCGGCCGAGCGCCGCGCCGCCGGCGACCGCCTGTCCGCCGCCGTCGAGGGCGAGCTGGCGCCGCTGAAGCTGGAGAAGGCGAAATTCCGCGTCGTGGTCGAGCCGCTGGCCGAGGACCGGGCCGGGCCCACGGGCCTGGACCGCGTCGCCTTCGAGATCGCCACCAACCCGGGCGCGCCGTTCGGGCCGCTGGAGTCCATCGCCTCGGGCGGCGAACTGGCCCGTTTCGCGCTGGCCCTGAAGGCCTCATTGGCCGCGCGGACCAAGGGCGCCCAGCCGCTGATGATCTTCGACGAGGTCGACCAGGGGGTCGGCGGGGCCGTGGCCGACGCGGTCGGCCTGCGCCTGCGCCGGCTGGCCGCCGACGCCCAGGTGCTGGCCGTCACCCACAGCCCGCAGGTCGCGGCGCGCGGTGACGCCCACTGGCGCATCAGCAAGAGCGGCGACGCGGCCATGACCCGCACCGCCGTCGAGGTCCTGTCCCCCGACGCCCGCGAGGAAGAGATCGCCCGCATGCTGGCCGGCGCCGAGATCACCGACGCCGCCCGGGCCGCGGCGCGGGCGCTGATCGGGGCTTAGGCGCCTTGCGTGGTTCGACACGCGCCTGCAGCGCTGCTCACCATGACGTATGGTGGGCGAAAATCTCCACGTCATCCTGAGCAGGCCCGAAGGGCCGTGTCGAAG